>JAFSWM010000041.1 GCA_017444485.1 Bacteroidaceae bacterium | reverse complement strand
TTTTCATGTGTTGTTTTGGTTGTTTTTGTTGGTTGAATTTGTGTTGAGATGCCGTAAGTGCGGCTTACGGCCGCCGTAAGTAGTACTTACGGGGCTCGTAAGTACTACTTACGCCAGCCGTCAATCTGACGACTCGGGAAGTTCAATCCTTGAACTCTTCGGGATGGGCTGAGCGATACTGATCTTTCTTGTATTGCTCTACGCTGTCGGGGCCGAAGTTCATCTTCTTGGGGTCGAGGGCGGCACTGATGGCATTGCTGCGACGGAAGCAGCAGGTGACGTGTTTGTACGTTCCCATAGTGGTTAGTGTGTTTTAGGTTGCTGCGTCAAGTTCCGGGGCGCGGTAGGCGGTGCAAATATAGGTTGTTTGGTGGGAATGGGCAAACGTGGGGCGGGGAAAAAGGAGGCGGCCGCCATGGTGTGATGCAAGGGGGCCGCCTCGGTGAAAGGGGGGAGGATGGATTGCCGTGGGGGCTGTGGTTACTGCGGGAGCATGACGATGGTGCCGCAGTTGTTGTCGGAGAGCAGGTTGCGGCGCACGAAGCGTACGATGTCGTCGCTGGTGATGCTGCGCTGTATCTCTTCGTAGTCTTCGTAGCGGTCGCGTCCGTAGATGGTGAGGGCTCGGATGAGGCTTTCCCAGTAGTCGTTCTCGCGCTGGTTGTCGGCGTAGGCTTTGACGTTGTAGTTCACGGCCTTGGCGAGTTCGTCGGCGGTGACGCCGCTGATGGCTATCTCGTCGATGCCCTGGCGCATGAGGATGAGTGCACTGTCGGCCTTCTCGGGCTTGACGGGGCATACGATCTGTATGGTGTACTCCTCGCGGGGTGTGTAGGCGAGGTCGCCGCTGGCGCTGACGCTGTAGGCCATGCTGCCTTCTTCGCGGATGCTCTTGAGATAGCGCTGGTCGAGTACTTGCCCGAGGATGTCGAGTATGGCTTCGTCGCGCAGTGACCACTTGTGGTTGCCGTGCCAGATCTGAATGATGAAGCTCTTAGGCGTCTCCATTTGGCGGGTGTAGCGGTTGGTGACTACGCCGTCCACGATTTGCGGGGAGTTGAGGTTGCGGGGCTCGCGCTGTGCCACGCGTGGCAAGGAGGCGAGGTAGGTCTCGGTGAAGAGGCGCAGAGAGTCGGTGTCGAAGTTGCCGGTGAAGTAGAAGTCGAAGTCGCCGGCGGTGTTGAAGCGCTGGCTGTAGATGCGGCGCATGGTGGCAAAGTCGGCTCCGTCAAGGTCGGCAGCCTTGATGGGCTTGAGGTAGGGATGGTTGGCGTAGAGGGTGGCGATGAGGGTGTCGGAGAGTGAACTCTCGGGCACTCGCTCGCGGCCCTCCAGCTGTGTGCGCATGGTGGCAATGGCACGGTGGTAGCTGGCGGTGTCGTTGCCCGGGGCGGTGAAGCGCAGGTAGACGAGTTCGAAGAAGGTGCGCAGGTCCTTGGGCGTGGAGGTGCCGTCGAGGGCTTCGCCGGTGGAGGTGATGCTGGCACTGACAGCCACTTGCTTGCCGCTGAGCGCCTTCTGCAGTTCGGTGGCGGAGAAGGCTCCGAGGCCGGCGCCCTCCACCATGTCGGCAGCGAGGCGGGCGTTGAGCAGGTCGGCGGGCTTCACGGCGTTGTATCCGCCGAAGCTGCGGGCGCCGAATACCACCTGGCTCTCGTTGAAGTCGGTCTTCTTGAAATAGACGCGTGCACCGTTCTCGAGTGTCCAGAGGGTGTAGCCATAGGCCGAGGGCTCTTCGGAGACGATCTTGCCGGGCTTGGGCAGCACGGGCACGAGGGGCTCGTTGCGCACGTTGTCCACATAGGCCTCTACCTGTGCAGCACGTCCGGCCTCTACTGCGGCACGCAGCGTGGCGGCGGTAGGCACGTTGATGTCCTCCTTGTCGGGGTACATGGCGAGCAGCACGAAGTTCTCGGTGGTGCTGGCCACATATTCCTCCAGCATCTCGTTGACGGTCTCCGCACCGAGTTGCGGGGAGACGAGTTGCATGATCTGATAGTCGTTCTCGATGCTGGAGAGCGGTGTGTTGTCGAGGAATCCGCGCACGTAGCGATTCACGAAGTATGCGTTCTGCTGCTTGTCGCGATTGTCATAGCGCTTCTCCAACTGGCTCATGTACTCCTGCTTGGCGCGGTCCACCTCGCCTGCCGTGAGGCCGAAGCGGTGCAAGCGTTCCATCTCGGCCACCACAGCCTGCACTGCCTCAGCGTCTTTGCCAGGCTTGGGCTGCACGAATACTTGGAAGGCGGCCATCGTCTTGCTCAGGAGGTAGTCGCCGTCATAGCAGCCAGCCACCTGGAAGGGGCAGTCGGGGGCCTTCGAGAGTTCCTCGAAGCGTGCATCGACGGCCTGAACGATGACGTCGTTGCAGAACTCTATGGCGAGGTAGGGCATAGTGTTGCGCATCTCGCGGGGCATGGGCTCGTGTTTGTACATCAGGGTGATGGAGGGCGTAGCGACTTCCTTGTCCTTGTCCACCACATAGATGGGCTCGGCATTGTCGGGTACGGGATAGTCCACATAGGGCTCGGGGTTCTCGGGGTTGGGGATGTCGGAGAAGAGGTCCTTCACCTTCTGCTCCACCTCGTCCACATTGATGTCGCCAACGATGACGATGCCCTGTAGTTCGGGGCGATACCAGCGGTGGTAGTAGGCACGGAGCGTGTCGTAGGGGCACTCATCCACCACGCTCATCAGCCCGATGGGGAAGCGTCGGCCATAGCGTGAGCCGGGATAGAGCGTCTCGAGGTTGTTCACGTAGATGCGTGTGGTGCCGCTATTGCGCAGGCGCCACTCCTCGTGAATCACGCCGCGCTCATCGTCGATATCGGGGCCTAAGAGCAGCACATCGTGCGACCAGTCGTGGAGTATCATCAGGCAGGAGTCTATGTACTCGGGCTTGGTGGGCACGTTGTCGATGTTGTACACGGTCTCGTCGGTGCCTGTGTAGGCGTTGAGTTCACCGCCGAAGTTGATGCCTATGCCTTGCAGGTACTCCACCACGCGATTGCCAGGGAAGTGGGTGGTGCCGTTGAAGCACATGTGCTCCAGGAAGTGTGCCAGGCCACGCTGGCTCTCCTCCTCCTGCACGCTGCCCACGCGCTGCGCGATGTAGAAGTTGGCGCGGTCCTTGGGCAGTTCGTTGTGGCGGATGTAGTAGGTCAGCCCGTTAGGCAGTTTGCCCATGCGCAAAGCAGGGTCAGCGGGCAGGGTCATGTCGCCCATCTGCGCCTGCACGGTGAGCAGGGGCAGCACGAAAAGAAATAGAAGAAGTCTTTTCATAACAGTTCTAAAAAGTTTGATAGTTTGATTATCGTGTGCAAAAGTAATGTTCGTGTGCAAACCGACAAAAGCGGTGCGGCGTTTTTCTTCAGTCAGTGCGCTTACGACCTATCGTGTGGCGACGTGCTCCTAACTTGGAGGGTTGTAGTTTAAACTAGGTCCGTGTGACTTTAAAGTCACTCGGTGTGACTTTAACGTCACACGGACCTAGTTTAAACGGAGTCGCTGAGAGGTCCGTGCGGGTACATAAAAAGGCATTCCGACAGCGGGGATGCCCGTCTGCCGGAATGCTACTTGTTTGCGTCAGCGCCGAAGCGCTTTGTGCTTTTACTGAGCG
>JAFSWM010000040.1 GCA_017444485.1 Bacteroidaceae bacterium | reverse complement strand
CTCCGTGTGACTTTAAAGTCACACGGACCTTGTTCAAACTACAACGCACCTTGTTTCTTCTAACTCTGATCCAGTTGCGCCATTTATGAATAACTCATACGCGTAACCAATTAAAACACGGGTGCAATCAGACTAATCATCCGGCACTTTTGATGTTTTTGTCAGAAAAAGAGGTAATAATTACGCAAAAGTCTACAAAACGACGAACAAAGCATGTACAAAACGATATTACTTTTTAGGAATGACTAACTATTTCCCCTCAAGCCACTCGTTCAATTGGCTGAGTAGTGCGCCGATGAACAAGCGAGCTTGTGGTAGAAGTTCATCAACAGTTTCAAGGGTGTGATTGATGAAATCGTCGTAGTCGCCTGTGCTGCGCTTAGAGAAGAGACGACTATAGAAGCGGCCCATTTCAGGCGAGAGCAGGCCTGTCATGACAACGTGGCGACCGAGGTTTAGGCGAACACCATCATGCGACTTCACCTCAATGCCGTGAGCGATGAGCATGGCCGTGGCGGCGTAGTAACAGGCGTAGTACATGCGGTTGACGGCAGTGTTATAGAAACCATTTTCACGATGGCTCTCCACTTCGGCCAACATCTTGCGGGCATTCTCCATACGATAGCTGACGATATCGCGGCGCTGCTCATCAGTCAGTGTGCAGTGGTTCATAGTCTTACTCCTTCGTTTTCAACGTTCAAGTAGAAGGGAGTGACTCGACGCCCCCACTCGCTCTTGGGCATGATGATGGGGTTAATGAGCACGCCGGTCTGCAGCTCAATCTGATAGAGGGGGGCGAAGATGCGGTCTTCGTCGCGATCGGTCACTTTGGGCTGGTCAATGAGGATGAGCAGGTCGATGTCGGAGTCAGGGCGGGCATCGCCCCGGGCCTCGCTACCATAGAGCCTCGCGTCGATGGGCATGGCCAGCGACGCTAGGGCTTGACGAATGGATTGGGTAATATCGTTGCGTGTCATAGCTTTATTCTCCTAAGATGAAAGCAGGAATTTACGGAGCGTTCAACCGATGTGGAACGGCAGCGATTTAGATGATTTACTGGCGCAAAGGTAAGCAAACTATTACAATTATCCTATTCTTTGCGCGTTGCAAGTGCAAAAGGCGAGCGAAACGATAAAATAAGCAAGCGCAAAGCGTTACTTGCAACAGCCTTGGTTTGCGAAGAGAGCATACGAAGGCAATGGCCGAGCCGCGACGGACGAAGGCAAAGCCAGGGCGTAGCGTGGGACGTGCTAACTCCTACGGCGAGATACCGCTCATTCAAAATGGCTGTACACGCAGCGCAGTTGTGGTGCGGCGCCCCCTGTGCCGCCCGACAAAGCCACTGCCGAGAGGCTCAGGGCGTTGCGCACACGGGTGAGAATTTTGCTCGTGGCGGCAAGGGTGCTGACAGACGTGTATTCCGCATCAACAGGTACTATGGCCACACGGTTCCATCTCGGGTTGGCGGCATCATAAACGGCCAGTTTCTGCGCACGCATCGGTTCTGTGTCGGTGTCGGCCACGCCTGCGCCCTCAAGCCTTGCGGCCTGGAGGTGCTTAATTAACAATGCTACGTTGTCGAAACTATACGCCCCGTTGTTGTACGCTGCCAACATTGAAGTCTCGCCGTCGGGGAGTTTACGCTCGAGAAAGAATGCCTCGCGTTCGCTCTCTGGTACCAACAACAAATGGGCGGGCGGCTGTAAGGCGAAGGGGTTTTCTGTGCCGTCAAGACCGGCGTAGCGGCTAAGGATGAGTTGTGCGCTGTTGAGCGTATCTGCAGCGTGTTCACCGCCGAGGATATCGTCAACAGGGATGTCCATCACGGTGTTCGCTCCGGCAGGTGAGAGCAGCAAGGTATAGGGGTTGGAAGGGTCCAGGAGGGTTTCGGGCAGTGTGGTCTCCACGCAGGTGTTTTGCAGCACCTCCTCGGTGGCGGCCATACGGCTCACGCCAGTGTAAACGGTGTCGGTACCATCGCTCTTGACACCCCGATAGGAATAATAAATGTCGAGCGTGCTGAACTCCACGTTGAGCATACTCCCCACCCCGCCGGTGTTCTCCACATAGAGGCCGGGACACACGTTGTGCACGAAGCCGTAAGGAGTCTTGAAGGCTGTGGGGTTGTCGTAGTAGGCACGGATGATTTCAGCGCCATAGGCTGCGGGAAGACGGACTGAGACGGAGCGGTAGTACATGCTGTTGGCCGACGCATTTTTCTTGGCAGGGTCGATGATACTGTAAGCCGCTGAGAGGTCTACACGCGACGCATCGTCAAGATAGTCCGCGGGAGTGATGTCGGAGTAGTATTCCTGCCCTTCTTCCATGATGCGCGTGCAGCTAAGTTCGCGAACACGAACGTTCATGGATGCGAGCGAGTCGCCATAGTAGGAGATGAAATACATGCGCAGTTCGCAGGAGTCGCAGGCGGGCAGGCCATTCTCGTCTTCCACAATAAGAGAGCGCTCGGGCTGGGCGTAATCGTCAATGGGGCGGAACTGTGCCAGGAAACCGGCACGGGTGCGCACGCCAGTAGTAGGGTCCACCATGCAGCCAAGGTAACAACGCTGCGTGGCGACAAGCACACTGCCCGACTCCACGGTGGAGGTAGGGGCTGAGAACACGGCGGTACTGGTGGCGATATCATCGCCCTGGGGCATTACTTCAAAGCCGGCTGCCTCGGTGGTGTCGTCGCAAGCGGCGAACAAAGCGGTGGCGAGGACTGCGGCGGAAAGGAGAAATTTCTTCATTCGAGGATAGAGATACAGCGCGGATGCCATTCCGGCAAACGCGCTGCAAATATAATCGGTTTTGGTCAAAAAACGGGCATCAAAGGAGTTTATCAAAGAAAGCGATGTACGTTTCGCGCAGTTTTTTGATGTCCTTGACACGCAGGACGGGCTTCTTGGCTTTTTCGGCCTCGGCGACGAGGTCGGGCATCGCACCGCTAACGGCCTGCACCACAGCATCGCTGTAAGAGAGGGCCAAGCGCATGGGTGCGTCGGCCTGCGTGAGGTCCACACCGCGCGAGCGAATCTCGTCGAAATCCACACCACGATGGGCCAGACAAGCCTCGAAATCTGCACTGGGCGGAAGTTTGGGGCGCACGGCATCCAATTGGAACACCACTTTGGAACTCAGGAAAGCCGGCTCGCCGCGATAGGCGGTCTTCATCAGTACGGGAGCGAGGCTGGCGGCCCAGCCCTGGCAGACAATGATGTCGGGTACCCAGAAGAGTTTGTTCACCGTCTCGATCACGCCACGTGCGAAAAAGACAGCACGCTCCAGGTTGTCGGGATACTCAACGCCTTCGTCGTTGCAAAGCATGCCACGCCCCTTGAAGAAATCGTCGTTGTCGATGAAATACACCTGCATGCGGCTCTGCGGCACACTGGCCACCTTGATGACCAGCGGGTGGTCGGTGTCGTTGATAATGATGTTCATCCCCGAGAGACGAATCACCTCGTGCAGTTGGTTTCTGCGCTCGTTGATAACACCCCAGCGTGGCATGAAGATGCGTATCTCACAACCCTCAGTCTGTATGGCCTGTGGCAAGTTGCGATTGATGTAGGCCATTTGCGTTGCGTCCGTATAGGGCAACATCTCCTGGCTGACGAATAAGATTTTTTTGGCTTTCATTGAAAAGGGTGTCTCTGTGGGCGTACCGCGTAAGAATTTCGCTGCAAATTTAGACATTTTTGTATAAACTGACAACAAAATGTGGCAAAAGAAACCAATTCGGGCCCTTTCAACGGCTTATTTTTACCGATTTTAGGGGGTGTGGCGCGAAAGTAGTACTTTTGCGCGCAAATTATAGGAGGCAGGGTACAACCGCACGGCGAAGCGCCCTGTCACGAAAACAAAATCTGACATGATTGTAGCCCACACCGTCAGCGCATTGTGCGACGCGCTTCACACACATCGCAGCGCAGGGAAAAGCATCGGACTGGTGCCCACGATGGGCGCGCTCCACGAGGGGCACGCCTCGCTCGTAAGGCGTTGCGTCGAGGAAAACGACGTTTGCGTAGTGAGTGTGTTTGTGAACCCCACCCAGTTCAACGACAAGAACGACCTCGCATCATATCCCAGAGACCTGCAAGCCGACCTCAGGCTCTTAGAAAGCCTCGGTGCGCACGTGGTGTTCGCGCCAAGCGTGGAGGAGGTATATCCCGAACCTGACACCCGCACCTTCTCCTACCCGCCAGTAGATACCGTGATGGAAGGTTTGCGCAGGCCGGGGCATTTCAACGGCGTCTGCCAGGTGGTGAGCAAACTCTTCATGTTCGTAGAGCCGCAACGTGCCTATTTTGGCGAGAAGGACTACCAACAGATTGCTGTGGTGAGGGCCATGACAACCGATCTCTCGCTGCCGGTTGAAATCATCCCCTGCCCCATCGTGCGTGAGGCCGACGGATTAGCCCTTAGTAGCCGCAACGCCCTGCTCACTCCCGAGGAGCGCACCACGGCAACAGCCATCATCCGCACCCTGCGCGATAGCCTCGAATGGAAAAAAGCGATGAGTGTGGAAGCGGTGCAACGCCACGTCATCGAGACCATCGATGCCACCGAAGGGTTACGCACAGAATACTATGAAATCGTGGACGGCGACACCCTGCAGCCCGTGAGCGACTGGAACGAGAGCAACAGCATCGTGGGGTGCATCACCGTGTACTGCGGAAGCCGCCCCGTGCGGTTAATAGACAACATCAGGTACAAATGAAGTGCGCACAGGAAAATTGCGCGTGAAAAGAAGACTATGCTACTCAACATCCTCAAGTCAAAGATACACTGCGCCACCGTCACCGAGGCCAACCTGCACTACATGGGCAGCATCACCATCGACAGCCTGCTGATGGATGCCGTCGGGCTATACGATGGCGAACAGGTTCATGTCACGAACAACAGCAACGGGGAGCGTATCGTCACCTACGTCATTCGCGGTGAAGCTGGTAGCGGTTGTATCTGCCTCAACGGAGCCGCAGCCAGGCGTTTCCAGGTGGGCGACGAGGTGATCATCATGAGTTACGCCTTGCTCACACCCGACGAGGCGCGCGACCACAAGCCCCGCGTGATTTTCCCTGACGAGGCGAACTGCATCTGAACCCTTTCCCACACACACATCACCCATAAGACCGCGCGGCAACGGCACACCAAAGTGGCACGTTGCCGCGCGAGTTTATAGGATTGTAGCATATAAAGCAAGCGAAACCCGCCACACTGGGACCAGCGGGCGGGTTTTGCTTGTTAGGGTTCGTGAATACGCGGCGGTCACTGCATTTCGCGCTCGCCGTGCATGAAGATCTCCTGGCCGTCTTCGTCATAGAAGCGGTATTCAAGATAGGAGAGGCGTTGATTGGGGACTATGCGCCACCCCCAGCCGTAGCGGGCGTGCCACCTGTGGCCGAGGCTGATGAAACCTTGGTTCACATAGGCAGCCACAAAGGGGTGGACGTGAAGCCGGAACTTCTTGATGCTGTGCTTACTGGTAAGTTGGCGTATCTTCTCCTCCAACACATCGGTAAACAGCAGGCTTGACTTAATCTTTCCCGTACCCATGCAAGTGGGGCATTGTTCTTCCACTGTGACTTCTTGTGGCGGACGTACGCGCTGGCGCGTGATCTGCATCAAGCCGAACTTTGAGAGCGGCAGGATGTTGTGCTTGGCACGATCCTGCTGCATGTTTTGGCACATACGCTCGTAGAGCATCTGCCGGTGTTCGGGCTCGTCCATGTCAATGAAGTCCACGATGACTATTCCACCCATGTCGCGCAGACGCAACTGCCGTGCTATCTCGTCGGCTGCGCCGAGGTTCACCTCGAGGGCGTTGCCTTCCTGCCCGCCTTCGTTCTCACCCACGCTGCGGTTGCCGCTGTTCACGTCGATGACGTGCATGGCCTCGGTGTGTTCTATCACGAGGTAGGCGCCGTGCTTGTAGGTGACGCTGCGCCCGAAGGCGGAACGTATCTGGCGGGTGACGTTGAAATTGTCGAAGATGGGGAGGTTGCCCTTGTACATCTTGACAATCTCGGTACGGTCGGGGGCGATCTGAGCCACGTAATCGCGTATCTCGCGGCAGGTGGCCTCATCGTTCACATAGATGCTGGAGAACGAGGGATTGAAGAGGTCGCGCAGCAGTCCTACTGCGCGTGTGGTCTCCTCGTAAACCAGTAGCGGACGTTCGGGGCTGCGGGTGATATTCTGCACCACCTGCTGCCAACGTTGGTAGAGGGTGCGCAGTTCGGCGTCGAGTTCCGACGCTCCCTGCCCCTCAGCCACGGTACGCACGATGACGCCGACTCCCTCGGGCTTGAGGCTCGAAATGAGTTGCTTAAGGCGTGCACGTTCACCACGTTGCTTGATTTTGGAGGAGACGTTAATTTTGTTGCTGAAGGGCATCATCACAAGGTAGCGGCCTGCCATGGAGATTTCGCAGGTGAGCCGCGGCCCCTTGGTGGAGATGGGCTCCTTGACGATCTGTACCAGTACTTCCTGCCCTGGACGCACGGTGTTTTGGATACTGCCCTCCTTGTCAAGGTCGGGCTGACGAGGCACTGCACTCAGGTTGGGCGCTTTGCCACGAGCAGCCTTTTCAAGAAGTTTCTCGTACGAGTGGAAATGCTCCCCCAAGTCAAGATAGTGGAGGAAGGCATCGCGCTCGTAGCCGACATTCACGAAACACGCATTCAGCCCCGTCATGATTTTCTTGACGCGTGCCAAATAGATGTTGCCCACGGAGAAATGCTCCGCACGCCCCTCTTGCTGGTATTCGGCAAGCCGCTTGTCTTCCAGCAGGGCTATGGACATCTGCGATGCGCTCACGTCAACGATGAGTTCGCTGGTCATGTTCCTTGGTTTGGTTTGTCGGGGTTCATTCAACGAAAGGCGCGCCAATATGCCTTTACGGAGAAAGCCACATTGGCACGCTGTCTTTGCGGTCCTTTACAGGCGGTGGGCTTTACTTGCTCTTGTGCCTGTTCTTGCGCAAGCGTTTTTTACGCTTGTGGGTGGACATCTTGTGTCTTTTCTTCTTCTTTCCGTTTGGCATAGTTGTGGAATTATAGGTTTAGTTTTTGAATCTGTCGTTCTTCACTTGGGGAAACCGCTCACTTGATGCGGACGGCCAATTTTTTGCTGGGCTTGAAAGCGGCAATCTGATGTTCGGGGATGATGAGCGAGGTGTTGCGGGTAATGTTGCGGCCCAATTTCTCTTTACGGGTTTTGAGGATAAAACTGCCGAAGCCGCGCATATAGACGGGCTCTTTGGCTACGAGGGAGTCGCTCACGGTGTCGATGAATGCATCAACGCAGGCGGCAACGGTCTGCTTGTCTATACCTGTCTTGTGGCTGATTTGTAACACTACGTCTGCCTTAGTCATTGCTGTGTGTGTGGTGTTTTGTGGTTCCTATAATTTATTAAATAATGTGCCTCCTTTTTCTCGTTGTGCGGAAGCGGGTGCAAAGATATGATTTTCAGCATACACCAAAAAACATTTCGCATTTTTTTTGTCCGACACTCGTTTTTCGCGCCTTGACATCGCATTCCCGACTTCCATTTATGAAACATACGCACAAAAGAAGCGGACACGCCACATCGCGTATCCGCCACTCATCTATCAAGCCACACGATTGTCAGGGCCTCAGCAGAGAAAGGCGTGGGGATTAAAATTGCGCTAAGGCTGTAGAACATTTCCCCCTAAGCCTCTAGGCGAGACTTACGGCGCACGATCTCAGCAAGGAATGCGGCAATGTGGTCGGTATGAATCCCGTCGGCGTTCAAGGCCATGTCGTAGTTGCGAGCATCATAGCGCGAAACGCCTGCAAAAGCCTTTGAGTAGTTCTCGCGTGCCTCATCGGTGGTGCGGATACGCTCCATGGCCTCTTCCTCTGACAAGCCGTACTTACTCATAATGCGTTGCAAGCGGTGGGCGAGGCTCGCTGTGATGAGGAACTTCGTCGCACGCGGGTCGTCCTTGAAGATGTGGAACCCACAACGGCCCACCACGATGCACGACTCTTGTTTGGCCAAATCGCGCACTATCTGCGCCTCGGCGTAGTACAACTGCAGGGAAGTGGGGCTGTGTTGTTCCTCGGAGACATTGCTGTTGGAGAAATCGAACTGATGGTAGAAGTTGCAGAAATCGTCCCACCAGTGTGTCCGTTTGGCTTTGATGCGCTCTATCTCCTCGGGAGTGAGGTTGAATTGGTCGGTCAGGCGGCGCAGGATGGTTTTGTCATAAACTTTCAGCCCGAGCATCTCGCCCAATTTGAGCGCGGCAGCACGTCCTCCCGTGCCAAACTCGCGGCTGATGGTGATTATCATTCTCGGTGATTCCATAATCTGGAGGAGTTTTCTTGTTTCACAAACAAGCAGTCATCTTTTCTATTCTGCGCACATGGCGTCCACCCTCGAAGGCGGTGTTGAGGAACTGATCCAGGCAGGCCTCGGCAGTGGACTCGTCCATGTAACGTCCTGGCAGCACGAGCACGTTGGCGTCGTTGTGCAAGCGCGTCATGTGCGCTATCTCGGGCTGCCACACCAGGGCCGCACGGACGGCTTTGTGCTTGTTGAGCGTCATGGTCATGCCCTCACCGCTACCGCACACACCCACTCCGCGCTTCACCTTGTCGCCCTCCACGGCTTCGGCAAGCGCATGGGCAAAGTCGGGATAGTCACAACTGTCTTCACTGAACGTACCGCAATCCAACACCTCAAAACCGCGCGCTGCGAGCAGGCGTTTCACAAATTCCTTCATAGCAAAACCGGCATGGTCGCTGGCCACGCCGATTAGTTCTTTCGTGTTATTCATTGAGGTAGGCTTTGATCTCCTTATATATATTGTCAGCCGTAAAACCAAGTTTCTCGTCGAGCACCTTGTAGGGCGCGCTGTACCCGAAGCGGTCGAGACCATAAACTCGTCCGGTGCTTCCCACCAATCCCTCAAGGTTCACGGGCAGTCCGCTGGTCAGTCCGAACACTTTACCGCCCACAGGGATGAGACTCTCTTGGTATTCCTTACTCTGGCGACGGAAGAGTCCCTCGCTGGGGCAGGACACCACGCGGTAGCGTATGCCGTCGCGTTTGAGCAATTCGCCCGCCGCTGCCAGTGTGCTGATTTCGGAACCACTACCCACGAGCACTACGTCGGGGTTCTCCTCGGGAATAACGGCGTATGCGCCTTTTGCCACGCCGCTATAGTCGGTGCCGTGGGGCAGGTCGTCAATGTTCTGACGGCTGAAGATGAGCGCGGTGGGCGTGTCGCCATTCTCCATCGCCTGGCGCCAACACTGGGTGGTAGCATGCACGTCGCAGGGGCGGAACACACGCACGCTGTCACGCCCGCTGTGGTTCTTGAGTTTCTCCATCAGCCTGATTTGCGCTTCTTGCTCCACCGGCTCGTGAGTTGGACCGTCTTCGCCCACACGGAAGGCGTCGTGGCTCCACACGAACTTCACGGGGATTTCCATCAACGCTGCCATACGGATGGCGGGCTTCATATAGTCGCTGAACACGAAGAAGGTGCCCATGGCTGCCACAATGCCGCCGTGAAGCATGGCACCTATGCAGACGCAGGCCATGGTCAGTTCGCTCACGCCAGCCTGCAGGAAGCCACCACTGAAGTCGTCGCGCGTGATGACACTGCTATAGGCAAGGAAGCCATCGGTCTTGTCGCTGTTGCAGAGGTCGGCGCTCGAAACGAGCATGTTCTTCATGTATTTAGAGAGCATCTGCAAGCATACTTTGGAGCCTTGGCGCGTGCTTTGGTTGGGTTTCTGCTCTATTTCGTCCCAGGGGAGATGAGGCAGCCGTCCAGCAAACCAATCGTCGAGTTCTTTGGCTTTCTCGGGGTTGGCCACAGCCCATGCCTGCTCCTCAGCGCGGCGTTCTGCCACGATATTGCGCAGTTCTTCACGGCGCGTGTCGTAGAGATCCTGCACCTCAGGACGAACAGCGAAGCCATCCTGCGGATCAAAGCCGAGATTGCGCACCGTATTTATATATGCGTCGCCACCGAGGGGGCAGCCGTGTGTACCAGGGTCGTTCTCGTAACTGCTACCATCGGCGCGCTGTGCGCCCTTGCCCATGATGGTGTGACCGATGATGAGTGTGGGGCGGTCCTCCTCGCTCTGTGCTTTAGCGAGGGCCTCACGTATCTGACCAACGTCGTTACCGTCGATCTCCATGACGTTCCAGTTCCAGGCGCGGTACTTCATCGCGGTGTCCTCGCTGATCACATCGGCTGTCATGGTGGAGAGTTGCACGTCGTTGGCGTCAAAGAACATGATGAGGTTGTTCAGCCCGAGGTGGCCGGCCAGGCGTCCTGCGCCTTGTGAGATTTCCTCCTGCACACCGCCGTCGCTGATGTAGGCGTAAATCTTCTCGCGCTCGAAGCCAGGGTTTCCGGTACGGGCATGGAGCATCTTGGCGGCGATGGCAGCGCCTACGGCATAGGTGTGTCCCTGTCCGAGTGGGCCGCTGGTGTTCTCGATGCCGCGCTGTAGGCAACGCTCGGGGTGGCCGGGCGTGGGGCTTCCCCACTGACGGAACTCCTTGAGGTCGTTGGTGGTGAAAAATCCGCTGAGTGCGAGTACGCTGTAGAGCATGGGCGACATGTGGCCGGGGTCAAGGAAGAAGCGGTCGCGGCACATCCACTCGCTGTCGTCGGGGTCGTAGATGAGGTGTTCGGCATAGAGCGCGTTGCAATAGTCAGCGCCTCCCATGGCGCCGCCGGGGTGTCCGCTCTTGGCTTTCTCAACCATCGTGGCCGACAGCACGCGGATGTTGTCGGCGGCGAGGTTCATCAGTCTCTCTGGATTGTTCATGAAAATGGTGGGTATAGACTTGTGTGCGTGCAAAATTACGCTTTTCGCCCCGAAAGGCGGTGTGCGTGCATGGTTTTTGGGCTATGGGGACGCAAAAAAGCAAAGCGCGCAGTGCAAATGTGCTGCGCGCTTCGCTGTGTTGGGCTTAGAGGCTGTCGCCGAAGTCTTCGCGGAACTTGCTGACGAGTTCTTCCTGCCAGTGTCCGATTTCCTTCATGCGTCCGAAGAAGAAGCGGAGCACTTTGGGCTCTTCGGTCCACTCCAAGCCGCGAATGATGTGACGATTGTCGTACAACCACTTCACGCGGTCGGCGCAGTACTTCACCTGCGAGAGGGTGAAGACGCGACGGGGCATGGCGAGGCGTTGCAGTTCGAGTTCGGCATAGCGTTCTGTGCCGTCGGGCTCACGCTGTTCGCTGACGGTGCCGCGTTCCATGCCACGGATGCCACCTGCTATGTAGAGGGCGGCGCCCACTGCGGCTGCGGGGTATTGATTGTGAGGAATGTCGGGGACAATCTCGGAGCAGTTGAGGTGGACTCCCAGTCCGCCGGCGGGTTTGATGACAGGCACGCCGTAGTCATCAAGTTCCTTGACGAGGTATTCGATGAACTCCGGTCCCTGGCTGATATACTCCATGTCAAGGCTCTCGAGCAGTCCCTCGGCAGCGGCTTCGATGCTACGCACCTCCATGCCGCCGTACGTGAGGAAGCCTTCGTACAGGGGCACATACTCCATCATCAGTTTTGTCCACTTCTCGTCGGTGGCGAGGATGAATCCGCCGCGTGAGAAACCGAGTTTGCGTGCGGAGAAATAGATGATGTCGAAGCGCGAAGCCAAGAGGTGATAGATGTCCTTCACGTCCATGTAGTTGCAGCGCGGCTCGCGCATCTTCATGAAGTACACGTTGTCTTGCAGCAGGGAGGCGTCGAGCACGCTCACCACGCCTTTCTCGTGGCAGATGTCGGTGACGGCGAGCATATTCTCCAGGCTCACGGGCTGTCCGCCGATGAGGTTGGTTCCGGCCTCAACGCGCACGAAGGCCACGCGTTCGCGACCGTATTGATCGATGGCGGCACGGAGTGCGTCGAGGTCAAAGTCGCCCTTGAAGGGGTCGTCGGTTTGCGGAATGAGTCCCTTCTTGTCTACAAGCTCTACCACCTCGCCGCCACAGCGTGTGATGTGGGCTTTGGTCGTAGTGAAGTGGAAGTTCATCAATGCCACCTTGCCGGGCCCCACGAAGGTCTCAGAGAGGATGTTCTCGGCGGCGCGTCCCTGGTGTGCGGGCAGCACGTTGTCCACTCCGAAGACGGTTTTGATGGCTGCCTTGGCGCGGTTCCACGTTTCGGAGCCGGCGTAGGAGTCGTCGGCCATGTGCATGGCGGCTGTCTGACGGTCACTCATGGCGTTCACGCCAGAGTCGGTGATCATGTCCAGGTAGATGTCCTTGTTCTGGAGCAGGAAGGTGTTGTTTCCGGCTTGTTGAATGGCGCGGAGACGATCCTCCACAGGGATGAGGTTGAGTTTCTGCACCACGCGCACTTTGTGCATCTCCAAGGGCACTTGGTTCTCTTGCTTGTAGAATTTGACGCTTGACATAGTTATTTGTCTGTTTGTTTGAATGCGTGCTTGATAGGTTTTCGGGGCGCTGATTGTCGTTGTACGCCGCAAAACGTGGGCAAAAGTAAGGCAAAACGGGGGAACTCGCCCGCAAATTGTTGGCTTTTTTGTTTGTTTCTGTGCGTTTTGTTGCAAGGGAGGTTGGTGTTTGGGTGTTGAATGTTGGAAATGGGCTACCTTTGCAGACGCTTGCCGGACCTTTTCGCCTACTTCGTATGACCTTACCCGCGCTTCGTCTCCCCCCTGCCCCACTTCGTGTGCGCCATGGTGCGTTGCGCGAGGAGGTGTGGTGCCCTTTGCGTCGGCGCTTCGTGGCGCTGACGCCAGAGGAGTGGGTGCGGCAGCATTTTGTGTACTTCCTCATGGCTCACCGAGGCTATCCTGCGGCGCTGATGGGCAATGAAGTGACGATCAGGGTGGGCACGGCGGTGCGGCGGTGCGACTCCGTATTATATAATAAGGTGGGCGGCGCGCCGTTGGCGGTCATGGAGTATAAGGCTCCGAATGTGGCGGTGACGCAATCGGTGTTCAACCAGGTGAGTGCCTATAACAGTGTGCTTCGGGCGCCTTATCTTTTTGTGTCGAATGGTTTACGTACTGTGGCCTGCGGCCTAGATAGGTCCTCTGGGACTTACCAATTCTTGCCCGACGTGCCTCGCTATGAAGCACTTGTTCCTTAGCGCGCAAATGTGCGTTTTCGTTCTACCCTACCTCGTTGCGAGGTCAGCATACAGCGTTTGGAGAATCACCTTTGCAGTTTCCTCTCGTTTGGTGTCGTGTCCACGCAGGGCGCGCTGGCTGGCGTTGTCGTACTCGGTGGTTCCCGTTGCGTCGCGAAAGATGAAGCCGTTGTTGAAGGTGTGGAAGGCGAAAGGGTAGTCGTAGGTATCGGCGAGCACATCGCGGCTGAAGATGAAATCGTCGTGCTTCAGTCCCATCTGTCCAAGCAATGTGGCTGCGATGTCGGTTTGGTTCATGAGCGTATCAATACGTTGTGGTTGCTTCACGGCTCCCCCGAGCATCAAGAGGGGCAGGTGCTGAGTATGAGTTTTGTCGCCGATGTATTCAAGATTGACTCCGTGGTCGCCGGTGACGACGACGAGCAGGTCTTTCCAAACTGGTGAGGCTTTGAGTCGGTCAATAAATTTCCCGAAGGCCTCATCGCCATAAGCAAAGGAGTTGTCGACAATGTTGTCTGGGATGCGGTTGTAGGGAACCTTGAATGGCTCGTGCGAGGAGAGCGTCTGCAAAGTGACAAACCAGGGTTGGAGGCTTGCAGGTCGTGCTATCAGATTGTCGGCAAGCCATTTGAAGACGTAGTCATCGTGCACACCCCAACTGCCCTGGGGTGCGGTACGGGGGAAGTCCTTTTGCGACACAAGGGTGTCGTGTCCGACTGCCCAGTAGTAGTCTGATTTATGGAAGATGTTCAAGTTACCGCCGTGTACGGCCATAGTGTGATAGCCGGCCTTGTCGCGCAGTGTGCGTGGAAGGCCTGGCAGGTGGGGTAGTTTGCTGGTGCATTTGATGACGCTGGTGGTGGGCTGTCCGAGGTATCCGCTGAGGCAGCACACGAGGCCTCTGTCGGTGCGGAAACTGCCTGCGTAGCAGTTGGTGAACAAGATACCTTCATCGGCCAGGCGGTCGAAGTGAGGCATAACGCCTTTCGTTCCACCCAATGTGCCAATAAAGCGGGCACAGAGGCTTTCCCAAATGATGAATACCACGTTGGGGCGCTCTGTATTGAGCAGTTGTTGGCGCGGTGTGCCTTGTGTGGGAAACAGAGGTGCGAACTTCTCGCGGCAATATTCGGCGGGGAATTCCTGAAATTGGTTGCTGAAGTCGTCGGTGAGGGAGAGAGAATAGATGAAATTGTAGATGGGGTTGACGGCGGCGTGGTTGAAGAATTGGTTGTTAGAATAAAAGGCATTGACGGGTGTGTCGGGCCTGCGATTAAGGCCACGAATGATGCAGAAGAGCACGGCAGCGATAGTGAGTGCTGTGATGGCGACGAGCAGATGGCCCCACCATTGCAGCGCAGGGAATGGATGTGCAGAGGGGTCGGTGATGTGCGCGGCAAGAACCAATCCGGCGGCAAGAATAAGCGATGTTAGGGCTACTGCTCCCAGGGCGGTGAAGATATAGGTGGCAGATACGCTGGCGAAAGCGCCCTGTGGCGTGCGTAAGTAGGCCAGCACAGAGACTTCAATCTTGAATTGCCAAAACTTATAGAGCGCAGTGTCGGCCACGGTGAGCAGACCGACGAGTAGGGCTGCGACGAGGTCGTAGCCGATGAGCCACTGCGTTGCGTTCAATGCGGGAAAGTGTGCCGCTGCCCAAAGTAGGAAGAGCGGCAGGCCAGTGAGATAGGCCGCCACCTTGAGGTCGGTGCGCAGCCCATGGCGGTAGATGTCTTTCAGGTCGCTCCTGGTGGGTGGAACTTCGCTCACGGAGCGATTGTAAGCGATGAAGGCAGGACGCTGCACGAGGGCGAAGAAAAGCACCAGAATGCTGAAATGCAGCAGCAGGTAGATAAGGTGGGCCATAAGGGATTTGGAGTTAAAGGTTTAGGATTTCAGTGACGCGACGCACGATGGTCTGAGGCTGCAAAGCGCTCAGGCAGAGTGCTTTACCACGTGTGCATTGCTTCTTTCCGGCTATACTGCAAGGGCTACAGAGGATGCTCAGGGCAATGGCGTCGGCGGGGCGCTGACCATAGCCCATGAAGCCGCAGGCGGGCGAAGTGGCGCCCCATATCGACACGACGCGCGTGCCTGAGAGCGAGGCGAGGTGCATATTGGCGGAGTCCATTGAGACCATCACGTCAAGACGTGCCATCAGCGCGAGTTCAGCAGCGAGTGTCTGCGTGCCCGCTACTGATATGACGCCAGTGGTCGTTTGCTCCCACTGTTTCAGCACATCTGCCTCCGTGCCACGTGCGCCGAAGAGAAACACGCGCACACCAGGCTCCACCGCCAACGCCTGCACCACACGGAGCATCAAATGGGGTGGGTAGGTCTTCGTGGCGTAACGTGCAAAAGGTGCCACACCCACCCATTTCGCCTCGCCCTTCTGCGGGAAGGCGGCAGGCAAAGGCGGCAGCGAATCAGGGAACAAGGTTTTGAAGTTTGCTGACGCGGGCATTCCGAGTCGCTCAAACACGTCGAAGTAGCGCTGAGTAAACAGGCGGGCGACCTTGTTTCTGTGTCGCAGCAACGCACGGCGCTCACAGCGCGACTTTCGGAGCATCTCCACCCGCCTACCCCGCAGCCGGTACATGGCATCAACCATCCAAGAGCGCAGCACATTGTGCAGGTCGGCCATCGCGTCGGCATCGATCGCCCAAAGCAGGCGAAGCAACCGCAGCGTACCGAGCAATCCGCGGCAATCGGCCTTCTGTAGCCCCACAACGCTGACATTCTTCGGCGCGCCGACATACACCCCCGCAGCCAACTCCGAGGTCACCATAGTGAACGACACTGTCGGATAGGCTCGCGCCACACTATACACCGCCGGCACCGTCATCGCCACATCGCCAAGGGCTGAGAGGCGATACACCAACACGCTCGAATTCTCTTTCTCCATATTTATATTCATGTTTCGGAAGTTATTCTTGGGAAGTTATAGAAGGAAGTTAATAGAGTAGTTATAAAGGGCCGTTACCTTGCTGCGTAGGGGTAAAAATAGGAGGCAAAGAAGTATTGGCTTGTTTTTAACTCCCCATCATAACTCCTATCT
>JAFSWM010000039.1 GCA_017444485.1 Bacteroidaceae bacterium | reverse complement strand
TGTGATCGGCGTAGGCGTGGAAATACACTTCTGACGCTTTTTCCATTGAACATTGACGATTGACCATTGGCAAAACCGAGAGCAAAGGGTTTTGCCAATGGTCAAACGTTAATGGTCAATCGTCAGCCCGCCTATTGCAAGGGCTGGGAGCGCGGGCGTCCCCGCCCGCATCGGCGAAGGGAGAGTAACTACTCCCCGCCCGCCGAAGCGCTAAAAGCAAAACCCGCGGGCGAGACGCCCGCGCTCCCAGGGATGCGATACCGCCAACATAGACGATTGAACTTTGAAAATTGAAAATTGACCATTGGCAATACCCTTTGCTCTCGGTATTGCCAATGGTCAATGTTCAATGGAAAAAGTGGTCAATGAATAACCTTCTGTCCGTCCCCACTGATGTATATACCACGCTGCGGGACGTGTACACGACGGCCATAGAGGTCGTACCAACCGCTGGACCTCGCGGCGGGACTCGCCCAGACGGGCGTCAAGGCTGTGGTGATGGTGCGGCGCTGGGTGAAGTCGCGCCAGTAGTCTGCCGTGGCGTAGTCTGTGGCACCATCGGGCACATAGAGCAGGCAGGTCTGCTGATCCACCGCTTCAAACGGATCGGCGGTGCATGCTGCTGGCGTGCTGCTATTCGCCACGAGCACCGAGAGCGTGCCGAGCGACAGCGCGCCCTCACCAAGACGTGTCAGAGTGGCGGGTAGCGTCACCGATGTGTAGCCCGCGTCTTCAAGGGCAAAGTCGGCAATAACAGACACCTCGTCGGGCACGTCGAATGTGCCGCCCACGGCAGCCGGAACTTTGAAGAGCGTCCAGGGCGTGGCTGCCGCCATTCCTTCTGCCGTGACACTGATGCTGCCCAGGAATGTGCCGCCACCCGTATTACTGAAGGTTACGCTACCAGCGCTGCCGGTCCACGTCTTGCTGCTGAGCGTGCCGGTGCTGGCGGTGGTGATGTTCCAGGCCGAACTGGTGGTGGTGAAGACCACCTTCGAGATTGTGGCACCATCGGGAACGGAGAGTGTCAGTGTGCCACCATTGTAGATGCGCAGCGACATCCCCGAGGTGGACGACCACATGCGGGTGGGGGTTGAGCCGTTGGTGGCGCTGAGCGTCACACCCTGATAAACGGCGGGGCCGCTGAAGATGCCGGCACTCTGGTCGGACTGTGTGCTGACAGGCAGACCGAGGGTGTTGTTGGCGAAGTCGAACAGCACCTGCTCGCCCTCGTCGCTCTGTCCGCCCACTTTCTTAGAATAGAGCGCGCCGCCCACAGCCTCAAAGTTTCCGTTTCCTTCTTCAACGCTGATGGAAGCCAGGGCAGGCGTGTGGCGTGCCCATCCGCTTTCGATGTCTGCCACCTTAGCGCCGATGGTAAGGGCGGTCAGCGCGTCGCAGCCTGTAAAGGCACCACTGCGTATGCCCACCACCTTCCATGTGGCATTGTCGTGAAACACCGTGGCGGGGATGACCACCTCGCCGGCATAGGCAGCCTCGGCACCCACTGTCACATAGACCTCGCCAGCCTTTACCACTTCGTAGCATAGGCCGCCCTCGGTGAATACGGCGCCGATGGGCAACGTGCTGATCTCCTCTTCAAGGAAATTGAACGTCACGTTCTCACCGTCCAGAGCGATGGCGTAGAGCGGTTTGTTCATATAAGTACCGGTGTAGGCCTTCATTCCCGGTGTGCCGCTGTTCAGAATCTTTGTCACTTTTTTAGTGCCAGGGAACAGGTCGCTCTGGAAGTTTAAGTCACTGTCCTGATAGGGGCTCTCCACCGCCCCGTCGGCAGCGAGGACATGCATGCGCAGTTTGCTGGCCGTGTTGTTCAACTCGTTTTGTACCCATAGCGAGTAGTTGTAGGCCACATGCACGGCGAACATTCCGCCAGCCATCTCTTCGGGATACCAAGTCCCCGCCTGACGGTTCTCGAAGATATAGTATTCCTTCGGGTCTTTGTCGTTGCGCACCAGTACGGCATGGTCGCCCTCCTCCGTTCCGAAAGGTCGGAGCGTCACGGTCTCGGCCTCTGTCAGTTCGCGTATCTTCAGCCAGCCGAGGAAGTTCTTTTCGTATGCCGTGTGCCCCACCGGAGCATAGCCGCCATTGAGATAACTGCCCATGTCCATGATGTCCCAGTAGCCGAGGGGCATGAGTTCGTGGCTGTAGTCGGTGCAATAGAAGTCGGGCAGGCCCAGTGCGTGGCCAAACTCGTGGCAGAAGGTGCCGATGCCTTCAAGTTGCGGGTCGCCTACGCGGGAATAAGTGTATTCGCCCGTGCGGCTGTTGTACGAGGCGGTATAATCGTATTGTATCTCGTTGCCCACAAAGAAACTGTTGATGTGCACGGTCTTGCCGCCCAGCCTGAAGTCCGCATCCTCGTCCCATTCGCAGGGCCACAGGTAGTTGCTGGCCTCGTCCTCAAAACTGTTGGCCTCACCCTGTCCGGCATAGAGCAGAATCACGCAGGGCACGCCACCCTGATAGACGTATTTGGAAAAATCCACGCCGGCGGCCACGGCAGAGTCGAGCGCCTCGGAGCGAAACTTCTCGAGGTTCGTGTCGATCTCGTCATCGCTCTTGTCCTTACCATAATAAGCACGCGTGCGCGAGAGGGTGACCTTGGCAGCCACGTCGAAGCGGGGACGAAACATGCCGCTACTTTGGCTGATGAAGTAGTCGCGTGCGCTGCCCACGCTACCGAAGTCGTCGGTATATCCCTCCGTGTTGTATTGTTTGCTGAGGACGGCCTGCGTCGTGGTGCTTTGAAACTTCACGTCGCTAAACTCCACCATAATCACGGGCATGGTGAACTCCCCGATGCTGGGCACGGCGCCGCCTGCTGTCACCCCGTAGGTGCCGAGGCCATCGCTGCGCGAACTGCTGCCGCCGCTGATGCGATTTACCGGTGCACGGCGCACACGATTGCTCACCACCTGCGAGGCGCGGCTGGGGGAGAGCGAAGAGGTTTGCAGGAAAGTCTGCTCGGCGGCGGTGCGGTGGTGCGGCTCGTGAGCCAGAAACGAAGACGCCCTGAGCCTGTTACCCTCCGGTGTGGCATAGCAGAGGTCGCCATCAGCGTTCTGCACCAGCACAAGGTCGTCCTGGGTGACGTAGAACACCACGCCGTGATGACCATCGCCCATGCGGGCCACTACAATTTGTGTCCCATCGCTCTGTGTCTTCACGAAGAAGCGCTTGAGCGGGCGCACGGCCCAGGCTGTCGTAGCCACAAACAAAGCGAGCAGGAAGAATGATAACAATCGTTTCATTATTTATATAAGTATTGGTATGTCCTCAGGAAAGAGTTTCTCATCATTAGACGCCACGCCGCCCCAACAAAGCCGTCGGCGCAGGCATTCAGACTTGCAAAAGTAGGGAATTCGGCTGAAAAGCCCGCGCTTGCAGAGCCTTTTTAAGCCCGTTAGCGCCCCAATATGCGCTCATTTTGCAAATGCCTCCTTAGGTAATCGCACACTTCTTGCGAATTCTTATGAATTTCGCGTCCAATCCACAAAAGTCACGAAGAGCGTTGTTTGCAATGGCTTGGGTATAACAAACGCCCCGAAAACCTATGCAGTTTCCGGGGCGCTGGTGGTTGGTTATGCGTATCGTGGCACTTTTATTCGGCTTTGCCTTCCGCTTCGGCCTCAGCCTCAGCAGGAGCAGCAGGGGCTTCTTTTGGTGCCTCGGCTGCATTGTCGGCCAGCTTCGTTTCTTCGGCTGGAGCAGCAACCTCCTCTGCCGAAGTAGCGGCTACCGTTGCAGGCGTCTCCTCTGCCTCAGCAGGAGCAGTAGTCTCGGTGGGGGCCGTCTCGCCGCCACTCAGGATTTGCTCCTTCACAGCCTTGATCTTCTCCTCCACCACGGTGAGGTCGGCCTTGAGCCGGTTGATGTTCTTTTGCAACCCCTCTACCAGGGCGTTGCCGCTCTTGCTCTTCGAGGTGAAGAAACCGAGGTTCGTCTCGTAGTTCTTGATCTCCTCACGCTTGGTTTCGAGTTGCTGCTTCAGGCGTGCGAGTTCACGCTCGAGCGGGGTGCCCACGGCCTCTGCGATGCGAGCGCGGAAATTGTCCACGCTGCGGCGTCCGGCACTGATATGGAACTCGGTACGCAGGCGATCCAGCGCGTCGTGGTAGCGTTTGTAGATGCCTTCCTTCTTTCTGAAAGGCACGTGGCCCGTGGCGTTCCATTCGGCGGTGAGTTCCTGCACACGCTCGCGAGCATCCTCCGCACCGTCGGCCAGCAGTTTCTCGAGGCGGGCGATGATGTCGTTCTTCTTCTCGAGGTTAGCCTGTTCCTCCTTGCGCTGGCTGCCGGTGGCCTCATTCTTCTTCTCAAAGAAGGCGTTGCAAGCACCATTGAAGCGCTTCCATATCTGCTCACTCACGCGGCGGGCCACAGGGCCTATCTCTTTCCACTGACGCTGCAGGTCAATGAGTTTGTTGGTGGTCTTGCTCCAGTCCGTGCTGTCCTTCAGGGCCTCGGCCTCTTCGCAGAGCGCCGTCTTCTTAGCCAGGTTGTCGGCCCATTCGGTGCGCTGCGTCTTGAAGAATTCGCTCTTGGCTTTGAAGAAGGCGTCGCAAGCGGTGCGGAAGCGGTCGAAGATCTTGGCGTTCACTTTGCGGGGGGTGAAGCCGATGGTCTTCCATTCCGTCTGCAGGGCGATGACTTCCTTGGTGGCCTTGTCCCACGCCGCGGCACTCTTGAGGTTGGAGAAATCCAGGGCCTCGGCACGCTCGCAGAGCGCCGTCTTCTTGGCCAGGTTCTCTTCCTCCTGCGCCTTGAGTTGTTCGAAGTGGGCCTGATGGCGTTTGTTCACCACGGTGCTGGCAGCCTTGAAGCGTGCCCACACCTCTTCGCGCAGTTCTTTGGCCACGGGGCCGGCCTCGCGGTACTGGCGGTGCAGTTGTTGCAGGGAGTGGAATGCCGAAACAGGGTCCTCCACGTCGGCCAGGCGTTCGGCGGCCTCGCAGAGCGCGGTCTTTATCTCCAGGTTCTTCTTGAAGTCGTAGTTACGGAACTCATAGTTCAGGCGAAGCAGGTCGTAGAAGGTCTCCACCTGCTGCTGATAGGCCTTCCACACGTCGTTGGCACGCTCGGCAGGCACCTCGCCGATCTCCTTCCAGCGGGCTTGCAGTTCCTTGAATTCCTTGTAGGACTTGTCGGCCACGTCGGCGCTGACGTTCATCTCCTTGATGCGGGCGATGATAGATTCCTTTTCTTCAAGGTTCTTCTTCTGCGTCTCGCCTTGCTCCTCGGCGGCGTTGGCACGGAGTTCCTTAACGCGGTTCATGGCTGTCTTGAACGCCTCCTCCTCGGTGTCGGCCTCTGGCACGAAGTCGGCCTCCGCACCACCGGCAGCCACAAATGCGGCACGGGCTTCTGCCACCTCGGCATTGTGAATACGATAGAACGCCTGCTTGAGACCATCCACCACGGCACGTTCCACCAGTTCGCCCTTGTCCGCAATCTCATTGAGACGGGCAATGACTTCGGCTTTGGTAGATAGCGTGGGCGTCTCTGCCGTAGCTTCTTCCTCTGCAGCAGCAGGAGCCTCTTCCTCTGTGGTAGCAGGCTCATCCTCTGCGGCAACAGGCTCATCCACTACGGCAGGGGTTTCTGCCTCTGCAGCAACAGGAGCCTCCTCCTCAGCAGCGGCAGCGGGTTCCTCGGGGGCGGGTTCTACTTGGGGTTCGACACTCTCTACGGAAGTTTCTTCTACGGAAACGGTCTCCTTAGTTTCTTCCACGGGAAGGGGATTCTTTTCGTCCATATCTGTTTTTTAGGATTTGATTACGGCACAAAAGAAACATTTTTCAAGAACGTGGACAAACGTTTGCGCGTTTTTTCGCGTTTTTTCGCATTTGCTGCAAAATCAACACACCGCTTTTCTTAACTTTGCCACGAAAAACCACACATCCACATTACTTGATTACGAGATAATAGGTTAAAGAGTGTTACCTTTGCAGCTGAATGACTGCGTTTGCAAAAAGACAAAGCCGAAACTCAACAAAAAGGAGGTTAATTATGGCAAGACCAATCAAGGAAACCCCAATCCTCTACGGTGAGGACGCACGACGCTTCGAGGCACGGATGCAGGAACGCCGCCGCATTTCGCCTGAAGAACGGGCACGCATGAATGCCAACTACGAGGTTGGTATGGCTATGCTTGAACGAGGAATGAGAAGAAAGTATGCAGCAACTGTTTGACATCAACAGCACCTCGTTAGTCATAGCTCGGCTTGAAGAAGGAGAGACAGTGAAGGCGTTCGACTGCGGTGACGCAGACCTGAACGACCTCATACTTAATGAAAGTATGCTCTATCGAAAGGAGAAACTGACGGTGACGTATGTGCTGGAAGACATGACTGACACCAGCCATGAACACATCGCGGCCTTCTTCAGCCTTTCCAACGACCGCATATCCCTTTCCGACTTCGACAGCAAGACGAAGTACAACCGATTCAGTCGCCGCTTCAACAATCGCAAGCGCCTGAAGAGCTATCCCGCAGCCAAGATTGGCCGTCTGGGTGTCTCGGTGGAGATGAGAGGAATGTCCGTCGGATCATTCCTGCTTGATTTCATCAAGCGCTACTTCACCGCCGACAACAAGACGGGGTGCCGCTTCATCACCGTTGATGCCTACGCCGCAGCCATTCCCTTCTATCTGCACAACGGCTTCGTACCCCTCAACGACGAGGATGCCGACGATCCTACGCGACTGCTTTATTTCGACCTCAACGACTTGGACGAAGACTGACACTAATCCGACTTAAGGGGTGTTCTATAAATTAGGGTTGAATGATTTTTTAGCGATTGTTGCTTAGATTTTGTTTTAAGTTCGCAGCAGCATAGCGAGCTATGGTGCAAGAACTTAAAGCAAAAGATAACAACAAGCGCAAAAAAGCATCAAGC
>JAFSWM010000007.1 GCA_017444485.1 Bacteroidaceae bacterium | reverse complement strand
TTGAGGTTTTAAGGTTGTGAGGTCGTGAGGTTTTGAGGTTTTAAGGTTGTGAGGTCGTGAGGTTTTGAGGTTTTAAGGTTGTGAGGTCGTGAGGTTTTGAGGTTTTAAGGTCGTGAGGTCGTGAGGTTTTGAGGTTTTAAGGTTGTGAGGTCGTCGCGCAGCCCCTTACAACCTTATAACCTCAAAACCTTATAACCTCAAAACGTATTGATGGCGTCCACCACCCTTCGGGCTTCATCCTCGGTCATCGCCGGACTGATAGGCAGGCTCAGTTCTTGCTGATGTATTCGCTCGGTGAGGGGGAGCGACAGGGCGCGCCAGTGCTTGTAGCACTCCTGATGGTGGGGCGGCACGGGATAATGGATAAGCGTCTGAATACCCTGCGTGCTGAGATATTCTTGCAACGCATCGCGGCGTTCACACAGCACAGGGAAGAGGTGGTACACGTGCTGCTGATGGTCAGCACGGGCGGGCAAAGCGACCTGCGGGTTGTTGATGCCAGCGTAATACACATCCGCGATTCGTCGCCGTGCCTCGTTGTCGTCATCAAGGTGGCGCAGTTTCACACGCAGCACAGCGGCCTGTATTTCGTCTAAGCGGCTGTTGCGCCCAGTATATTTGAAGATGTATTTGCGCGTGCTGCCGTAGTTGGCAAGCGCCCGCACCGTTTCTGCCAGGGCCTTGTCGTGGGTGGTCACTGCGCCGCCATCGCCCAGTGCCCCGAGGTTCTTTCCAGGATAGAAACTGTGTGCGGCGGCATCGCCCAGCGAGCCAGTGCGTCGTCCGTCGGTATAGCGGCAGCCATGCGCCTGGGCATTGTCCTCCACCAGTTTAAGGCCATGCTCGCGGCACAACTGGCCTATCTTCTCCGTATAAGCACAGCGTCCGTACAGATGCACCAGGAGCACGGAGCGTGTCTTGGGCGTGATGAGCGTTTCAATCGTGCTGTCGTCAAGTTCCAGCGTGTCGCTTCGCGGCTCTGCCAGCACAGGAGTCAGTCCGTTTTCGGTCAGTGCGAGGATGGAGGCAATGAATGTATTGGCTGGGACAATCACCTCGTCGCCGGGCTTCATCACGCCTTGCTCGATGTAGGCGCGGTATATGCAAATCAGCGCATCAAGTCCGCTGCCGCAACCCACGCTGGCGGCGGTGCCGATAAAGGAGGCGTACTCGGCTTCAAAACGTGCGTTCTCCGCGCCGTTCAGGTAATAGCCCGATGCAACGACACGCCTCACGGCTTCCATAATCTCCTCGCCGTGCAGCGCAGTCACGTCCTTCAACGACAGAAAAGGTATATTCATACGTAGAGTGCCCGACCTGGTGGTGTGCGCACATGGTGCAAAATTATGTTTTTTCGCGCTATTATCGTCTCTTTCGCATTGAATATGCGGTCAAAACACGCCGCAACGTTTGTTTCCCGCCGCATAAAGCCTTAACTTTGCGGCGTGATGAAACCTCCTGCGTATTCTGTGACACTGCTCGGAACGGGCAATGTGGCCACGCACTTCGGCCTTGCCATGGCGCGGTGCGGATTTGACGTGCAGTGTGTCTACGGGCGCGACATGGAGAAGGCCACAAGGCTGGCACACCAAATCGCCATGGCCACAACGTCTGCCGCAGCCGACGCTGCAGCGAGCGAAGGTAGCGACTCGAAGCCGCTTGCCGTCTGCCAGATTTGCGACATCCCAGCCACATGCCTCGTGCTGCTCTGCGTGAGCGACGATGCCATAGGCACATTGGCGCACGAGGTGGCAGCGCACTATCGCAATCGTTTCGGCAACGACACACTGGCCAGCACCATCTTCGCCCATACGGCAGGGAGCGTGACGCTCTCGGTGCTTGAGGGTGTGGCGCAAAAGTGCGGCGTAATCTATCCTTTGCAAACGCTCTCGCGCACTCGAGAGACTGACTTCTCCCGCGTGCCGCTCTTCATCGAGGGGAGCGACGATGCCACGCTGAGCCATTTAGAAAAAATAGCCCGCACACTTTCCTGCAACGTCACGCCACTCAACAGCGCGGGGCGTCGCAACCTGCACCTCGCCGCAGTCTTTGCCTGCAACTTCCCCAACGCACTTTTTGGCATTGCCGAGAGGCTACTCACCGAGGCGGGCGTGGATTTCCGACTCCTTGACCCGCTGGTGCGCGAAACTGCCGACAAATTCCTCACCATGGGCGCACAAGCCTCCCAAACAGGGCCTGCAGCACGCGGTGACAAGGGCGTGATGGCGCGCCACGAAGAGATGTTGGCCGGAAGCCCCGCTGAATTGGAGATTTATCGCGCCATCTCTCGCTATATCCAAAGTCTTCGCTAAGCCATCAGCGCCTGTGCGAAACGTCATTCGGCTTCCCCTGGCAAGGAAACGCCTATCAAAAACGAACAACACAAAACCCTGGTATGACCCCGAACGCTACCCCCGACTTCTCCCGCGTCCGCGCACTGGCCTTCGATGTGGACGGCGTGCTGAGTGCCAACACCATCACCCTTCCCGAAGTGGACAGCCAGCCCGTGCGCACCGCCAATATCAAGGACGGCTACGCGCTGCAACTTGCCGTAAGGCGCGACTTGCCCGTGGCCATCATCACGGGCGGGAAGAGCCGTGCGGTCTATGAGCGCTACCGCAACCTGGGCGTGCCCCACGTGTTCCAGTCGGTCTCCATGAAACTGCCGGTGTACGAACGGTGGCTCAGCATCACGGGGCTCAACGACGAGGACGTACTGTATATGGGCGACGACATTCCCGATTACGAAATCATGGCTCGCTGTGGCCTACCCTGCTGTCCCGCCGACGCTGCCGAAGAGATTAAACCAATGGCGGCCTATGTGAGCCCATACGATGGCGGCATGGGCTGCGTGCGAGACGTGGTGAGCCGCGTACTCAAGGCACGCGGACAGTGGATGTCCGACAAGGCAGCCTTCGGTTGGTAGGTCGGCCAGACTTCAACGGACTTACAAAAAACTATATCCGTGTGACTTTAAAGTCACACGGATGTAGTTTCAAGCCACTCGCAAGAGGCATCGCACCGCAAGTCATCAGGACCACCCCAAACAACGCCGCCCTGTTTTTTCTCAACACTTCTCACAAGCCACAAAAAGACGACAACCCCACTCCATGCTTGATAACCTCTCCAAATACGATGTGATATTAGCCAGCGGCTCACCCCGTCGCCGCGACTTGCTCGCTGGGCTCGGCGTGCGCTTTCGCGTGCTGACGGTGGACGGCATCGACGAGAGCCACCCCGATGGCCTCTCACCCCAAGACACTGCTCGCCACATCTGCCGCGCCAAGGCAGCCGCCTACAAACGGTTGCTGAAAGCCGACAGCCTGGTCATCACTGCCGACACCATAGTATGCATCGACGGCGACGTGCTGGGCAAGCCTACCGACGAAGCCGATGCATGCCGCATGCTACGTCGGCTCGCTGGCCACACCCATCAAGTCGTCACAGGAGTGACCGTGCTCACCGCCAGGCGCGAAGAGACCATCACCGTGACCACCGACGTGGCGTTCGACTCCCTCACCGATGAGGAGATAACCCATTACGTCGCCACGTGCAAGCCCTTAGACAAAGCCGGAGCATACGGCATTCAGGAATGGATAGGCATGGCAGCGGTGGAAAGCATCAGCGGCAGTTACTGGAACGTCATCGGGCTGCCCGTACACCAACTCTATCGGCTCCTGAAAACCTTTTGAATACATCATCAGCCATATCTATGAAAAAGACACTACTCCTACTGCTGCTCGCCGCCGCCCTATTTGCTGGATGCAGCGAGCACACCCACGACAGCAAGTACCGCAGCGACTGCCCGCGCTTCAGTGCCATGACACAAAGCACGGAAATGGTGAAGGCGGGACAGGCCGTGACGTTCACCTGCGTGGAGAGCCGCGCGGGTAAGTTGCTCAACACCACGTTCTACACATGGACCTTCACACCCTCTGACGGCGTGGTCAGCACACCCTCTGCTGCCGAAGGGGGGCTCTACGACGGCAAGAACCCCACCTGCACCGTAGTATTCCCTCATGCAGGAACCTACACCATCACCTTCCGTGGCGATTATGCCGGCAGTGGGCAAGTGGAATACTTCGAGGAGTCTGCCACCCTCGACGACGGCACCACCGCGCGCTACTCCGCCAACACCGCCAGCGACACCAGTCCGCAGCGCGACTACCTCCACGCCACGCTCTCTAAGCGTGTGGTGGTGACAAACTAAGCGTTTTCGTTAAGCCATTAGCACTGGGACGAAACGTGTTTTCAGTATAGCCTTGGCGAGAAAACGTCTGTCAGAATACCAACATGCAAAAAACCAAACCCCATAAAGAGATGAAAAGAATGATTAGCCTCTTGTTTGCGCTGGCCACCCTCACGCTGGCCGCGCAGACATTGCCCGAGGAAGGGAAGGTCTATACCATCCTCTCCAAGCAGTACCCGGGCATGTACATCAGCGAAGAAGCCGACGGCACGCTCGTGGTTGGCTCCTTAGACAACGCCCGCCGGCAGTTTTGGGAGTTCCTGCCAACAGGGACCGATGGAGTGTGGTACATCCGCAACAAGGTGACGGGCAACTACATCCAGAGTTGCAACGGCACCAACAGCAGCGCGAGCGTGATGCACACCGGCACCACCGCCGTGCCCTACTATGTGGGCGTCTGCCAGAGCGGTGCGAACCAGGGATACCTTTGGTTCAGTTCCACCGACTGCAGCGGCTACAACGACCAGAGCACGTCGCCCCACGGACTCAACAAGGACGGGGCGTCGAGCAACATCATCATCTGGATGGCCGGCACCAGCAACAACGGCTCGCACTGGAGCCTGGTGGAGACCACCTATACCTACGAGGTGCAGCCCTTCACGCCGAGCGAGGCCGTGGGCAAGCCCGGCATACTCTACCACATGGTGCACGAGGGACGGTATGCCAGCGCCGACCTCACGCTCTCCAACCCTGCTGAGAGCGACGCGCTGAACTGGTACTTCGTGGGCGAGAGCAACGCCAGCGGTGGCTATCAGATTGTGAACGCGGCCACCGGCACACCAGCCACTGCAAGCGGGGGCGGGGGCGAACGCTGGATAGTGAATGAAGACGGGGCGAACGCGGCCTTCTACTTCACCTCTGCCGCCAACACCACGGAGCGCTTCACAGCAGGCGGCGAGAGCCTCTTCACCTTCAAGAAGGCGCGGAGCAGTTTTGCTCGCCACGCCCAGATCTACGACCTGCCCTGCGGCACACTCTCCGCCAGCGTTTATATCAGCGTGGCCAGCATCACCGGCGACGCGGCCACACACCGCCTCACCTACCCCATCCGCACGCAGTCGGGCACCGTGAAGAGCAGCACCGCACAAACCACGTCGCCCACCAGTTGGTACAGGCTCAACGTGCTGGACCAGGCCGTGCTCAGACGCGGGCGTTCGTGCGAACTCACCCTGAAACTCAACAAAGCCCCCGCTGGCGGAGAAGCCGTGTATGCCTACTTCGACTGGAACCGCGACGGCGTGTTTGAAACGGCCTATTCACTTGGAGCCGCCCGCGAGATGACGCAGGAAATCAACGTGCCCGCCGATGCCGTACCTGGCCAAGGACGCATGCGCGTGCGCCTCACCTACAACGGCCTTGCTGACGCCGAGGACGATGTGCAAGGGCAGTGCATCGACTTCGCACTGCAAGTCACCGAGGACGACGAGGCCACCGAATTCACTGTCACAGCACGTCCCAACGACCCCACACGCGGCGCCACAGAGATTGTGGGCGACACCGCCAAAGCCACGCCCTTCGGGAATGCCTCGTTCATCTGCTGGAAAGAGGGACACCGCTTCGTGGCTGCGTCGCAGAACTATCGCTTCGGCGCGCTCACCCATAACTTGAACCTCACGGCCATTTTCGCTGCCGACGCCAACGACCCCTACGGCGAGGAGGTGCTCACCGGCATAGACCGCGCAAGCACCCTTGACGTAGCCGAAGCCGTGGAAATCAGCATGGCGAGCCGTGAAATACGCGTCAGCGGCAGCGGCACAGTGTACGGGCTGCGCCTGTACGACACCGACGGGCGCCTGGTGCGCCACGTCGCTGCCGACACCATGAGTACCAACGGACTCCCCGCAGGCGTGTACATCGTCAAAGCCCTCACTGCCAAAAGCACTGGGACAGCAAAAGTGAGCGTCAAATAACATCCAAGCACCTAACACAGAACAAACCATTATGAAACTCTCCCGTTTAGCATTCCTCGGCGCAGGCGCAGCGGCATTGGCTGCGGGCGCCCAGACACGCCCCAACATTATATATATTATGTGTGACGACCTGGGCTATGCCGACATCGGCTGCTACGGCCAGCAATATATCGCCACGCCCAACCTCGACCGCATGGCCGCACAGGGCATGCGCTTCACACAGGCCTACAGCGGGTCGCCAGTGAGCGCACCCGCCCGCGCCACATTCATGACCGGCCAGCACACCGGGCACACCCATGTGCGAGGCAACAAGGAGTACTGGCGCAACGTGGGCACCGTGACCTACGGCACCGTCACCGACTACGCCCGCGTGGGGCAGGAACCCTACGACCCCGACCACGTCATCATCCCCGAGATATTCCAAGACAACGGCTATGCCACCGGCATGTTCGGCAAGTGGGCAGGCGGCTACGAGGGTTCGGCATCCACTCCCGACAAGCGCGGCGTGGACGAATACTACGGCTACATCTGTCAGTTCCAGGCCCACAGTTACTACCCCAACTTCCTCAACCGATACAGCAAGAAAGCCGGCGACACAGGCGTCATACGCATAGAACTCACAGAGAACACACAGTATCCCCTCTATGGTGAGAACTATTCGAAGCGCACGCAGTACAGCGCAGACCTCATCCACCAGGCCGCGCTGGAATGGCTCGACGACCGCACGCCCGACCAGCCCTTCCTCGGCATCTTCACCTACACACTGCCGCACGCCGAACTCATCCAGCCCGAGGACTCCATACTGCTCGCCTACAAAGGGCACTTCTGCGTGGAAAAGAGTTTCGGCGGCGACCAGAGTTCTCGCTATATGTACACCGACATCGCCCACGCGCAGTTTGCCGCCATGGTGACACGCCTTGACGCATACGTCGGAGAAATCATGGCCAAACTCGAGGAGAAAGGCATGGCCGACAACACCGTGCTTATCTTCACCAGCGACAACGGCCCGCACGCCGAAGGCGGTGCAGACCAGGCATTCTTCAACGTGGAGAACCTACTGCAAGGCCTCAAGCGCAGCACCTACGAGGGCGGCATACGCATCCCCTTCATCGTGAAATGGCCAGCCAAGATACGCGGCGGACAGGTGAGCGACCAGACCTTCGCCTTCTATGACCTCATGGCCACGTTCTGCGACATCGCAGGTATCAGCAACTACGAGGAACGCTATCGCAACAAGAACGTGGAGAACGACTGGTTCGACGGTATCAGCATCTACCCCACACTCACCGGCGAGGGCGAACAGAAACAGCACGAATACCTCTTCTGGGAATTCCCCGAGACCAACATGATGGCTGTGCGCAAAGGCAACTGGAAACTCGTGGTGCAGAACGGCACCGCCAAACTCTTCGACCTGAGCATCGACCTGCACGAGGACCACGACCTTGCCTCACGCTATCCCACCGTGTTCAAAGAACTCAAGGCCGCCTGCAACGAGGCCCACGTGCCCAGCACCACCTACAGCAACCCCACCCTTCCGCAATAAACCCGAGAGACGCGCTCCTTCCCCGCTATGGACCTCAAGCAATTCTCCCTGCGCCGCGCCCTGCAGTTCCTGCGCCAACTCTTCACGGGCACGTTCCGCCTGTTCTTTGAAGAAGACATGGGAGCGGGCGCCAAGGCACTCACCTACAGCACACTCATGGGAGTGGTGCCGCTGCTCGCCATCCTCTTTGCCATCGCCAAAGGCTTCGGCCTGCAAGACTTCATTGAGGGGCAGGTGCGGCAAGCCTTTCCCACCGACCCTGCCACGGTGGACACGCTCATGGGATTCGTGGGGAACTACCTGGACAACACCAAGAGCGGCGTGTTCATCGGCGTGGGCATCGTCATCTTGCTTTGGAGCCTGCTCACACTCACCGACAGCATAGAAACCACGTTCAACAAGATATGGCAGGTGAAACAGGACCGCTCGCTCTCGCGCAAAGTAGTGGACTATACGGCAATGGTGTTTCTGTTGCCCGTACTGGTATTTGTGTCGATGGGCTTCAGCGTATTCCTCGCCACGAGTGTAGAAAACCTGCCCGATGTGCTGATGCTCAGGCCTGGCGGACGCGTATTGGCCGCGCTGGTGGGCTACGCGGTGCTCATCTTCACCTTCGTGATGCTCTACATCTTCCTGCCCAACACCAAGGTGAATTTCTCCTGCGCCCTGCTCTCGAGCGTCTTCACCGCCGTGGTCTTCGACCTCTGGCAGGACGCCTACATTGAGGTGCAGAAATTCCTCACCAGTTACAACACCATCTACGGCTCCTTCGCCGCCATCCCGCTGTTCATGCTGTGGTGCCTCATCTCGTGGTACATCATTCTCTTCGGCGCCACGATGACCAGCGTCTGTCAGAACGACGTGGCACTCTCCGGCCAACCCACCGCCCACCAGACACGGCGCGGCTTCAACTATCTCTGCGTGATGACCGCCGCCATCATCTGCCGACGCTTCAAGGCACAAGAAACGCCGCCCGGGGCCAAAGAGATAGCGCGTGAACTCAGCCTCAGCGTAAGGACGGCGAACCGTGTGCTCGACAAACTGCGGCGCTCCCGCCTCATCCACGAAACCACGGGCGAGCGGACCGCCGGATTTGTACCGGCTGCCGACCTGGAGCGATACACCGTGGGCTACGTGCTTCAAGCCATCGACGGCAGGAGCGAAGGCGAGGCCTTCCCCCAGCCGCAATGGAAAGCCTTGCAAGAGTATCTCGCCACCTCGCGAGCGCAAGGCTTCGCCGCCACACCGCTGGTCGGCCTATAAAGCCACACACTACTAAATCCTACGCTGTGTCACCCTTCTGAAACTGCATTCGTATATTTGCAGCGAATTATCAACAAACAACATTCTTCCTTTCTCAAAAAGTATGCATACCCTCATTGCCGACAGTGGGAGCACCAAGACGCAGTGGCGTCTCATCGATGAAACGGGCCAAACCGCCGACGAGTTTTTCACCCCTGGCGTGAACCCCGCCGTGATGCCTGCGGCCCAGGCCGACACTGCCATCTGCAGCGCGCTGCGCAAACGCCGCCTCTCGCCCGCGCGCGTATATTATTATGGAGCGGGCTGCACGGCGGAACGTAAGTTTGTGGTGGAGAACGCCCTGCGCAAGGTGTATCCGCAGGCCGAAGCCATTGCGGTGGAGAGCGACCTGCTCGCCGCGGTACGTGCGCTCTGCGGCGACGCGGAGGGCATAGCCTGCATATTGGGCACGGGCATGGCCTCGTGCCTGTGTAGCGGGGGTGCTATCGTCAGCCAGACGCCGTCGCTGGGGTATGTGCTGGGCGATGAGGGCAGCGGCGCGGTGCTGGGGCGCATCTTCCTCGGCTCGTTGCTCAAAGGCGCGCTGCCCCCCACGGTGCGCGAAGCGTGGCAGGCCGAATACGGCTTGAGCGCTGCCGAGGTGATAGAGCGCGTGTATCGCGAAGCGCAGCCCAACCGCTTCCTCGCCTCCTTCGCACCATTCATCCTGCAACACACC
>JAFSWM010000038.1 GCA_017444485.1 Bacteroidaceae bacterium | reverse complement strand
GCGTAAACAAGAGCCTATACATCAGAGGCGACGGCAGGCTCACGGGGCCGTCCTCGTCGCTGACCATGCAGCGTTACAAGGTGCCTGAAGGGTGCGGCGTGCGCGTGAGGTGGAATGGCGATGTGCCGGCCGGCGACAACACGTACGCGTCTGCCATCGCTTGGTTCGCCGAGGACCCGTTCACGAAAGTTGACGGCAGCTGGCAGACCGGCGAGCGGGTGGTGCATGACGGGGAATACCTGCTGATAAGCGCGGCTGTGTCGGGTGCTGTGGAGCTGGTGATGACTCCGCCTGCGGGCAAGAGCTGGCTGGCGGTGGAGAGCTACATCGCGGGAGATTACGCCACCGTAGAGTGCTTCGTGGACACGGCGGTTGACGCTGTGGCGCGTGAGAGCGTCGAAAGCCTGGCTGGCGACATCGAGGACTTGGCTGGCGATGTGGCTGTGGCGCGTGAGAGCGTCGAAAGCCTGGCTGGCGACATCGAGGACTTGGTTGGCGAAGTGGCTGTGCCGCTGGAGCGCGTGAACCTGTTCGACCCGACACAGTTCGAGGCGGACGAGAGCGCGGACTTGCTTGCCCGCGGGAGCGGCGTGCTGCATGGCTGGAATGCCGGGCTTGACGCGGTGGCGCAACTGGCTGGCAACGGACTCGCGCTGGTGAAGGCAAGTAAAGGGAAAGTTTATGTGATATACAACCCTTTCAGCCCTAAATCGCAATACGGCTATGCCGGTGTCGGTGTGCGCGATAGCGCCGGGGGCATGGTGCGCAACCCCAAACAGTCGAACCTGCTGTTCCAGGGCGAGAACATCACCGTTGCCGAGGCGGTTTATCTCGCAAACATGAGTGACGTGATAAAGGGTATTGTGTTCCCGCTGTACAAAAGCGAATCCGGCGCGCCGCGGCCGTCGGACTTCTCGACGGTGGAGGTGTACGAGTTTGACAGCGCTCCGCAGGCGCTGGAGTTCGCTCACCTGCATTACGGTGAGTCGCGCGAGCTTTCGCCGGGTGTGAACATCGAGAACCGGCTGCGTGCTGCGGGCGGCACGCTGTTGAGCGTGTTCGGCACAAAGTCGGTTCTGGTGCTGGGCGACAGCATCTGCGCCGACCACACGTGGAGTAACATGATGGCCGCAGCGCTGGGGATGCGCGAGGTGTACAACGTGGCGCGTAGCGGCGCGCGGTTTGTGCATACACACAAGGCAGACCTCGCCTACCAGCTGCTGCACGATGTTGGCGTGCGTGTGTGGGACATGGCGATGCAGTTCGGCGACGATGTGGAGGGTGTTGTGAACCAGTGGGGCGTGACGGTGGATGCGCGTGTGCGGAGGATAGACCACGTAATCATCTCGCTGGGGACTAACCATTGCGGCGACCCGACAGAGAGTTACAACAGCGAGGGCGACCTGGCGCAGGTGCGCGAGCAACCATGGAGCGAGAGCGTGGACAATGGCGGGCTTGTGCCGAGGGAGTGGTACTGGAATCACCCGGCGGGGTTAAGTGAAAAGGCGTTGGATGCCTGGGACCAGGACAACGCCCGGTTCGCGAGCCTGCACGCGGGCATCCGCTGGGCGGTGATGCTGCTGCGGCACCGTGTTCTGACGCTGGAGATGGTGGAGGTAGTGCTGTCGGGCGATGGATTCACGAACAATGACGTGAGCAATGTGTACAGCCGCCTGCCGGAAAGCATGGATGGCAGGGAGAAAGACGAGGTGCGTGTGTTGCTGCACCGTTTGGCTTACAATGGTGGTGCAAATGTGACGCGGCTCATTTCCAAAACGGCGTACGACGGCCTTGCGACGGCCATTGCCGCCGCAAATGGCGCCGCTGAGTCGGGACGTGTCGTGCCTGTGGTTGTTTCCGTGTCGGCATCACGGTATTACGGAGCTGACTGCCGCGAGGCGTCGATTGTGTGGCAGACGCCGCACCAGCAGGTGGGGTGCGTCGGTGGTTTCATTGCCGAGGATGGGAAACTGATGGGAGGTCTGACGTACAATGAGCGCATCAAGCGCGTGGAGCGGATTGTGTGCGAGGCTTGCGCCGACCTGGCCGTGCCGGTGATAAAGGCGCGCCTGTGCAGCGGCATCAGCGAGAGCGACGAGCTGACGCACTATGTGACGGAAACAGTCGACGGCGTGGCGAAAAAGCGGTTCGTGGGGCATTTCCTGCGCGACGGGATTCACCTGAACGAGAAAGGCTACAGGCTTTTCGCCGACATGCACATCCGGGCGATGTGCGGGCTGGTGCAGTGAGCGGCTGGCGCATAAACACGCTTAAATTTTTCAAGCTTACTTTGTTCTGCTTAATATTTAAATTTCTAAACATGAACACAGAACGCATCTATCAACTGATTTTCTCGGTGGGCAGCGCGGTGGTTACCGCCCTTTCGCCCACGCTCCCTTACATCCTGCTCTGCACCGCTGCGGTGCTTATGGATTGCTGGACGGCATGGCAACTCGACAAGCGAGTGCGCCGTGCCTATCCGGAGCAAACCTCGCGCAACAGCGGCAAGTTCAACAGCCGGCACTTCGGCAGCGTGCTGCGCACCCTACTGCAGGTGTACCTGCTGCTCGTGTTTGCCCACTTCCTGCACATCTACGTCACGGAGAGTTTGCCATTCAATGCGCTGAAGCTCGCCGCAGGACTGGTCATAGGATGGCAGCTATGGTCTTGCCTCGAGAACATCTCCAGCTGCAATGGCGCCAAATGGGCGCAGATCCTGCAACAGGTGATGGTCGACAAAACCGAACGACACTTCGACATCGACCTCTCTGCGCTCCGAGAACTTTCAGGCCGCCGTCCTGACCATCTCGGCGATGGCAAAGGCACACCGATGAACAATGGCCGCCCACGCCCGTCGACATTGATGGACGTCCAGTCAAAGCCGGCGGCGCGTGTAGTTATCCTCGGCACCGCTCACGGCAGTAATGTGCCGGGCAAACGAAGCCCTGATGGCAAGTTCCGCGAGTATCGTTTCAGCCGCGAAGTTATCTCCACCCTCAAGCCAAAGCTTGAGGCAAAGGGCTTCACAGTATTTGTCGATATGCCCGCCGACGAGGTGCCCAGTCCGCAGGCTAAAGAACTTTCGCTACGCTGCAAGTATGTCAATGGCATCTGCAGCCTGTTCGGCAAGGAGAACTGCGTCTATGTGAGCATACACGTCAATGCGGCAGGGTCGGAAAGCAAGTGGCTTAACGCAAGCGGTTTCAGCGTGTTTGTGTGTAACAACTGCTCGGCAGCCAGCAAGCGATTGGCACAGTCGCTTTATGCCGAAGCTGCCGCGCGTGGCCTGCAGGGCAACCGAAGTGTGCCGACTTGTCGTTACTGGTCAGCCAACTTCTACGTGCTGCGCAATACGGATTGCCCAGCAGTTCTTACCGAGAACCTCTTTATGGACAACCGCGCGGACGTGGAGTTGCTCTCATCTGACGAGGGCAAAGCAAAAGTCGTTGACCTGCATCTTCAAGGTATTCTCAAATTCTTAAAGGCATAATCATGAGAACTACAGCAGTCATAACCTCGTTGCTGGTTGTGCTGCTTGCTTCGTGCCATAGCACCAAGCAAGCAGCACGCACCGAGAGAGTGGAAACCAACACCAGTGTGCTCACACGCCAGGACTACGCTGACCATGACTGGCAGCAGTCTTGGCGCACGCTCACTCTGGAGTTGGACAGTTTTGAGCTGTGGCTCCCTACCGCACGTGTCGATGTGCCTTCAGACACAACAGACAGCACGGCGGCCGCGCCCGCTTCGCTGTCATCGCCCACTGCACGAGGCGGTGTGCTGCTGAAAGCCAAGCGTGCCTCTCTCGCCACAAATACCACGGTTGCCCATACTTCCACAAAGAATGAGCAGCGCGTGGACTCTATACACCACCACGGCAGCACAGCCACTGATGAGCGTCAGGCCAGCGACCGCGTCGCGGTCACTAAGCCTCCCGATATGCCGTGGACGGCAATGGGCATCATCGCGGCCGTGGGGGTGGCCGTGGGCTGCTGCATCTATTTCTATAGGAAGCATTGAGGCAAGCGTAGGAACGTCTCTCCAGCCGGTTTGCACATCGCGCATCGGCTTTTTCTGCCCACCCCTCACCCCGATGTGGGCAGCGTCAGGACAGGCTCGGCACGGCGGCAGGTGGCTTATCGTTTCGGACATCGGCTTACGGCTTGCTGTCGTTCCGGGTATCGAGGTGGCAAGCCGCTTCGACACCCTGCACTTTTCCACCGACAAACCCGCGCATCCGGCTCTTTCGGTCACTCCCATTGCGCCCTGCGCCTCAATCAGTCATCGAAAGTGCTTGCGCCTACGGCTTTGGCTCGCTATCTACGGCGTTGCAGGAGCGCATACGGCTTTCTCCGTTGCAATCGGGTATCGGCTTGCTACGCCTCACCGACACCCGATTGGCTTTTCACTGCGTCTGCCCAATGCTCAACAAGTTGTCCTGCAACGCCTGATGGCTCACAATTGCACACTCAATGCCTTCAATCGTCTGGTTCTCCATTCTCGTTCCCTGCAAGCCCAATGCTTTGCCGCTCGCGCGTCAAGGGTTGTCGGTGGGCTGCGCCTACCCGAAGTCCTGCACTTTGCCACTTGCACGCCAAGCTCATCACCGCCCTTTGAACACCTGCCCGCATCGCCTAATTCACGGCACAAGTGCCGTCTGTGTAGGGAGAAGTGTGTATGGTGCAGTGAGGCATGCGCCGTCAATCTCTACACCCTCCACACTACACCCTCCACAATCGCGTAGCGATTTTAAGAAAAGCGGAAGCCAAAGTGCGCCGCCGAAACCAAAACTGGCGTTTCGGTTCGTCGTCACACATTGGCGTGTTTACCGCACAGCGGATTTTAACAATCGCTTACATATTCCGCTCGACAGGCAGGGGGGCAAGCCCCCAAGCGATGCAGGGCGGACGGGGGGTCTTCCGTGCGATACAAGGGAAAATTTCCCTTGTAGAACCCTTTAAGAAATTGAAAACCACAATTTTCAATTTTTGAGAAGTGGAAAGTAGTAAATTTTAACAAAATCCGCTCGGTTGCGGCTTCGCAGCAACCTCGATAACGACGGCTTTTAGCGCACTTTGGCAACCTCGGCTGTAACACTTGAGAATTTTACGTTTTTTTTGCAGTTCGCCACCCCCGAGTAACTATTCAGCGATAGGTATGTGAGTTTTAGCCGAGCTCAAAATAGAGCGCGGATGGCATTGTAAATGGGCATGTTGTGTTTCTTCGAGGTTTCAACAATCGAGAGTATGTCGAGAAATGCGTCTGCTCCGTCATCGGATCGGAATGTGCCCGAGTTCTTCATTTTGATTTTGACCTTCCTGATCCCTCTCTCGCTGGCATTGTTGTCGGGCG
>JAFSWM010000037.1 GCA_017444485.1 Bacteroidaceae bacterium | reverse complement strand
CTGGTAAAGTTGCTCTTATCTTTTGTATCCTTTTTAAAAGACATATTTGTTTACGGTTAAATGATTCTTTAGCAAAATGTTATTCCAGTTTGACGCTGAGCGCGAGGCCCCTGAGTTCGTGCAGGAGCACGTTGAGCGACTCGGGGATGCCGGGAGCCGGCATTGTGTCGCCCTTGACGATGGCCTCGTATGCGCGGGACCGACCTGTGACATCGTCACTCTTGATGGTGAGGATCTCCTGCAGGATGTTCGAAGCGCCGAAGGCCTCGAGTGCCCACACCTCCATCTCACCGAAACGCTGGCCACCGAACTGTGCTTTACCGCCGAGAGGCTGCTGGGTGATGAGGGAGTAGGGACCGATGGAACGGGCGTGCATCTTGTCGTCAACCATATGGCCAAGCTTGATCATATAGATCACGCCGACAGTAGCAGGCTGGTCAAAGAGCTCGCCGGTCTCGCCGTTGCGCAGATATGTCTTTCCAAAGCGGGGAACGCCCGCCTTGTCAGTGTAGTTGCAGATGTCTTCCAGGGAAGCACCGTCAAAGATAGGAGTGGCAAACTTGAGTCCGAGTTCGCGGCCGGCCCAACCGAGCACGGTCTCGTAAATCTGACCCAGGTTCATACGGCTGGGCACGCCCAGAGGGTTGAGGACGATGTCCACGGGAGTACCATCCTCCAGGAACGGCATATCCTCGTCCTTGACGATCTTGGCCACGATACCCTTGTTACCGTGACGGCCCGCCATCTTGTCACCGACTCTGATTTTACGCTTCTTGGCAACATAAACCTTTGCCAACTGCAGGATGCCGTTGGGCAGCTCGTCACCGATGGAGAGGTTATAAGAAACTCTCTTGAATTCGGCTTCGATATCCTTGTAGGCAATGATGTAGTTGTTTATCAGCGCCTTGATCATATCGTTGGTGTGCTTGTCGGCAGTCCACTTCACGGGGTTGATCTCTTCGTATTTCTCGATAGCCTCCAGGGCGGCGCGGGTGAACTCTTCGCCCTTTGCAATCTTGCTCAGGCCAAAGGTGTCCACAACGCCGTTGCTCTTCTTGCCCTTGACAAGAGAGAAAAGCTTGTCGATGAAGATCTTGCGCAGATCTGCCTCGCGGCGGTCCTTGTCTTCGGTGGCAGCTGCAAGCTGTGCCTTGATCTGGGCGCGCTCTTTCTTGCTGTTCTCTTTGGTGATGCGGGAGAAGAGACGGGTCTCGATAATGGTACCGGACAGGGAAGGATTGGCCTTCAGGGAAGCGTCCTTTACATCGCCGGCCTTGTCGCCGAAGATTGCACGCAACAGCTTCTCTTCCGGAGAAGGATCGCTCTCGCCCTTGGGGGTGATCTTACCTACCAGGATGTCGCCGGGTTCCACGTGGGCACCTACGCGCACGATACCGTGCTCGTCAAGGTCCTTGGTGGTATCCTCGCTCACGTTGGGGATATCGTTGGTGAGCTCTTCCTGGCCGCGCTTGGTGTCGCGGACCTCCATAATGTATTCATCTACGTGGATGGAGGTGAAGATATCCTCACGCACGATGCGCTCGCTGAGCACGATGGCATCCTCGAAGTTGTAACCCTTCCAGGGCATGAACGCCACCTTCAGGTTGCGGCCCAGGGCAAGCTCGCCCGCCTGGCTGGAATAGCCTTCGGTGAGGATCTGGCCTGCGACCACCTTGTCGCCCTTGCGGACAATAGGCACCAGATTGATGGTGGTGTTCTGGTTGGTCTTGCGGTAGTGGGGGAGCTTGTAGACGGTGATTTCGGGAGCAAAGCTTACGAACTTCTCGTCTTCTGTGCGCTCGTATTTCACGTGAATCTCGCGGGCATCCACAAATACCACCTCGCCCTTGCCTTCGGCAACGATCTGGGTGCGGGAGTCGCGGATCACGGGACCCTCGAGACCGGTACCTACGATGGGGCTTTCGTGCTTGATGATAGGCACTGCCTGGCGCATCATGTTGGAGCCCATCAGCGCACGGTTGGCGTCGTCGTGCTCCAGGAACGGAATCAGAGATGCGGCGATAGAAGAAATCTGGTTGGGAGCGACGTCAATCAGAGTGACATCGTTCTTGCCCACTACGGGGAAGTCGGCCTGCAGACGGCAGCTGATGCGCTCGTCGGTGATTTCGCCGTTGTCGTCGATATTGACGTTGGCCTGTGCCACCAGCTTGCCTTCCTCTTCTTCGGCGCTGAGATATACGCAGCCGTCCTTGCTCAGGTCCACCTTGCCGTTTTCTACCTTGCGGTAGGGAGTCTCAATGAAACCGAGGTTGTTGATGCGTGCGTAAACGCAGAGAGAGGAGATAAGACCGATGTTAGGGCCTTCAGGCGTCTCGATAGGGCAGAGACGGCCGTAGTGTGTATAGTGTACGTCTCGAACCTCGAAACCTGCACGGTCGCGGGACAGACCGCCGGGACCCAGGGCGGAGAGACGACGTTTGTGGGTCATCTCGGCCAGAGGGTTGATCTGGTCCATAAACTGCGACAGTTGGCTGGTGCCGAAGACAGAGTTGATGACACTGGAGAGAGTCTTGGCGTTGATCAGGTCGGCAGGGGTGAACACTTCGTTGTCGCGGACGTTCATGCGCTCGCGGATTGTGCGGGCGATGCGGCTCAGGCCGACG
>JAFSWM010000036.1 GCA_017444485.1 Bacteroidaceae bacterium | reverse complement strand
TGCAGGTGAAGAGATGCATGTATTCCACGCCCCATTCATCTGAGACGAACGTGACGAGCCCGCGGAAGCGTGGATTGAGCATGGTGAGGCCCGTTTCCTCCTTCACCTCGCGTAGGGCGCATTCCTCGGGGCTCTCGCCATACTCGAACTTGCCACTCACGCCGATCCACTTGTCGCCGTTCTCGTCGTGCTGCTTCTTGGTGCGGTGCAGGATCAGGTAACAGCCATCCTTCTCGATGTAGCAAAGCGTGGTCAGTCTTGGGGTCACGTTGTCCATGTCGTTTGCCATCTGTTTCCTCCTTGGAATCTCGCTTTGAGTTGACAACGCTGTTCCTACCGGTGCGAGAAGAACCAGTCGCCGGAAGTCATGCCTTAGATGACGTATGCCAGGGCAGCAAGGTTCAGCACGACCATGATGAAGAAAACGATCCGAAACGAGGTCTTGACGCTCTTGTGGCGCAGGAGCCGCTGTGCGAGCCATGCGCCGGGCCAGCCGCACAGCAGTTCAAGCGTGTGCAGGGTGGATTCAGGCGTGCGCCACGCACCGCGTTTGGCAGCGCGCTTGTCCGCCGCGTAGGCGGCAAACGCGACGAGGCTCATGACGAGATACGCCGTGGGTATCAACGCCCATGGATGAGCCGCATACCAGGAGATGATGCCGTTCATGGTTTCACGCTTCCGTCCGTATCCGCGATGAAGATGATGTCTGAAAACGATTGCCTCAACATGGCGGAAAGAAGTATACCAAATAGCCGCCCCGGAGGGGGAAGAGAGTATGAAAAAGTTTTCGGTAGGTGGTAGTTGGTTTGTTGGTTAGTTGGTTTGTTGGTTTGTTGGTGGGTAGTGGTGCCGATGTGGGAATGTTGCCAGTAGCCAATGTTGCCAGTTGGCAGGTCTAGGGCAGCGGTCGCAGTAAACTGCGACCCTCCCGTGGGGGGATGCCGAGTAGCGCCGCCAAGATGGCGGCTCTCCATGTGGCGGCCCGCTCGGTGAGCGGGCCCTACCGGCAGCTGCGGCAAGCACGGCGTGGGGCTATGGCGTGGCCGAGAAAGCGGTTTTCTTGATGCGGCGGATTTCGCGGGAGTCCATCTTCGTGAAGCCAAAGCACTTGCCGCCGAAGTCTTTCAGCAAAGCGCCAATGAGATAGCGCTCCCGAGTGTCGCATCCGCTTCTTCTTCCGACAGCGGATAGTTGTACAGGTAGTGCTTGCGAATCTAGCCCAGTTGATCCAGCAGCTTCTTGTAGATGCCGACAAGCACACACCATTGCGACTTCGAATCTGAAGCCACAATCTGCTGAACATTTTTAGTCATTTGCCCTTTCATGCCTAACATAAGAAGGGCTTAATCCTTTTAAACATTCGAAAATTATTTACAACCATTCAGGTGTTTCTCCATAATTTCTGATGCGCGTTTAAACATATTCTGGTCTGGTAAATCAGGAGCATTAATTTTTCGTGCAAGAGATCGAGCAACTTCTACACACTGGAATGGGGCCTTATAC
>JAFSWM010000035.1 GCA_017444485.1 Bacteroidaceae bacterium | reverse complement strand
TTGACCATTGACCGTTGACCATTGACCGTTGACCATTGACCGTTGACCATTGACCGTTGACCATTGACCGTTGACCATTGACCGTTGACCATTGACCGTTGACCATTGAACATTGAACATTAGCAAAACCACTTGCTACTGGTATTGGTAATGGTCAATGTTCAATCGTCAATGTTCAATCGTCAATGTTCAATCGTCAATGTTCAATCGTCAATGTTCAATCGTCAATGTTCAATGAAATAAGCGATTGCGCAGCAAAGTTAGGGAAAAGGGAGAAATACGAGGCCTACCGCCCTGCATTTTTATTAGACATCGGGCATGGCGGCGCAGACGTTTCAGCCGAAAACAAGCCAAAAGTGTGTGCGGATGCGGATTTCTGCTTACTTTTGCCGTGGTTTACCCACATAGGCTTCCACCATGAGAATCTTTTCTGCCACTTTCCTATATATATTATTGTGTGTGCTGCCATGCTCGGCACAGACAGCGACCTCCAAGGACAGCGCCGTCCATGCTTGGACGGTGAACGAACTGCCCATGCCCCACTTAGAAGACTCCACGCGCTACACCGTCAACCCCGACCTGGTGCTCAACAGCGACTATGTGGATTCAATTGACGCTGTGTCGCGCCATCTGCGCCACCAGTTCGGCGTGGAGATGGTATGCGTAGCGGTGAGAAAAGTGGCTGGCGACGACGTATATGCCTGGGGCGACTCCCTTTTCACCAAATACGGCTTCGGCAAGCACGGTGCCGACAATGGGTTGCTCATCGTGGTCAGCGCCCTCGACCGTGAGTGGCGTATCTTCCCTGGCAAGGGACTTGAAGGCGTGCTGCCCGACGCGGTGTGCAACCGCATCGGCAATCGTGCTATGGTGCCCTACCTCAAGGAGAACGACTACAACCGAGCCATGGGAAATGCTGTCAGCACCATCTACGGCATCCTTGCCGAAGACCCCGACTTCGCCGAATACACCTCGTTCGAAGAGCAGAGCGACGATGACCTCGGCGGTGCATTGGGGGTAATCGGAGCATTGGGCTTAGGCATCGGGGCAGCGGCCTACTTCGGGCGTAAGAAATGCCCACGCTGCAAAGCCTATATGAAGACACAGAGCCGCACGCTCATCTCTCACGTCGGCTCGGTGAAGACCTACCAAGTCACCTACGTCTGCCCCAAATGTGGTCACACCCTCACCACCACCGAACGCGTAGACCTGGCTTCTCGTGCCGCGGCGGCGGGAGCAGCAGCCAGCAGTTTCGGACGTAGTGGCGGAGGCGGGTTCAGCGGGGGTCACTTCGGTGGGGGCTCCTACGGTGGAGGAGGCGCAGGAGGACGCTTCTGACACACAGCATATCACAGACAACGAAACTTTAATCCATAAACATTAAACCCCCTATGAAAAAATCCACAATGGGCCTGCTCGCAGTAGGCGCAGTAGTGCTGATGCTCGTGATGTGGTGCGTGAGCACCTACAACGGCATTGTCGAAATGGAAGAACCCGTCACCACGGCGTGGGCCAACGTGCAGAGCCAGTACCAGCGTCGTGCTGACCTCATCCCCAACCTGGTGCAGACCGTGAAAGGCTATGCCAAACACGAACAGGAGACGCTCGAAGGCGTGATCAGCGCACGTGCACGCGCCACGCAAATCACCGTTGACCCCAACAACCTCACCCCCGAGAAGTTGCAAGAGTTCCAAGCCGCACAGGGCGAACTCTCACAGGCATTGGGCAGACTGATGGTGGTGCAAGAGCAGTACCCCGACCTGAAAGCCAACGAGCAGTTCAAGGATTTGCAAGCCCAACTCGAAGGCACCGAGAACCGTATCAACAAGGCCCGCGACACGTTCAACTCCACCGTAGAGACCTACAACCTCAAGGTGCGCCGCTTCCCAGGCAACATCCTCGCAGGTATGTTTGGCTTCCAGCCGAAAGCGAAGTTTGAGGCCGAGGCTGGCGCACAGAGCGCACCCACAGTGAGTTTTGAATAATGGCTAACGAGCGCTACATGAGGCGCGGCGTGAGCGCGGCCAAAGAGGACGTGCACGCCGCCATCCGCCACATCGACAAGGGGCTCTTTCCCAAGGCCTTCTGCAAGATCATCCCCGACATCCTGGGCGGCGACGATGCCTATTGCAACATCATGCACGCCGACGGAGCAGGCACTAAGTCGTCCCTGGCCTACTGCTACTGGCGGGAGACGGGCGACCTCAGTGTGTGGCGCGGCATCGCGCAGGACGCACTGGTGATGAACACCGACGACCTGCTCTGCGTCGGAGCGGTGGACGGCATCCTGGTGAGTAGCACCATAGGGCGCAACAAGCACCTCATACCCGGCGAAGTGGTACGCGCCATCATCGAGGGCACAGAGGAAACCCTGCAACGACTGCGCGACATGGGTATCGGCATCCATGCCACAGGCGGCGAGACAGCCGATGTGGGCGACCTGGTGCGCACCGTCATCGTGGACAGCACCGTGACCTGCCGCATGAAGCGCGCTGACGTCATCAACAACGCCAACATCCGCCCCGGCGATGTCATTGTGGGACTTGCCTCAACCGGACAAGCCACCTACGAAGACCAGTATAACGGAGGGATGGGCAGCAACGGCCTCACCTCGGCACGTCACGACGTGTTCGCCAAGTATCTGGCAAAAAAGTACCCCGAGAGTTACGACCATGCCGTGCCCGAAGGCCTCGTATACAGCGGCAACCTGCGTCTGGACACCCCCGTGCCTTGCACACCGCTCACTGCCGGCCAATTGGTGCTCTCGCCCACACGCACCTACGCCCCCGTGGTGAAGACGCTCCTCGACAACATGAGAACGCTCATTCACGGCATGGTGCATTGCACCGGCGGTGCACAGACCAAAGTGATGCACTTTGTGGGCGACGACTGCCGCGTGGTGAAGGACAACCTCTTCCCCACCCCGCCGCTGTTCCGCACCATTCAGGAGCAGAGCGGCACAGACTGGGAGGAGATGTACCGCGTATTCAACATGGGCCATCGCCTCGAAGTGTATCTGCCCGCCGAATATGCCGACGACGTGATCGCCGCCAGCCAAACCTACGGTATTGACGCGCAAGTGATAGGACGCATAGAAAGCGGCTCGCACGAACTCATCATCAAGAGCGAACACGGCACATACACCTATCGCTGAGCCGAACCCGCCGAGCAAGCCACACCTGACAACGTCGTACACCGAGCGGAAATCCCCTGCCGAGTGTACGACGTTGTGGTTCAAGAAGCAACAACCATAACCCTTCAACATTTCCACCTATGAGCCTCTCTTCAAAACTACGAAGCGCAGCGCCGCAAAATGCGCCGCAAACCGCTCAGTCAAATGACGTGTCCGACACCGACGCTGCAAAACTGCAGGTGCGCTTCACCCCTGATATGATTTCCCATTTGGAGGAAAACGAGATATTTGTCTTCGGCAGCAACCTTCGTGGGATGCACGGCGGAGGCGCTGCCGCTGTGGCCTACAAGAAGTTCGGCGCGGTATGGGGGCAAGGCGTTGGGCTGCAAGGGCAGACCTATGCCATACCGACCATGCAAGGCGGAGTAGACACCATCAAGCCCTATGTGGACGATTTCATCGCCTTTGCCGCCGCCCACCCCGAACTGACCTTCTACGTCACGCGCATTGGCTGCGGCATCGCCGGATTCCGCAATGCAGAAATAGCGCCGCTTTTCAAACAATCGCTCCAACTCGCCAACGTCATCCTGCCCCGGAGCTTCTATATAGAACTCACAAAAAGCGACACCAAATAAGACGCTTTGCCCCCGAGCGAACCATCACGACGACTCCACACCAAAATCCCCACTGAACAATCGGGGAGAAACGGCAACCGACTTCGGAAGAACAAGGTCCGTGTGACTTTAATGTCACTCCGTGTGACTTTAATGTCACTCCGTGCGACTTTAAAGTCACACGGACCTTGTTTAAACTACAACGGATGTAATTTGGCGAACGGCCCGTGCTGGATTTCACGTTTTGACTTTCAAATTCGCGTGTTTCGCGTTTAACGACTACTTTTGCAGCCTAAAGCGGGAGACAACCCACGTTCGCAGTCTCTGCGCACCTTCCCGATATGGACTATACCTACCTCAACAAGATAGAATTCCCCGACGACTTACGCCGCTTGCCCATCGATGCGCTGCCCACAGTATGCGACGAGTTGCGAAGGTTCATTCTCGACGCCCTGGCCGTCAATCCGGGCCACCTGGCCTCCAGCCTCGGCACCGTGGAACTCACCGTGGCCCTGCACTACGTGTTCAACACACCCTACGACCGACTCGTGTGGGACGTTGGACACCAGGCCTACGGCCACAAGATACTTACAGGCCGCCGCGAGGCATTCAACACCAACCGCAAACTCGGCGGGCTGCGCCCCTTCCCCACGCCCTTTGAGAGCGAGTACGACACGTTCACCTGCGGGCATGCCAGCAATTCCATCAGCGCAGCCCTTGGCATGAGCGTGGCAGCAGCGAGCAAAGGCGAAAAAGACCGCCACATCGTAGCCGTCATCGGCGACGGCGCACTCAGTGGTGGACTGGCCTTCGAGGGCATCAACAACGCCAGCGAGTGCCCCAACGACATGCTCATCATACTCAACGACAACAACATGAGCATCGATCGCAGCGTGGGCGGCATGAAGCAGTACCTCCTGCACCTTCACACCGGCGGCACCTACAACAAAGCCCGCGCCAAAGCCACCAAGACATTTACACGCTGGGGACTCCTCAACGACACGCGCCGCCGTGCCATCCTGCGCTTCAACAATGCCATGAAAGCCCTCATCACCCGACAGCGCAACATGTTTGAGGGAATGGACATTCGCTACTTCGGTCCCACCGATGGGCACGACGTGACCGAACTGGTGCGCGTGCTGCGAATGATTAAGGACATGAAAGGTCCTAAACTCCTGCACATTCACACCATCAAGGGAAAGGGCTACGAGCCAGCCGAGCAAGACGCCACCGTGTGGCACGCACCGGGACGCTTCGACGTGGAAAGCGGCGAACGCATTGCCGAGGGGAGCACAAAACCGCTGCCGCCACGCTTTCAGGACGTATTCGGTCAGACACTACTCGAACTGGCGCGCAAGAATCCCCTCATCGTGGGTATCACACCCGCCATGCCCACCGGCTGCAGCCTCAACCTGATGATGAAGGAGATGCCCGAACGCACCTTCGACGTAGGCATCGCCGAGGGACACGCCGCCACATTCGCCGCCGGCCTTGCCAAAGAGGGGATGATACCCTTCTGCAACATCTACTCGGCATTCGCACAGCGCGCCTACGACAACATCATTCACGACGCGGCCATACTGAACCTGCCCGTCGTGTTCTGCTTCGACCGCGCCGGACTCGTGGGACAGGACGGCCCTACCCACCACGGCGCATTCGACCTCTGCGCACTCCGCCCCGTACCCAACATCACTATTGCCTCACCCATGGACGAGCACGAACTCCGTCGGCTGATGTACACCGCACAGACCGAGGACAAAGGCACCTTCGTGATACGCTACCCCCGAGGACGCGGCAGCCGCACCGACTGGCAGTGCAAACTGGAGGAAGTACCGGTAGGCAAAGGGCGCCGGCTCAAGGACGGTACGCAAATCGCCGTTGTCAGCCTCGGTCCCATCGGCACCGAAGCCGCTGCCGCCATCGCACGCTTCGAGCACGAAAACGGATGCGAGGGCACGGTGGCGCACTACGACCTGCGTTTCCTCAAGCCCCTCGACGAAGAGATGCTCGCCGAGATAGGACAACGTTTTGACCGCGTGCTTACAATTGAAGACGGCCAGCGAGCAGGAGGCATGGGGAGTGCCGTGACGGAATACCTCACAGACCACGGCTTCACACCCCGCATCGTCAGGCTCGGACTGCCCGACAGATTCGTGGAGCATGGCACCGTGGAGGAAGAGCGCAGGCTCACCGGCCTTGACCAGGACAGCATAACAAAACAACTCGCACAGTTGCAGAAAGCGAGGCCACAAACCACAAGAGAACAACCACAAACGGCTAAGGAGCAATGAAAATCATCATCGCCGGAGCAGGTGCGGTGGGAATGCACCTGGCCAAACTCCTTTCACGCGAGCGCCACGACATCACGCTCATCGATGAACACGAGGAGCGCATCGGACAACTGGGAGCGGCCTTCGACCTCAAAACTCTCGTGGCCAACCCCATGGCCCTCACCGCCCTCAAGGAAGCCGAGGCAGAGCGCGCCGATCTCTTCGTGGCCGTCACACCAGACGAGGCACACAACCTTACCTGCTGCATACTGGCACGCAAACTTGGAGCGAAAAAGACAGTGGCGCGTGTAGATAACGACGAGTTCACGCACGAAGCGCAGGTGGCCTTCTTCAAAGAAATCGGCGTGCAGAGCATCATCTATCCCGAACTGCTCGCGGCCCAGGAGATAGCCGGCAGTATCAAGCGCAGTTGGATCAGGCAGTATTGGGAAGTGAAGGGAGGCGCACTCGTCATGCTGGGTGTGAAGGTGCGCGAAGCCGCACCCGTAGTGGACGATCACAGGCCCATCCGCGAACTCTGTGGCCCCGAAGCACCATTCCACATCGTGGCCATCAAACGCGGAGATGAGACAATCATTCCACACGGCAACGACTTTGTCAGACCCAGCGACATCGTCTTCTTCATGACCACGCCACAATACGTCCCACAGATCCGTGAGATAGCAGGAAAGACGGGCTATCCAGACGTGTCGAACCTCATCGTGATGGGCGGCAGCGACACCGCCGTGCAAACAGTCAATCGCCTGCCCGAACACATCCGCGTGCGCATCATTGAAAAAGACCGCGAGCGCTGCCACAGGCTCTCAAGCCTCATCACCAACAAGCACTGCATGGTGCTCTATGGCGACGCCACCGACAACGACCTGCTCGAGGACGAAGACATCGACCACACCGACGCCTTCGCCGCACTGACTGACAACAGCGAGAAAAACATTCTGGCCTGCCTCAATGCCAAGAAGCACGGCGTGCGTAAATCTGTGGCCATCGTCGAAAACACCGACTACGTGAGCATGGCTGAAAGTCTGGGCATCGGCACAATTATCAACAAGAAGAGCATCGCCGCCAGCCACATCTACCGCATGATGCTCCGTGCCGACCTCACCACGGTGAAGAGCCTCACCGTGGCAAACGCCGATGTGTGCGAGATCCCTGTCGACGAAGACGCACGCGTCACGAAAAAGCCTGTGATGGAACTCGGGCTGCCCCCCACCGTGAACATCGGTGGTATCGTGCGCAATGGGCGCGGCATTCTTGTCAATGGTAGCACACGAATCCTCCCCGGCGACACGGTGGTGGCATTCTGTCTGCAAAACACATTAGGAAAACTGGAAAAGTTCTTCAAGTGAGGACCAATGATTAACCTCCGTATCGTTGCGCGCATTCTGGGGTCGCTGGCCCTGCTCGAAGCCTTGCTGCTACTGGGCACGCTGGCCGTGGGCATCGTCTATGCGGAGGCACGCATCTATCCTTTCATCGTGGCTGCAGCCGTAGCGTTGGCAACGGGCATGGCACTGTTGTACTATGCCAAAGGCGCACCGAGGAGACTCACCCGCAGGGACGGCTACCTCAGCGTGGCATTGGCATGGGTGATGTTCAGTCTCATCGGCGCCATACCCTTCTTGCTCTGCTGCGCACACCCGCGCGTCGCCGTCGCTGTGTTTGAGGCCACATCGGGCTTCACTACCACCGGCGCGACTGCACTCACCGACCTCGACACCATGCCGCGCAGCCTGCTCTTCTGGCGCTCGCTGATGCATTGGATGGGCGGCCTCGGAATCATCTTCTTCACCGTGGCGCTGCTGCCCAGCATCAGTGGCGGATCGGTGAAACTGTTTGCCGCAGAGACCACTGGCCTGAAAATTGGGAAACTTCACCCGCGCGTCTCCACCACGGCACGCTGGATATGGGGGATCTACCTCACGCTCACACTGATGTGCTTCGGCGGCTACGCTCTGGCGGGGATGCCCCTCTTCGATGCGGCAAACCACGCGATGAGCACCATTGCCAGCGGGGGCTTCTCCACACACCAGGAGAGCCTGGGCTTCTATCACAGCGCGGCCATCGAACTCACGGCATGCGTCTTCATGTTCCTCGCGGGTGTGAACTTCACGCTCATCTACACCACCCTACTCAAACGCCGGCTGCGCGAATTCGGACGAAGCGGAGAACTGAGGTTCATGGTCATGGCGCTATTCGTGGCGGTCATGGTCATGTGGGGCACCGACATCGTGCACGGCAACAACGTGTTTGAGAGCCTGCGCACCGCCCTCTTCACGGGCATCTCAATCCAAAGCACCACGGGCTTCATCACCGCCGACTACATGGCGCGCTACACGCCCTTCGTCTGGGTGTTCATCTTTCTCATCGGTGTCATCGGCCCCATGGCGGGCAGCACTGGCGGAGGCATCAAAACGGTGCGCGTGATGACCGCTATGAAGGTGATGCTTGGCGAATTTCGCCACATCCTCCATCCGCGTGCCGTGCTCCCCGTGCGCATCGCGGGGACAGCGGCAGGAACCGACGTGCTACGCACCATGTTCGCCTTCTTTGTGGCCTACATCGTGCTGCTGGTGATGGCCACGCTCTGCTACTTGACCATGGGCCTCACGCCGCTCGATGCCTTCGGTGTGGCCGCGTCCATGCTCAGCAACGTGGGGCCAGCAGTAGGCTACCAGATAGGTGCCACTGGCTCGCTCGACGTACTCCCTGATGCTGGCCTCTGGCTCTCAAGCCTGCTGATGCTCATCGGGCGTCTCGAAATCTTTGCCATCCTTCTGCCCTTCGTTCCCGAATTCTGGAAAGATAATTAAACAGAGGTCCACGCCCATGTGCAGGGCTTCAAATCTATATTCCTTTACAATCACTTAAAACCTTCTTATTTCCCCAATGAAGATCCTTGTCATCAACTGCGGCTCTTCGTCCATCAAGTACAAACTCTACGCGATGGAGACCGAAACCGTGCTGGCCGCCGGCGGCATTGAGAAAATCGGACTTGACGGCGCGTTCATCAAGTACAAACTCCCCACAGGCGAATCACGCGTCAAAGAGGCCGACCTGCCCACACACACCGAGGGCATCCGCCTGATGTTCGACACCCTGCTCTCTCCTGAAGTTGGCGCGCTGAAAAGCCTTGACGAGATCAGTGCGGCTGGCCACCGCATCGTGGCAGGCGGCACCTATACCGAGAGCCAGGTTGTCACACCGGAGATGCTCGAAGGCTGGAAACCCTACATGGGACTCGCACCGCTCCACAGCCCGGCCCACCTCAAAGGCTACGAAGCCGTGAAGGCCCTGCTCCCCGACCTCAAGCAAGTATTCGTCTTCGACACCGCGTTCCACCAGACCATGCCGCCCAAGGCCTACTTCTACGCCCTGCCCTACAAGTACTACACCGACTACCACATCCGTCGCTATGGGGCGCACGGCACCAGCCACCGCTTTGTCACAGCACGCGTGGGCGACTACCTCGGCGTGGATGTGCGCGACAAGAAAATCATCACCTGCCACATCGGCAACGGCGCCAGCATCAGCGCGGTGAAGAACGGCGAATGCGTGGACACCTCCATGGGCCTCACCCCCCTCGAAGGCCTGATGATGGGCACCCGTACCGGCGACATTGACTCCTCGGCCATCCTCACCATCATGGAGAAAGAGGGGCTTGACACCCATCAGGCCAACGACTTGCTCAACAAGCAGAGCGGTATGAAGGGCTTCACCGGCGTGTCGAGCGACATGCGCGAGATTGGGGCTGCCATTGAAGCCGGCAACGAGCGCTGCAAAATAGCCCTCGACATGTACTGCTACCGCATCAAGAAATACATCGGCAGCTACGCCGCAGCGATGGGCGGCGTGGACATCGTGGTGTTCACCGCCGGTGTGGGCGAGCACCAGTGGGACGTGCGCGAGGCCGCTTGCTCCGACATGGAATTCCTCGGCATTTATCTTGACAAGGAAAAGAACCGCGCCACCAACGGCGAGGAGGCTGTCATTTCCACGCCCGACAGCCCCGTCACGGTCTGCGTCATCCCCACCGACGAGGAACTGCTCATCGCTCGCGACACCCTCGCGCTCGTATAAGCAGCCCTCTGAGATCGTCCAACTGAAAAGCGGCGCGCAAGCCTATGCCTGCGCGCCGCCATTGTATGCCTTCGCCGAGATGCTCGGTGCTTAGCGGTTGATACTGATGAGGAACTCCGTGTTGTCCTTCGTGTCGCGCATCTGCTTGCGCAGAAAGTTGATGGCCTCGTGGGGGTTCATGTCGCCGAGGTATCCACGCAAGAAATTCATGCGGTCGATCACCTCGGGAGAAAGTAGCAAGTCGTCGCGCCGCGTGCTGCTGGCCGTAAGATTGATGGCGGGATAGATGCGTTTGTTGGCCAATGCGCGATCGAGTTGTAGCTCCATGTTGCCCGTTCCCTTGAACTCCTCAAAAATCACCTCGTCCATCTTCGAGCCGGTATCAATGAGCGCGGTGGCGATGATGGTGAGCGAGCCGCCGCCCTCAATGTTGCGCGCCGCGCCGAAGAAGCGCTTGGGCTTTTGCAGGGCGTTGCTGTCCACACCGCCGCTGAGCACCTTGCCGCTGCCAGGGGCTACGGTGTTGTAAGCACGCGCCAGGCGGGTGATGCTGTCGAGGAAGATCACCACGTCGTGGCCGCACTCCACCATACGCTTGGCTTTTTCGAGCACAAGTCCGGCAATCTTCACATGATGTGCGGCGGGCTCGTCAAAGGTACTGGCTATGACCTCGGCATTCACCGTGCGGGCCATGTCGGTCACCTCTTCCGGACGCTCGTCGATGAGCAACATCATGACGTAGGCCTCGGGATGATTCTTTGCAATGGCATTGGCGATATCCTTCATCAAGATAGTCTTACCCGTCTTGGGCTGCGCCACGATGAGTGCACGTTGTCCTTTTCCAATCGGGGCAAAGAGGTCCACGATGCGGCGCGAGAGGCTCTCGCCCGGGCTGCTGCACAGGGTAAACTTCTTGTCGGGGAAAAGGGGCGTGAGGTGTTCGAAGGCTATGCGGTCGCGTATCTTCGCTGGTTCTAAGCCGTTGATGGCACGCACGGCCTGCAGGGTGAAGTGGCGCTCGTTCTCGCGTGGCACACGCACCTCGCAGGTGATGATGTCGCCAGTCTTGAGGCCCAGGGTGCGGATTTGTGCGGGTGCCACAAAGATATCGTCGGGCGACGTGAGGTAATTATAGTCTGACGAACGCAGGAAGCCGCTGCCATCAGGCAGCACCTCCAACACACCTCCGGCTTCGAGCGTAAGGGGTGCACCAAAGCGCGCGGCACGCTGGCTGGGTGCCTCGGCGGGTGCGGATGCGGGCACATCCTTTGCGGGACGCGACATCTGCTTCTGCATGGCGGGATCGTCCTTGAAGCGACGGAAGCGCGATGGCTCGGGAATTTCTGTTTCCACAATGTTGTCTGCCACGGCGGAAAGCACCGGCACATCGCGGATGATGACCATGTCGCGCTCGTTGAGGGCTTGCAACAGGCTCTCCTCGTTCACCTTGGTGTCTTCCTTTTCTTCAGGCTGGACGGCGGTGGCGGGCTGCTCCTCGGCCTCTGCAGGCGCGGCTTCAGTCTTCGCATCAAAGAGTGTGGGCTGTGGTGCAGGCGCCGCTGGTTCAGCCATAGGCAGGGGATCGTTGCCTCCCAGGGCTGCCTCGGCTGCAAAACGCGCGGCTTCGAGCGCGCGACGTTCCAGTTCGGCCTTAGACGGGCGTCCCCGCTTCCGTTTTGCGGGTACGAGTGAGGCTGCCTCAACAGAGGCTTCCTCGAGTTTGCCGTCCTGCGTAGCGGTGAAGAGGCGGTCAGGGGCTGGCTTGACGATGCGCGTGCGTTTGGGCTTGGGTGCAGTCTTTTCGGCGGCGGCAGCAGCGGCTTGTCTGTCAAGTATCTCATAGACAAGCGACTGCTTGTCAGCGGCTGGCCCAGCCTTGATCTCAAAAGTGGAGGCGATAGAAAGCAGTTCTTCAAGCGACTTGCCTTCTAACGTTTCTTTGTTAAGGGTTTCCATTTAAATATATGTGTATCTCCCAGCGTGGGTATCCCCTCTTTGGCGCACGAACTCGCATATGCCACCGCGGGCACACGTCGTAAAATCGTGAGTCGTGATTTTCAGTGGGGGAAATATAAATGTAGGGAATCGCGTTTCTTCCAGAGACGGAAGTTGGCCAAAGAAGAGAGGCGTTCTGACGTACTAAAAAGCCGCCTCTTGGCCTTTTGCGGTGCAAAAGTAGGCCTTCTCGTTGGAACGACAAAGCGTTTCATTCATTAATTTATGAAATTCCACGACACACCGAAGCGAACGATCAGCCGGTTGAGTGGGTGGTGGGGCACAAGGAAGGGGCGGCCCGTCCCGCTGCTGTAGTTGATGTGCGAGGCCATGAGGTAGAAGCGGGTGCGTTTGAGGTGGAAGTTGGCGTAGGCGTTGATGACGGGGTAGTTGCCTATCTTGACGCGGCTGTCTGCGTCCTGCACAGCATATTGTCCGATGATGGGCGAATAGGTGGGGGCGTAGTATTCGGTAAACCAGCGCAAGTCAAGCCCAATCTGTGTGTGCAACACGCGCGCTATGCGGAAGTCCACATAGAGGTTGGTGTAAGCGTTGAGCGCGGGCAGGGGCAGCACGTCTTTGTCGCTGCTCACCTGCGCAGTCAGTTCGCCAGTCCAACGGAAGATGCCCAAGCGTAGGTCTTGCGCCAATGTGCCGCTCAGCACCTGTATATTTTTCTTCGACTGCAGGGCACTCACGCCGTAGAGGAACAGATTTTCGGTGCTGGTGGCCAGTCTTGTCTCGGCGAAGTAGGCGTAGTTCTGCATCGTCTCTATGCCTACGCTAAGGCGGGTGTCGCGCCATTGCAGCGTACCCGTGAGGCGGGAACGAAACACTTTGTCAAAGCCGTCGTTGTCCCACCAGGCGTTGCGGGCGTGATAGTGCTCTATATAAATATCGGGGCGCTCGGCGCGCAGCGTGCCATTCAGCCCGACATGGAGTGTGTCGCCAAATAGCGGGAAGTTGCCTTCGGCCTTGCCACTGATGATGAATTCGCCCCATGTCTTGCCATCGCTACGCGTCTCACCGAAAGCGTCGTAGCGGAAGTAGCGTCCCTGCGTACTGACTATGCGGGCGCCCAACGTGATGAAGTGGCTGATGTAGCGTTCTGTGCCGAGGTCGAGCGTGGGTAGGGTGTAGCGTTCAAACTCATGGGAGGCGTAGAGGCGCACTCCGGCTTTCATCCAGCGGCTGAACCCCTCGTTGATCTCCAGCGAGAGCATGTTGCGCACGCGGGTGTAGCGGGTGACGTCGTTCGCGCTGTCGCCGGGCAGGTAGAAGTCAAGGAAATAACTCGTAGCGTCGGCGTTCATCCCCAGGTTGGAACGGAATCGACGTTTGTCTGCGTCTACACGCAGGGTATGTACGATGCTGGCCACGGGTACGAACTCCCGCGTGAGCCGCAGGCTGTCGGGGGTGTCCGGACGCAAGCGTTCTTCAAGGGTGAGCGTGCGTGTGCTGTCGGCAGGCTGCCCTGTTGCGGCAGGCTGCGCAGTGGTGGGAAGAAGGCTGTCGGTGGTCAGGGCACTGACGGTGCGTGCAAACGCCCCACCGAGTTGGGAGACGTGCACAGCGCGCCCTGCAGTGTCGCGATAGCGACGGAAACCGAGGCGATAGCGCTGCGAGAGGAACACGGTGTTGAGCCGTTGCCTATTCCACGTCTTGCTTAGGCGCATTGGCATATCCGCCTCGCTGTAACTGGTAGGGAATGCCTCGGGGTTGGTGATGTAGGTGTCGTCCTCCAAGCCTCCGTTCTCCGAAGTCTTTAGGTAGTCGGTCGAGACCGAGACGTGCAGGTCGTAGCGCTCCCCTATGTAAGAGGCGAACAACCTACCGTTGATCTGCGACGTGCTCTGTGAGGGGTAATAGCCTCGGCCGTAGAGGTAGTCGGCCTCGAAGCCGAGGCCCAGGCGTTTGTTCACGTTGGTGGCAAACAGTGCGCTGAAGCGGTCTTCGCCGTATTGTTTATTTCCGCACTCGTGGTAGGTGAGGTTTGTGAAAGGGCTCTTCGTGTTGGTCCACCAGAGTTCGGAGGGTTCTTTGAGGAAAAAGTCGTAAGGCTGTGCGAAGAGAAACCCGCCGTGCATGGCGTCCGCGGCGTTGTCAAACCACAGGCGCGACTGGCGCGGGGAGCCCAGGTTGCCGAGGTAGTTATAGTGCCCTGTGCGCCCGCTGGTGAAGGCGTTGTTCTGAAAAAGCGTCATCAGCGTGTCGGGCTGGTTGCGCACGATGTCGCCGAAACGCTCATCCACCTGCCAATACTCTATGCCCTCGGGGACGTCCTCCTTCTGCACGGAGTCTTCAGTGAAATGGTCGGTGCGTGTGTCGTCCTCCAAGCCTATGATACGCTGTGCCGAGGCCGTGATTGCAGCGAGCAACATCAAAGCCGTCAGCATGGCGGTAACTACCGCTCTGGGGGAGAAAAAGGATGCCATTGGTGGAAAAATACGCGCAAAAATAGGTAATCCCGCGAATTATTGCGCGTTGTCGCTCCCCCTTTCTTGCCAAACGTGCGCTTTTGCAACGTTTTTTGCGTTTTTTGCACGCTAATGGTGCAGAAAGGCATGCCGTTGAAGCAAAAAGGCGGAGTTTTTGGCTTTTTCTGCTCATTTTCAGGCCGAAAGGTTTGGGGATAGGCGGGAAAGCATTACTTTCGCGCCGATTTAATTCACATAATGTCTAACTGTTTCTAACAGAACAACAAACCCAACAAACCAATGGACAACAACAAGAACATCGTCCCCTTGCAGGACTTTGACTGGGAAGGCTATGAGGCCGGCATCGTCGGCGAAGCCTCCGACCGCAGCGAGGCTGAGAAAAGCTACGACGCCACGCTGGCCCGCGTTCAGGAAGACGAAGTGGTGGAAGGCACCGTGGTGAGCATCGGCAAGCGCGAGGTTGCCGTGAGCATCCAGGGCAAGAGCGATGGCATCATCTCTGCCAACGAATTCCGCTACAACGCTGACCTCAAGGTGGGCGACACCGTGGAGGTGTACGTAGAGAGCCGCGAGGACAAGAAAGGCCAACTCGTACTCTCCCACAAGAAGGCGCGTGCCGCCAAGTCGTGGGAGCGCGTGAACCAGGCCCTGGAGAACAAGGAAGTAGTCAAGGGCTACATCAAGTGCCGCACCAAGGGCGGTATGATTGTCGATGTGTTCGGCATCGAGGCATTCTTGCCCGGCAGCCAGATCGACGTGAAGCCCATCCGCGACTACGACGTGTTCGTGGACAAGACGATGGAGTTCCAGATTGTCAAGATAAACCAGGAGTTCCGCAACGTGGTGGTAAGCCACAAGGCACTCATCGAGGCCGAACTCGAGGCGCAGAAGCAGGAGATCATGTCCAAACTCGAGAAGGGCCAGGTGCTCGAGGGCACGGTGAAGAACATCACCAGCTACGGCGTATTCATCGACCTCGGCGGCGTGGACGGCCTCGTACACATCACCGACCTGTCGTGGAGCCGCGTGACCGACCCGCGCGAAGTGGTGGAGCTCGACCAGAAACTCAACGTGGTGATCCTCGACTTCGACGAGCAGAAGAAGCGCATCGCACTGGGTCTGAAGCAACTCACGCCCCATCCCTGGGACGCACTGAGCGAGGACCTCAAGGTGGGCGACAAGGTACACGGCAAGGTTGTCGTGATGACCGACTACGGCGCCTTCGTCGAGGTAGCCCCCGGCGTAGAAGGCCTCATCCATGTGAGCGAAATGAGTTGGAGCCAGCACCTGCGCTCGGCCAACGACTTCCTCAAGGTGGGCGACGAGGTTGACGCCGTGATCCTGACGCTCGACCGCACCGCTCGCAAGATGTCGCTCGGCATCAAACAGCTCAAGGACGATCCCTGGAAGGACATCGAGACGCGCTATCCGCTCGGCTCGCGCCACACCGCCAAGGTGCGCAACTTCACCAACTTCGGCGTGTTCGTCGAACTGGAAGAAGGCGTGGACGGCCTCGTTCATATCAGCGACCTCTCGTGGACGAAGAAGATCAAGCACCCCAGCGAGTTCACCAAGGTGGGCGAATCGATGGACGTCATCGTGCTGGAGATCGACACCGACAACCGCCGTCTGAGCCTGGGCCACAAGCAGCTGGAGGAGAACCCCTGGGATCAGTTCGAGAGCGTGTTCACCGAAGGCAGCGTGCACGAAGGCACCATCGTAGAGATGATGGACAAGGGCGCTGTGGTACAGTTGGAGTACGGCGTGGAAGGCTTCGCCACCCCGAAGCACCTCGTCAAAGAAGATGGCTCTCACGCCCAGCTCGAAGAGAAGTTGCCCTTCAAGGTGCTGGAGTTCAACAAAGACAGCAAGCGCATCATCGTGAGCCACAGCCGCACCTTTGAAGATCCTGCCCGCGAAGCCGCTCGCCAAGAGAAGCGCGCCGCCCGCAAGGCCACCGCTCCCAAGCGCGAAGCAGCCCCCGCTGTGCAGAACCAGGCCGCTGGCCAGACGCTTGGCGACCTCGACGCTCTGGCAGCCCTCAAGGAGCAGATGCAGAAGGACGAATAATCCACGCACAACCGTTCCGTCACCCTCACTGACGGACATACATACTCAAAAGACCGGCGCACCCGATTGGGAATGCGCCGGTCTTGCTTTTAGGGTGGCGATAAAGGCGAACGAATGGGCCTTAGCCTTGGTAAGCTGCCTCGAAAACGAGGTGGAAACGCAGAAGGGGCGTAGCGGTGGGGACAAAAAGGGTGCGCTCAGCGACCTAAATTTCACGCCGAGGGAGCGGCATCAGCGCACAACCCACTCCGACCAGACGATCTCGGACTTAGAAAAAACTATTGGCTTTGCCGTCGAAACTGCAAAGCCAATAGTTTTTCCGATCTCGGACCTTGTTTCGCCCCTTTCCAGACGTGCGCCGAGCAGGTTTATAAGGGACTTTTGGGGAATGGGTATGCTATGCGCTGCAAAGATAAGGATGCTGACTACAAAGCGCTGGGACAAAATGCGAGAGCCCCGTCAGCGCACCGCCACCTTCTGCCCATTGCGCACATACACGCCCGAGGCTACGGGGCGGCTCACGGCACGTCCGCTGAGGTCGTACCACTGCGGGCTGTGCGATATGGCAGACGGCAGCGCGGCGTCGGAAAGTCCGGTAGCCACTTCATCCACGAGTATCAGCGTGAACTGGCAGCCGGCGTCGGTGCGATCCAGCCCGTCCTTGCCGCTGCTCCAGTTGAACACCTTGTAGGAATTGGCCGAGGTGGTCTGATTGAATTCCACACCGCCCTGTGTGGTGCGGATGGTGAACATATAGGGCGTGGCGGCATAGCCGAAGATGAAGCCGCGCGTGGGGCGCGTGCTGCGCAACTTGATCTGTGTGTTGAAGGTGGCCACGGGATTGACATACGAGCCATACTTGCGATTCACAATGTCGTAACTGCGCCCATCGTCGCGCATCACGAACTTCCACATCGCAGCACTGTCGGCCTCGGTGCGCCCCTCGAGCGAACCAAGTCGGTCGGTGGCGGTGACATAAAGACCCTCACGCAGCGACGAACAGATGGTGTACCAGTATTCGTGGTCCGGGTCGCTGGCCAGGGGCTTGTTGAGCGACTCGCGCAAGGCATCGGCACGGGCGGTAAAGCCCTCAGCAAAGGCTGCAACATCCTCGGTGGGTGCGTCGTGGGCAAGCAGTGCGTAGGCCTCGTCCACAATGGCGTTGAAGGCCGCCACGGTGTCGGCATTATACTCACCAAGCGCTTCGCCGATGGGCAATGTGGCAGCCACGGCGGTGGCGGCGCCAAGGGTGTTGCGTGCGGCATACATCGCAATGAGGCTGTCGGCCTCGGCATCGCTAACGACGTGTACGTCCTCTTCAGCCAGATAGGGCGCGAGCACCTGCGTCATCTTGGCATACCCTTTGCCGTAGAGGTAGTTGCCCTTGAAATAGGCCGAGGCGCCCACGCTGCCGCCAGAAAACGGGGTGTAGGTGTCGATAAACTCCACGCCATCGAGGGCCGCGGCCATGCTTTGGAGTTCGGCGTTGAAGGGCTTCACGCGGTTGGAGTTCGTGGTGGCGTTGGCCGTGGGGTGTAGAGCCAGGAGGTAGAGTTTGGTGGTCGGGGCGAGTTCGCGTATCTTGTCCACCACGGCGCGATAGTTTTGCACCACGGTGGCCATTGCTGTGGAGCCATTCACGTCGCTCACACCGGCATAGAGCAATATCTTGGCGGGCTGGGCGTTGTCGCTGCGCCCTTTCAGGATGACGGGTATCTCAGCCAGGGTGGTGGAGAGTGGCGGTCCGGGATAGCCCCACCCCGTGCCACGGCTCTTGATGCGCGGGCTGCGAAACAGTTCGTGCCACTCGCCGCCGTGCACCATCTCGTCGCCGATGAAGAGCACGTCGTCGGCACGCACAGGTAGGCCGCCGAAGGTGGTGAGACGCATGCCGTACGAACCGCCCACCCCGTTGTTTTGGTTGGTGGCCGTGGCGGGATAGACGCAGGCCGAGCCCACATATTCTGCAATGGCGTTGCACCAGATGCGATAGCCCTGCATGGTGAGGTGGAGGCCGTCGTAACTGAGGCCGGCTGAGGTGCTCTGGGGAATAGCGGTGAGGCGCGAATAGAGGTCGATGTAGGTGGCGCCGTACTCCGTGCAGAGGTCTTTCAGCAAGGCATTGGTCTGTTGCTCAAGGGCCAGGGTGCGGATGCCCACGGCACTGGGCAAGATGCTCTGCACATAGATCTGCGTGCGGGGCGACTCGGCGGCAGCACGCACGAGCATGGCACGTACATTGGCCACAACGTGGTCGGGCGTGTTGATGCCGCTGGTGCCCAGGTCGTTGGTGCCGATCATCAGGAACACCTTGGCAGGGCGTCCGGCAATGACCGTCTCGAAGTTGGCCAGCGTCTCGTCGCTCACCGCACCGCTGTTGCCGCGGGCACGGATATTGGGATTGTCGAAAGCCTCCCACCATTCGTGCATATTGGTGATGCTGTTGCCCACAAAAACGATGCTGTTGCTGTCCACGGGCAGCGTGGTGAACGCGCTGTAGCGGTGCAGGCGGAAGGGCTCGTCGGCACTGGCAGAAAGGGCTGCCAGGAGGAAGAGCAAGGGGAGTAGTGGTTTTCTCATCGGTTGGTGTGATTTATGTTGCTGTATTGTTCGGTTCTTCCTTTGCAAGCAAAGGCTGGTCGGGGATGCTGGTCGCCGCGTTCATGGCCTGTATCAATTCGCTCACGCGCTGGGCGTTGGTGACAAGGAGCGCGCCTGTGTCGTCTGTGCCGGGCGCCGGTCCGGCGGTGGCTGACGACACGGGCAGCGCGCAGGAGGCATGGAGTTCGGTAGCACCCGTCTCGTGCAAGATGCGGGCCGCGTTGTGGGCGTTGATGCCAGCCCCGGGGAGGACGATGAAGCGCCCCGCCGACTGCCTCACCAACCGGCGAAGCATGGGGATGCCCGCACAGGCCGTGGGCGCTCCGCCGGAGGTGAGCACGCGGGTGCAGCCGAGGGCTGCGAGCGTCTCAAGCGCGGCAGACGGGTCCTCAACGTGGTCGAAGGCACGATGGAAGGTGAACGGTGTGCCATCGGCAGCCTCCACGAAGCGACGGGTGGTGAGGGTGTCGATATAGCCGTCAGCGGTCAGTGCGCCACACACGATTCCATCGGCCCCTGCCTCCACGAAGCGGCGGATGTCGGAAACCATTGTCGTCACCTCGTCGGGGGAATAGACAAAACTGCCCTCGCGCGCGCGTATAAGTATATGGAGCGTGAGGTGCGGGAAAGTCGCCTTGACACGCTCCGCAAGGCCCAGGCTCGGCGTGACACCGCCCAATGGCAGCGCGGCGCACAACTCTATGCGCTCGGCACCGCCCTCAGCGGCGGCACAAACGCTCGACCAATTGCCGCAGCATACTTCAAGGATGGGCTTCACGGCAGGAGGAATTCAAAGACTTGGTCAGGACTATCGGGGGATGCGGGCAAGGTCAGCGTGACTTGCTCTGTGCTCGAGTCGAAGCGCACATCGGCGGGCTCACCGCTGGGGAAGCGGCGCGCCTGCTTGAAACCGCTCGGCAGGGAAAAGGTGAGCACGGGATGCGAAACGTCGAGGACATGGAGGAATAGGCGATTGCCACGCTGCGTGGAGGTATAGGCTTCGGTCTCGCCGACGCTGCCGCGACGGGTGCCATAGATGGTCTCGCCATACACGTCCATCCACCGCCCGATGTCGCGCAGACGCGCCAGCGCGGTGTCGGGCAGAGCGCCGTCGGGCTGAGGGCCGATGTTCAGCAACAAGTTGGAGCCCTTGCCAGCCGCACGCACCAGCAAGCGAATCAGTTCTGCGCTGCTCTTGTAGTTCTGATCGCTCACCTTGTAGCCCCACATGCCATTCATCGTTTGGCACATCTCCAACGGCAACGCACTGACGGCCTGACCGCTGAGCCCGGCCTTGTTCTCACCAGGGAGGTCGCGTTCAAACATTTGGAAATCCTCACCCTCAAGGGGGCTGATGTGGTGGTTGTTGCCCACTAAGCACGACGGTTTGAGCCGGTGGATGTATTCATAAAGTTCCTCCATCCGCCAACCGAAGGGCACGGAGTCGGCGTCGTGGTCCCAGTAGCCGTCGAACCAGAGGGCTTTCACATCGCCATAGCGACCGGAGAGCAGTTCGCCGATCTGCCGCTTCATGAAACCGAAATAACTGTCGTAGTCGGGCCGAAGCACACGCCCCGTGCGCTGTCCGGTGCGCCCCACGGGGTAGTCGGGACGGCGCCAGTCGAGGATGCTATAATAGAAATGGAGGTTCACGCCCTCACGCTCGCAGGCCCGAGCCAGTTCCTCCGCCACATCGCGGGCAAAAGGCGTGCCGTCGGCGACGTTATACGTACTCTCGGCGGTGCGAAACATAGAAAAGCCGTCGTGATGGCGCGAGGTGAACGTGATGTAACGCGCACCGCTCCCCTTGATGGCACGCACCCACTCCTCAGCGTTGAAGCGGTGGGGATAGAAGGCCTGTGCGCTCTTGGCATATTCGTGTTCGTTGATCCCAGCATTGAGATACCACTCGCCCTGTGCGAAAAGGCTGTACACGCCCCAATGGATGAAGATGCCGAAGCGCGACTCGTCGAACGCGCGGCGAGCCTCGAGGTTGGAGGCGGCGGGAACGTAGGGCGTCTGGGCAAAGGCAGAGAGGGCGAGGGGCAGCAAGAGCAGCGCGGTGAGGAGTTTCTTCATCTCGGAAGGGATTTGGTGAACGGCGCAAAGGTACTAACTTTCCAGTGAACCCTTAGAGGCGGTTGCGCCTTTTCTGCAAAAAAAACAGAAAGGCACGCCCTGCGGCACACGGGCTGCACGATTTCTGCGCCGTTTGTTATCAAAAGGGAACAAAAGCACCGTCAAAACTGCAAAAATGCCACACGGAGTTGGGATTTGAGAGGGTGCGGGGGCGGTAGCACCGCCGCATTTTACTACATTTGCACGCACCGCACCAAGAAAGGGCTCATTGCCCCGTGCGGCGCATCCAGAATTGACCATACACATTGTTTTCACATGGACAGCAAGAACATTGTGGTGCGCGACGCGGTAGCCGCCGACACGCGCTATGCCGAAAAGATCTGCACGCTAATCTTTGAAAGCGCCCAGCAGCGTGGCACAGGCATTGCCCGCCGCACACCTGAATACATCAGTGAGAAGATGGAGAGCGGCAAGGCTGTGGTGGCCCTCGACGGAGAGCGCGTGGTGGGTTTCAGTTATATCGAGACCTGGAGCCACGGCGACTTCGTGGCCACGAGTGGTCTGATCGTCGATCCCGAATACCGCGGGATGGGCATCGCCACGCGCATCAAGCAGGAGACCTTTAGGCTGGCGCGCACCAAGTTTCCGCAGGCCAAGATCTTCAGCATCACCACGTCGCTCGCTGTGATGAAACTCAACACCAAGTTGGGCTACAAGCCCGTCACATTCAGCGAACTCACGCAGGACGACGAGTACTGGAAGGGCTGCGAGGGATGCACCAACTACGACATCCTGGTGCGCACCCACCGCGACAAATGCCTCTGCACGGGCATGCTCTTCGACCCCGCCACAGCGGCAGGGACGGAAAGCAAAAAGAGCGGCGGCCTCACCCCATATTTTATGGCCGTGGCCAACTGGTTCAAGAACCTGAGCCTCAGCAAGAAATGATGCGACTGCAATCTGGCCACAGAGCACAATAAACCTAACATCAGCAAACCCCAATAACCCCACGACTATGGAACGCAAGAAAGTGGTGCTCGCCTTCAGCGGCGGGCTTGACACCTCCTTTGCCGTGAAGTACCTCACGGAAGAAAAAGGCTACGACGTATATACCGCCATCGCCAACACCGGCGGCTTCAACGACGAAGACCTGGCTGCCATCGAACAGCGTGCGCTCGCCCTCGGCGCGGTGCGCCATGCCACACTCGACATCACGCAGGACTACTACCAGCGCAGCATACGCTATATGGTCTATGGCAACGTGCTGCGTGGCGGCACCTACCCCATCAGCGTCAGTTCCGAGCGCATCTTCCAAGCCATCGCCACCATCAACTACGCCAAGCAGATCGGCGCGCAGTATGTGGCGCACGGCAGCACAGGCGCAGGCAACGACCAGGTACGCTTCGACCTGACGTTCCAAGTCCTTGCACCCGAGATAGGCATCATCACCCTCACACGCGACCTGGCACTGACGCGCGAGCAAGAGATTGAATACCTGCGCGAGCATGGCTTCGAGGCTGACTTCACCAAACTGGAGTACAGCATCAACAAGGGGCTCTGGGGCACCAGTGTGGGCGGCAAAGAGACGCTCCACAGCGACCAGACACTGCCCGAAGAGGCCTACCCTTCGCCACTCTCGGCCACCGGTACGGAGACACTCACCCTGGGCTTTGAGCAGGGCGAACTGGCCAGCGTGAACGGCGAGGCCTTCACCGACAAGGTGGCTGCCATACGCGCCGTGGAAGCCATCGCCTCGCGCTACGCCATAGGCCGCGACATGCACATCGGCGACACCATCGTGGGAATCAAGGGGCGCGTGGGATTTGAAGCAGCGGCACCCATCGTCATCATCGCCGCACACAAGATGCTCGAGAAGCACACCCTCACCAAGTGGCAGGCCTACTGGAAAGAACAGATCGGCACGTGGTACGGCATGTTCCTGCACGAGGCACAATACCTCGACCCCGTGATGCGCGACATGGAACGCTTCCTCGAAAGCACGCAGCGCAACGTCAGCGGCGAGGTGATCATCACGCTGCGGCCCTACACCTACCAACTCGTGGGCGTGAAGTCTGCCCACGACCTGATGAACAACGACTTCGGCGAATACGGCGAGGTGATGAAGGCATGGACGCCCGACGACGTGAAGGGCTTCATCAAGATGCTCGCCACGCCCATGAAGATATACTACGGCGTGCAGAAACACGCTGGCAAGCCCGAGGAGGTATGATCCGCGCGGGCATCATTGGCGGCGCGGGCTATACGGCGGGCGAACTGCTGCGCCTGCTGATCAACCACAGCGAAGTGGAGATTGCTTTCGTGCAGAGCACGTCGCAAGCAGGACTGCCCGTCACCGACGTGCACGAGAACCTCGTGGGAGAGACTACGCTATGCTTCGCTGCAGAGGCCGACCTGGAAAACGCAGACGTGGTGTTCCTCTGCATGGGGCACGGCAAGAGCCGCGCCTTCTGGGAGACGCACCAAATGCCGGCGGGACTCAAGGTCATCGACCTCGCACAAGACTTCCGCGACGAGAGCGACGGATACGTTTACGGCCTGCCGGAGTGGCAGCGCGAGCGTATCAGCCAGAGCCGCCTCGTGGCCAATCCCGGCTGCTTCGCCACGGCAATCCAACTGGCCCTGCTCCCGCTCGCCGAGGCCCATCGGATCACCGACGAGGTGCACGTCACGGCGATCACCGGCAGCACAGGAGCAGGAGTGAAGCCTGGTGCCACCACGCACTTCAGCTGGCGCACCGACAACCTCAGCGTCTATAAGCCCTTCAACCACCAGCACCTCATCGAGATAGGTCGCAACCTGGGCCTGCTACAAGGCACGCAGCCCGCCATCAACTTCGTACCCCTGCGCGGCGACTTCGCACGCGGCATACTGGCCAGCGTGTACACCCGCACCGAACTCTCAGCCCACGAAGCGCGCCGCCTTTATGAGGACTACTATGCCGACGCGCCCTTCACCGTAGTCAGCCCCCACAGCGTCAATCTCAAGCAGGCCGTGAACACCAACAAATGCGTGCTCAGCGCGGATGTGCACAACGGACGCCTGCATGTGGTGGCCTGCATCGACAACCTGCTCAAGGGAGCCAGCGGGCAGGCGGTGCAGAACATGAACCTGATGTTCGGCCTGCCACAAACCGCTGGCCTGCGGCTGAAAGGCAGCGCATTCTGAAGCCACACCATAATTTATACACCCATGACGCTCTATCCCGTTTATCCCCTCTACCCCGTTGAGCCCGTGCGCGGCGAGGGCAACTACGTGTTCGACAAGGACGGCACGCGCTATCTCGACTTCTACGGCGGGCACGCCGTCATCAGCATAGGCCACGCACATCCCCACTATGTCGAGGCCGTGAGCCAGCAGGCCGCCACGCTGGGCTTCTACTCCAACAGCGTGGAGAACTCCCTGCAGCAGCGCATCGCCGACAAACTGGGGCGGCTGAGTGGCTACGACGACTACCAACTATTCCTCGTGAACAGCGGCGCGGAGGCCAACGAGAATGCACTCAAAGTGGCTTCGTTCCACACTGGCCGTAGTCGCGTGCTGGCCTTCAAGGGTGCCTTCCACGGCAGAACAAGCGGCGCGGTGGAGGTGACCGACAACCCGCGCATCATCTCGCCCTTCAACGCCACGGACAAAGTGACATTCGTCGCGCTCGGCGACACGGAGGCGATGAAGGCCGAACTGGCGAGCGGTGACTACTGCGCCGCCATCATCGAGGGCATACAGGGTGTGGCAGGCATCCGCGAGCCCGACGCCGACTTTGTGCAAGCCCTGCGCGAGGCCTGCACCGCCACCGGCACCTGCCTCATTCTCGACGAGGTGCAGAGCGGATACGGGCGCACCGGACGTTTCTTCGCCCACCAGCACACTGGCATACGCCCCGACCTCATCACCACGGCCAAGGGCATGGGATGTGGCTTCCCCATCGGCAGCGTGCTCATCGCCCCGCACATCAAGGCATGGCACGGACAACTCGGCACCACCTTCGGCGGCAACCACCTGGCCTGCGCCGCAGCCTGCGCCGTGCTCGACGTGATGGAGCACGAGGGGCTCATCAGCAACGCCGCACACGTCGGCGCATACCTCACCGAACGCCTCGCCGCCATCCCCGGCGTGCAGAACCTGCGCGGGCGCGGCCTGATGATAGGCTTCGATGTAGCGGGCGACGCTGCCGCACTGCGTCGCAGCCTCGTCTTCGACCACCACGTCTTCACCGGCGGGGCAGGAGCCCACACCATACGCCTGCTCCCAGCCCTCACCGTCACACAGCACCACGCCGACGAGTTCATCCAGGCACTCACAGCTGCCCTCGCCTGACATTCACAACCAGCCCCCCCGCACCATGAGAACATTCCTCCACCCCCAAGACCTCGGCGACCTGCAGGCCGCGCTGCAAGAGGCACGCGCCATCAAGGCCGACCGCTACGCCCACGCCAACCTCGGCAAGAACCGCACCGCGCTGCTTATCTTCTTCAACAACAGCCTGCGCACCCGCCTCAGCACACAGAAGGCCGCCATGAACCTCGGCATGAACGTCATCGTGCTCGACGTGAACCAGGGAGCCTGGCGCCTCGAGACCGAGCGCGGCGTGGTGATGGACGGCGACAAGAGCGAGCACCTGCTCGAAGCCGTGCCCGTGATGGGCAGCTACTGCGACGTGATCGGCGTGCGCACCTTCGCACGCTTTGAGAGCCGCGACGACGACTACAGTGAGCGCATCCTGCGCCAATTCATCGACCACAGCGGGCGCCCCGTCTTCAGCATGGAGAGCGCCACGGTGCACCCGCTCCAAGCCTTTGCCGACCTCATCACCATCGAGGAGCACAAACGCAAGGCACGCCCCAAAGTGGTCCTCACCTGGGCGCCACACCCCAAAGCCCTGCCGCAAGCCGTGCCCAACAGTTTTGCCGAATGGGCACTCGCCGCAGGCTACGACCTCACCATAGCCCACCCCGAGGGCTACGAACTCTGCGAAGACTTCACCCGCGGTGCACACATCACCCACGACCAGGACGAAGCCCTGCGCGGAGCCGACTTCGTCTATGCCAAGAACTGGGCCGCCTACAGCGCCGACCACTACGGCCAGGTGCTCTCACGCGACATGAGTTGGACCGTGAGCCGCGACAAGATGGCCCTCACCCACGACGCCGCCTTCATGCACTGCCTCCCCGTGCGCCGAGGCATGATCGTCACCGACGACGTCATCGAAAGCCCCCGCAGCCTCGTCATCCCCGAAGCCGCCAACCGCGAGATATCCGCCACCGTGGTGCTCAAACGCATGCTCCAAGCCCTCTGAGCCACCGAGCGCGCACCGCCAGTAGCACCGCCACACACACCGCCCCCGTGCAGCACCAGAGCCAGCACGGGGGCGCATTTTTTTTGTGCACCAACGCCCCGTCACCACGCATTTATGCCTATCTTTGCCCCGTCTTGCGGGAGAAATCCGCAAGGCCAAGAAGGCGTTTTTGCTTCTGTCACTATAAGAAATCTGGAAAATTTCTCATGCTGTAAGTCAGAACAAGATACGCCCTTACTGAGTATATCTTTTTCCGTACAGCCTCTGCTGTATGTATCGAAGTATATACGACAGCGTAGGGTCATTGTTCATTGCTCGCTACAGCATAGGTATTCCAGAACCTCTTATAGGCGAACACCCCAAAACAAAGTCCTGCGCTTTTTTGCACCCCAACATTTCAGTAAAAACCAGCCGCATTCGGGGACTTTCGGCGGCAAACCAAAAATCTTTATGCCATGTACAAGTACGTAACCCGTCCCATCAAGCAGCCTGGCACCACCAACGTGAAGTGGTACATCCAAGCAGCCAAGCAAGACCCCATCACGCTCGACAAGCTTGCCGACCGCATCGAGAAACGCTCCACCGTTTCCAAAGCCGACGTCAAAGCCGTGCTCTCAGCCCTTGAGTACGAACTCATCCAAGGCATCACCGAAGGCCAAACCATA
>JAFSWM010000004.1 GCA_017444485.1 Bacteroidaceae bacterium | reverse complement strand
GAGGATGTGGTGAAACTCGCTGCGCAGCGCGTCGAGGAAGAGGGGATCGGTGACGCGGTGGATATTCTCCACGCTGGTGTAGTGCATGCCGCCGCTGCGCCGCGTCTCGGGGTTGAGGGTGCTCTCGAAGACGGCGCCGAAGATGGTGGGGCTGATCTCCGACCAGTCGAACTGCGCCGAGGCACGCTCGAGGATGAGCGTCTTGGCCCTGAAGTTTACTGGCGGCACGGGTGTGGCGTCGGCGCCGTCGGCGAAGAGGCCGCCATTGACGTAGGGGAATGCCGCGAGTTCGGGCTCGAGGAAGGGGTCGCGCTCCGCGGGGGGCGTGGCGAGCGTCTTGAAGAGGGCCTTAAGCGCGCGGCGGAAGTCCTGCGAGTTGAACTGCGCGAGGTAGTCGTGGAACTGGCCGCGGCGAAACAGCCCCGCGTCCTCGGCATAGAAGCAGAAGACGAGGCGCACGCAGAAGGTGTTGAGGGCATGGAGGTACTGCTCGCGCGTCATCTGTTCGGGCGGCGTGCCGAGCAGGGCGTCGTAGACCTCGCCGATGATCTCGCCGGCGCGCACGCTGACCTCCGTCTCGCGGCTGATGCGTTGGGCCTCGTGCTTGACGAGGAACTCAAGGCGGTGGCGCTCCTTGGCGAGGTCCTTGAGCAGGATGCTCTCGGGCGGCGCACTGGGGCGCTCCATGTCGTAAACGAGGAACTCGCTGAAGTTGCAGGTGACGATCCAGCGGGGACGTTGGGAGTAGGGCAGGGCGTCGGCGTAGCGCTTGGCTTGTTGATAGGGCGTGAGGGGTGTGCCGTGGCTTTGTGAGCTGGCCTTTCGCAGGTCCTTGCCGGCAGATTTCTGCTCAATGAGCACGCGTGTGTTAGGGATGCGAACATCGATGAAGCCGATGTCCGGGACGTGTTGCTCAAAGATGAGCCAGTCTTCGGCCTTTTCCACACCGAACACCGCAGCGAGCAGTTCTATCCAAAATTGCTGTGTCTCGCCCTTCTCATAGCCGCGCCCGTCCCACTTCTTCGCAAATTGGGCAGCGCGCCGTTCCGCTTGTATTCCATGTCCTGCGTTCATCGGTGCAAAGATACGCTTATCGTGCTAATCCCAACCTTCGTCGTCGTAGTTCTCCATATAGCGGCTCATGCCGTTGTCATCCATGTCGTCTTCCGATGAGGGGTCGAAACCTCTCATATTATCGTCGCTGGATGGCGTGCTGTAGTGCGGTGTGGAATGGGCGGGGGGCATCGCCGAAGAAGACGATTTAGCCGGTTCTGCGGGGGTGGTGTCCTGAAGAGTGGTAGCGGTGGTGTCGGTATAAAGCAACACCGGATCCGTCATTTCTTCAAACTTCATGGGTTCTGACTGCTGTGGCTTGTCGCCGCATGAGCAATGCATGGCTATCGTTGCCACCAATATGAGCCTACTTGTCTTCATTGTTCTGCTGATCGTTGGTTATTCAGTGATGTGTCTATTGCATGGGTTGTAGCAACACCGTCTTGGCGTTTTGCCGATTGCCTTTCGCCGCCTGGCTGGGCTGGGGCAGGCTTATGGGATGGCGCGGCTGGGTGGTGCTGAGCCAGTTGCATACGGTGTCGGCCCATTCGCGTGCGGCGGCGGCAGTGGGGTGGGCATGGTCGTTGCGCCGAGCGAGGCTGAGGTGGCGGCTGTCGAAGTAGCGGTCGGGGCCGACGTGCTTGATGATGAGTTCGTTGATGCCCGTGTCGTCTTTCCAGTTGGGCGGGCTGATCCATACAAAGGGTGTTCCTCCGAGGCGCTCCACGATGCGCTCGATCTCCTTATCTACTTCGTGGAGGTTGCGCACGAAGAGTTGGTTCGCGCCGAGGCAGACGAGGACGTAGGTGGGCTGCACCTCGTTGATGAAGTGCTGCAGGGTGTCGGTGTCAGCCCATTGGCGCGTGCCGCTGCTGTACCACACCACGCTGGTGATGTCGTGGCTTCCTGCCGTGGCGCGCTGTGCGATGCGCCCCATGAGGCCTTCCACCATCGAGTCGCCGAAGAAGAGAATGCGCTGTGCGGTGGTGTCCACCTGTTTTTCCTGTGGCTCTGCCGTGGTGAGGCTGTCGGCCATGCGGGCCTCGGTGTCGGGCAGGAGGGCGGAGAAGTCGGCGCGGGCGGGCAATGTGCCGCCGCTGAAGTCTTCGGAGAGGAAAGCCCAAACGATGAGTAGCAGCAGGGGGATGGCGAGTAGCAGGATGAGTTTTACGTAGGTTTTCACGGACGAATGACCGGTTTAGAGCGAAAAAAGAACGGGCTTGTTGCAGCCTGATTATTCGGCTACATACATGGCCCGTCCTTGGTGTGTGTTAATGCTTGGTGCGGTCTTTACTTGACCTTCTCCACGATGGCCTTGAAGGCTTGGGGATTGTTTACGGCGAGGTCGGCGAGAACTTTACGGTTGATTTCAATGCCTTCCTTGTGGAGCCGTCCCATGAGTTGGCTGTAACTGAGTCCTTCGAGGCGTGCGGCAGCGTTGATACGCTGTATCCAGAGTGCGCGGAAAGTGCGCTTCTTGTTCTTGCGGTCGCGGTAAGCGTAGGTGAGGCCTTTTTCCCAAGTGTTCTTGGCTACGGTCCACACGTTCTTGCGTGCGCCGAAGTAGCCGCGTGTGAGTTTCAGAATTCTTTTGCGCTTGGCGCGTGAGGCCACATGATTGACTGATCTTGGCATTTTGTTGTTGCGTTTTGCGATTGCCGGCGCCGTCCGTGCTATGTGGGCGGTCTTGCTCGTTGCCGGGCAGTCAGTTTAACTTAAAGGTTTGTTTTTTTTCTCGTTCCAAGTGTTGCCTTAACGGATGCAGAGCAGTTCGCGTACCTGGCGCAGGTTGCTGCGGTCCACGAGGTCGGCGTGGTCGAGGTTGCGCTTCTGCTTCTTGGTCTTCTTGGTGAGGATGTGGCTGTGATAAGCGTGGTGGCGCTTGATCTTGCCGGTTCCGGTGAGCGTGAAACGCTTCTTTGCACCGGAGTTGGTCTTTACCTTTGGCATTTCTTTGTGGTTTTTGTGAATGGATGAGTTATTAATGTCGGGGCGGTCGTGTAGAGATGCTGACGCGACGCGCGCCCGTTTGTGTGTGTCAGAAGTCTTCGCCTTCCACCTTCGGGCCGGTGTATTCCTTGGGGGCGCGTTGCTGAGGCTGTTTCTTTTCGGGACGAGGCTCATCGGAGAGCATTTCGGCGGCCTGCTCTTTGCGCGGCGCGGCGGTCTTCTTCGGGCCGATGAACATCGTCATGCGCTTACCTTCGAGTTTGGGCATTTGCTCCACCTTGCCGAAGTCTTCGAGGTCGGCGGCGAAACGTAGCAAGAGCACTTCGCCCTGTTCCTTGAAGAGGATGCTGCGCCCGCGGAAGAAGACGTATGCCTTGACCTTGTCGCCGTCTTGGAGGAAGCCTTTGGCGTGTTTGAGTTTGAAGTTGTAGTCGTGGTCGTCGGTCTGGGGGCCGAAGCGTATCTCCTTGACTTCAATCTTCACCTGCTTGGCTTTGATCTCCTTTTGCTTCTTCTTTTGCTGATAGAGGAACTTGGAGTAGTCGCAAATGCGGCAGACGGGGGGCTCGGCGTTGGGGCTTATTTCCACCAGGTCGAGTTCCTTCTCGCGTGCGATGCGCAGGGCTTCGCGGGTGTCAAGCACGGTCGGGGCGATGTCATCGCCTACGACGCGCACTTCGCGGGCGCGGATTTGTCCGTTGATGTTGTAACGGGGAGTTTCTTTCCGGTTGCTTGGAGGTCTTCTCATAAAGTGGTTTAGGAGGGTTGAGAGGCATGGGCTTGCTGCCGTTTCTCTCTGACCATCATTCAAAAAGCGCGGCAAAAGTAACCTTTGCCGCGCTTACTCACAAGATTTTATGCAGTTTTTTAATAATCGCGTGTCATTTCATCGACGATTTGGTTCACCTTGGCTGCAAATTCGGCGGGTGTGGCGCTTCCCTGGTCGCCCTCGCCCTGTTTGCGCACGCTGACGGTGCCGTTTTCGGCCTCTTTCTCGCCCACGATGAGCAGATAGGGGATGTGCTTGATCTCGTTGTCACGAATCTTGCGTCCGATCTTCTCGCTGCGGTCGTCGAGTGTGCAACGCACACCGGCTTGCTCCAGTTCGGCACACACCTTGGTGGCATAGTCGTTGAAGCGGTCGCTGATGGGGAGCACCACGGCCTGCTCGGGCGTGAGCCACAAGGGGAACTTGCCAGCGGTATGCTCAATGAGTACGGCGACGAAGCGTTCCATGGAGCCGAAGGGAGCACGATGGATCATCACGGGGCGGTGCTTCTCGTTGTCGCTACCGGTGTATTCGAGGTTGAAGCGTTCGGGGAGGTTGTAGTCCACCTGAATGGTACCTAACTGCCAGCGGCGGCCCAGTGCGTCCTTAACCATGAAGTCGAGTTTGGGACCATAGAACGCCGCCTCGCCGTATTCCACGACGGCGGGGAGGCCTTTCTCCTCGCAGGCTTCGATGATGGCGCGTTCGGCCTTTTCCCAGTTCTCGTCAGAGCCGATGTATTTCTCGCGGTTCACCTTGTCGCGCAAGGAGATCTGTGCCTCGAAGTTCTGGAAGTCGAGGGCGCGGAAGATGATCATGATGATGTCCATCACACGGAGAAACTCGTCCTTCACCTGATCGGGACGGCAGAAGATGTGTGCATCGTCTTGCGTGAAGCCACGCACGCGGGTGAGGCCATGCAGTTCGCCGCTCTGCTCGTAGCGATAGACCGTGCCAAACTCGGCCAGGCGCAGGGGCAGGTCCTTGTAGGAACGGGGCTTCCAGGCGTAGATGGCGCAGTGGTGCGGGCAGTTCATGGGCTTGAGCATGTATTCCTCGCCCTCTTCCGGCGTGTGGATGGGCTGGAAGGAGTCTTTGCCGTATTTGGCATAGTGGCCGCTGGTGACGTAGAGGTTCTTCCCGCCGATGTGGGGAGTCATCACCTGCTGATAGCCGAAGCGCTTCTGTATCTTCTTGAGGAAGTCCTCGAGCCTGAGGCGCAGTGCCGTGCCTTTGGGCAACCACATGGGCAGGCCTTTGCCCACCATCTCGTCGAACATGAAGAGTTCCATCTCCTTGCCGATCTTGCGGTGGTCGCGGCGTTTCGCCTCTTCGAGCATCACGAGGTATTCGTCGAGGAGTTTCTTCTTGGGAAAGGTGATGGCATAGACGCGCGTGAGTTGCGGGCGTTTCTCATCGCCACGCCAGTAGGCGCTACTGCAGGCGGTGACCTTTACGGCCTTGATGGGTGCGGTGCTGGGCAGGTGCGGGCCGCGACAGAGGTCGGTGAATGCGCCCTGGGTGTAGGTGGTGATGGTGCCGTCTTCGAGGTCTTCGATCAGTTCGTTCTTATAGGTCTGTCCGAGCGAACCGAAGAAGGCCAGTGCGTCTTTCTTGGATATTTCCTTGCGTACGAGCGATTCCTTGCGGCTTTGCAGTTCCATCATCTTCTTCTCAATGCGGGGGAAGTCCTCCTCCTTGATAGTGACGCCCTCGGGCGGCATCACGTCATAGTAGAAGCCACGCTCGATGGCTGGCCCGATGCCGAACTGTGTGCCGGGCCAAAGTTCGCCGATGGCCTCAGCCATGAGGTGAGCACTGGTGTGCCAGAAGGCGTGTTTGCCTTCCTCGTCGTCCCACTTGTAGAGTTTCAGTTCGCAGTCTTGGGTGATGGGCCGGAGCAGGTCGCGAGTCTCCCCGTCCACGCCGCACGCCAGCACATCGGCAGCGAGGCGTGGTGAGATGCTCTCGGCCACTTGCAGGGCGGTCACGCCGGCTTCGTATTGCCTGACGCTGCCGTCCGGAAAAGTGATGTTTATCATGATGGTGGTATGATGAGGTTTTGAGGTTGTTAGGTTTTGAGGTTGTTAGGTTTTGAGGTCCTCATAACCTCATAACCTCAAAACCTTACAACCTTGAACGTTGTCGGTGAAAAAAGGAAAGCCACCCGCCTTTCCGTCCTTGTTACGACGTGTATGGGCGGGTGGCCTTGGGTAAGCGTTGCCTTGACGGCCTGTTTATGCTTCAGCAGGTGCTTCGGCAGCGTCCTCTGCGGGTTCGGCTTCGGCAGCCTCGGCCTCGGCTTCGGCAGCGTGAGCGGCAGCCTTCTTCTCGGCCACCTTCTTGGCAAGTTCTTCGTTCTGCTTGCGCTCGGCAGCGAGGCGTTCCTCGGCGGCGGCTTTCTTGTCGGCGGCCTGCTTGCTCAGCAGAGCGGTCTTGGCCTGTGCCTTTGTGGCCTTCCAAGCGTCAAACTCGGCCTGTGCCTGCTCTTCGGTCTTGGCGCCTTTCTTCACACCAACGCGCAGGTGCTTCATCAGCATCACGCCCTCGTGGGAGAGGATGCTACGCACGGTGTCGGTGGGCTGTGCGCCTACTTCGAGCCAATAGAGCGCGCGGTCGAACTTCAGTTCCACCGTGGCGGGGTTGGTGTTGGGGTTGTACGTGCCAATCTTCTCAATGAAGCGGCCATCGCGGGGTGCGCGGCTGTCGGCGGCTACGATGCTGTAGAAGGCGTAGTCCTTGTGGCCGCGGCGTTGCAATCTGAGTTTGGTTGCCATGAGTTTTGTTTGGTAAAAACTGTTAGATAATTAGTTTGAACCGGTCCGCTATCGCGTAACGGCGGCGCAAAAGTAAGCAAAAAACCTTAGTAACCAAACTTTTCTGTTTTTTTATCCGCATTTTTTGGCTGTGCGAGGGGGACAGACCATTGACTATTGACTATTGACCATTGACCGTTGACCATTAGTAAAACCCATACAGCCGGTATTGGCAATGGTCAATGGTCAACGGTCAATGGTCAACGGTCAATGGTCAACGGTCAATGGTCAACGGTCAATGGTCAACGGTCAATGAGACAATTAAATCCTGATGCCGAGCGTCACTTCGGTTTGGTCGGCCTTGGTGAAATGCGCTTTCACATTGGCTCCCACCGACAGACCATGCAGGCGAGGGAATACGTATTTCAGCCCGATGCGCTCGTAGTAGGGTTTCTCTTCTGTTCGTGCCGTAAAACCCATGTGGCGATAAAGGTACACGCCCAGTGACATGGTAAGGGCGAGGTTGTGCCACCACACCTCGTGCTTGGCAGCCAGTCCCACCGACCACGGGCTGTGGCGTTCCTCCCTGCCGTCGGCGCGGTCCAGATCGCGGATACGGTTGGCGGCAGAGGCGTAAAATACGTCCACACCCACACCGCTCGACCACCTCCGTGCATAGCGCCACATCACGTCGGCCTGTGCCGTGAGGGCGTAGCAGACGTGGAAACTTTCCTTGCGATAGCCCTTCTCATCGGGCGGCGTGTTGTATTGTGTGCGGAGCCAGTCTTCAAGCAAAGTCTTACCACCGAAACCGAGGGTGAGCGTGACGTACCAGGGCTTCTTGCTTTTCGCTTGTTCGGTCACGACAACGGGGCTGCGGCTTTCGGGGCGTTCGCCGTCGGGCCTGTGTATCACGCCGACCATCGGGCCGAAGAAGTTCACCCCTTTGTTGGGGCGGTTGAGCGCGCCGTTGCTGTGGTGCGCGAATTCCAATCCGGCACGTAGCCCAAGGCGCGGGCTGACAAAATAGGTGGCGTGCAGTCCAGCACCGAAGTACACCAGCAGGTTTGAGCCGATGATTTCGTTGTCTACGTTGTTCCGCTTGTTGTAGGGCCTGCTTCCCCATCCCAGGCCGATGTCTAAGCGATAGTCCGCCTCCCAGCGTCCTTTCCTGAATAGCGGACGTTCAAAAAAAGCGTAGGCGGTGACGATGTCGCCCATGTGCGAGTCGTAGTCCGCCATCTGCGCCATTCCCCATTCTGGCGAGGGGCTTTTGCGCATCGTCACACCTCGGTATCTCCCGTATCGCAGGCCAGCCCCCAACGTGGCCCCGCCATAGTCAGAAGCAAAGGGATCGGAGAGTGGGGGTGTGAAGCGCATTTCCGCGCCAAACGTCTGCACATCGTTGTCGTGCAACCACATGCGCACATACTCGTCGGGGCGTAACACCTTGCCCACCGCCACATCAACTGCCCATCCTACGGTGGTGCGCGGCACCGTGTCGGTGGTTTGGGCAGCCGCAACGGGTGCAGAGAACAGCATAAGCCATGCCGCCGCTATACCTATATATATATAGGCTTTTAGGTCATGAGGTTTTAAGGTTGTAAGAACCATTGACATTCTTCATTGACCATTGACCATTGACCATTGACCATTGACCATTGACCGTTGACCATTGACCGTTGACCATTGATCGTTGACCGTTGACTATTGCCAATACCGGCGGCAATGGGTTTTGCTAATGGTCAATGTTCAATGTTCAATGTTCAATGTTCAAAGTCTACGTTCAGGCGGAAATCGTCGCGGTCGGTCGTTGCGCCGTCTTCGGTCTCGCTGTCAGTGGGCTGCATGTCGGCAGGAGCAGGTGCTTGCCCATCAATGAAGTCCACAGCCTCGTCAAATGCGGTGCGAAATTTGTCGAAGTCCTCGCTGTAGAGGAATATCTTGTGTTTCTCAATGACTGGTGGAGTCATTTCTGTGGCGTTCTGTACGCGTTTGCTCTCGGTAAGCGAAAGGTAAAAGCCGCCTCGGCGGTCCTGCTTCACGTCGATATAATAGACGCGCTTGCCGGCTTTCACCGTGCGGGAAAAGAGAATGGCGTTCTTGTCGTGTGGTTGCATAAATGTGATGAAATTTTAGGATTGTCAGGGCAAAAATACGTTGCTGTATCAAATAGCAAAAAGTTTTTTGCGCTTTTTTGCGTTCCGCTGTGCGAAACTTTTGCCGTTGCTGTGCTGGTCGACCACGTTTTTTTTAAAAAAGCGCGTTTCCCTTGTCTGAGACGCGGGTTCTTCCTATTTTTGCCGCCGATTTGCCGCCTGCGGGCGCGGAAAAGCCCGCTGTGTGATGGCGGATTAAGCGAATTGTTAAACTTAATTTAGAGTAACACAAATCCCAAACCCATGAAAGAAATCGTAATCAACGGCACGACACGTGTGCCCGGCGGCAAGAAGGCCGCTCGCCAGATGCGCCGTGAAGGCATGGTGCCCTGCGTACTTTACGGAGAGAAACGCGGTAAGGACGGACTGCCCGAGGCCACCCCGTTTGCCGTAAGTGAAAAGGAGATTAACAAGGTGGTATTCACGCCCCACATCTATCTGGTGCGCATCAACCTCGACGGTCAAGAGCATAAAACCGTGGTCAAGGAGATGCAGTTCCACCCCGTGAAGGACAACGTGCTGCACATGGACTTCTACGAAGTGACCGAAGAGAAACCCATCGTGATAGGTGTGCCCATCCAGACCGTTGGCCACGCTCCTGGTGTTCGCGCCGGTGGTCGCCTCACCACCATGCTGCGCAAACTCAACGTTCGTGCCAAGTACACCGATATCCCCGAGAAACTCACCATCGACGTGTCGCACCTCGAACTCGGCAAGAGCATCAAGGTGAGCGAACTGAGTTTCGAGAACATGGAACTCGTTACGCCCAAGGAGGTCGTGGTGATCACCATCAAGATGACCCGCGCCGCCCGCTCGGCTGCCGACGCTGCAGCCGCTCAGGGCTGAACGGGGACTTTGTACATTGAACGTTGAACATTGAACATTGAACATTCTTAAAACCCATTGCAGCCGCTATTGGTAATGGCTGGCGGTCAATGGCTGGCGGTCAATGAATAAAACCTTAAAGAAATGAACAACCTGATTGTGGGGTTGGGCAATATCGGCGATGAGTATGCCGACACCCGCCACAACATAGGATTTCGCGTGTTGGATGCCCTTGCTGGGGCATCCAACGCTGTTTTTAGCGACCGCCGCTACGGTTTCATCACTGAGGTGAAGGTGAAGAACCAAAATCTCATCCTGCTGAAGCCCAGCACCTATATGAACCTCAGTGGCAACGCGGTGCGCTACTGGCTGCGCGAGAAAAAGATAGAACCATCCCGCCTGCTCATCGTAGTCGACGACATCGCCTTGCCTTTTGGCGCACTGCGTATGAAAGCCAGTGGCAGCGAGGGTGGACATAATGGTTTGCGCTCCATCACACAGCAACTTTGCACACAGCAATACGCCCGTTTGCGCTTCGGTATTGGCGGCGACTTCCCCCGTGGCGCGCAGATTGACTATGTGCTCAGCCCCTTCACTGCTGATGAGGAGACGATACTCAAAGAGCGCATCCCTGTGGCTGTTGAAGCCGTAAAGAGTTTTGCCCTGCAAGGCATTGATCGCACCATGAACCAGTTTAACGGAAAGTAACCTCAAAACCTCATAACCTTAAAACCTCAAGACCTCATGGAAGCACGTTTGGACAAATGGCTCTGGGCTGTGCGCGTGTTTAAAACCCGCACCCTGGCCGCAGATGCCTGCAAGAACGGACGCGTACAGATCAATGGTGCACAGGCCAAACCTGCGCGCACCGTGAAGGAGGGCGACACGGTGAGCGTACGCAAGCCACCCGTTACCTATACTTTCCGCGTAAAACAGGCCATAGAGAAGCGCGTCGGCGCAAAACTCCTTCCCGATATGGTGGAGAATATCACCGATGCCTCGCAATACGAACTTTTGGAGATGAGCCGCATCAGCGGTTTTGTGAACCGCGCCAAAGGCACGGGACGCCCCACCAAGAAGGACCGCCGCGATATGGAGGACTTCATCACGCCTATGTATGGCTTCGATGACTGGGACGACGATGACGATTGATTTCCGTCCCCAAATGATTGGCACAACGGCTTAGTCCGTAGTGTAAGAAGGTGTTGCTATAAAAGTGCTTTCGCTGACTTTATGGAACCCTTTTGTTTGCATATTGCTGTATTTGCGTTGCGTCTGAAAACATAATGCTTGCTTGACAAAACACCGCCCGACGCGGGGATATTTTCTCTGAAAGGAGAAAAAATGAATCCTTCCTGAGCCTCGGGCGGTGTTTTTTTTCTAATTTTAGCCCGAAAAAACTTTGGACCAAGGGCGTATCTCCTTTTTTCAGCAAGCAAAAGCTCTTTGCTCGCCCTGCTGAGCCGTTATTATTTTTCTAACCACATAATCCCTATTATCATGAGAACAATCTCCAAGACATTGCTGGTTGCTTTGCTGCTGGCTGTTCCTGCGATGACGTATGCGCAGTGGGACCTTGAAGGTGTTGAAGTGGATCGCACCAAGTGGAGGGACTATACTCCACAGTGGAATCCTAACTACAACCTGATGATTCCAGGAGCCGGCGTGGGCACAGCCGATGGTTCGCAGCCCGCGGCAAATGGCCCTCGCAGGCTTCAACAGGCCGATGCGGACCTTCCCGAGTATTGGGACAACGCCACGACGATACACTTCCCGCCGGTGTTCAATCAGTCGGGCGGCTCGTGTGGCGTGTCCTCGCGGGTAGGCTATATGCTCACCGAAGAACTCAACGCCTATCGTGGTACCAACGCCTCGCTACCCGAAAACAGACTGGCTTGCAATTTCCAGTACCCCTTCTCCTACGATAACGGCACCCCCAAGGATTATATGGCTCGCTATGTGGGCTATCCCGACTCCAAGACCTACGGCGGCTTCCCTTACAGCAGCATTTACGGCTTCTATGAGGTGGACGCCTACAATGCCGGATGGATGCAGGGTTACGACAAGTGGTATACCTCCATGTTCAACAGGATATGGGGTACGAGTAGTATTCCCGTGGGCGTGATAGGCTATCCCGAGGACAATCCCGAGGGGTGGGGGCGTGGTGGCTATGGCCCAGGCGCCCTGGCGGCGAAACGCTACCTCTACAACCACAACGGCGACGAATCCTATAGCACAGGCGGTTTGCTCGGACTGGGTGTGGCCTGCGGCGGCCCACAGTTCAGTGTGCCCAAGACGCCTGCCAACGATGCCATTGGCGTCACTGGCAAGCGCTATTGGGTAACCGGAACCAGTGTGGACCACGCCGTGACCATCACTGGCTACGACGACCGGATAGAGTTTGACCTCGACGGGAATGGCATTGCTGGAGAACGCAACAATACCGTGGGACAGGACGAAAAAGGCGCCTGGATCATCGTGAACTCATGGGGCGGATGGGCCAACAATGGCTTTATCTATATTCCCTATCCGCTGGCTGCGCCTACTTGCTCGAAGCAGACCAAAACGTATAACACCTATGCCGACGACGGGGTGACGGTGACGGGTACCGTGACCAAGGACTACTACACCCCCAACGGCGCGGGAGGTTTCACGCCCGAGATCTATCATATCCGTAAGGACTATGTGCCCAAGCGCACCATCAAACTGAAGATGACCTTCAACCAGCGCAGCGCCATCAGTCTCAGAGCAGGCATCTCGCGCAACCTGAAGGCCACCGAGCCAGAGAAGACCATCACCTTCCACCACTTCAACTATCAGGGCAATGGTAACAACAGCGACGACCCGCTGATACCGATGTTGGGCCGGTGGAACGACGGCAAGATGCACTACGAGCCCATGGAGTTCGGCTACGACCTTACCGACCTCACGGAGGATTTTGACCGTAGTCAACCGCTCAAGTACTTCTTTATCATTGTCAGCAACAATACGGCTTCGGGCGAAGGCGGCATACACGAGGCAAGTATCATGGACTACTCCTACGACCCCGAGGGTGTGGAAATACCCTTTACCATTGAAGGCGACAGCGTTTCCATACAGAACGCAGGCAAACGCACCATGATCAGCGTCGTCGTGAACGGCTCGGGTATCACCGCCCCCTCCAATCTGTCGCTCAACGACGGCACGCTGCAATGGGAAGCCCCCGTTGGCGCCCTTGAGCCCACTGCATATAAGGTGTATGCCGATAATAAAGAACTTGCTGAGGTGGAAACCACCAGTTACACCTTCACCCCGCAGCCCGGTGTGGCCTATACGGTGCGTGCCGTATATGGCACCGATGAGGCCTGTACCTTCTCCGAGATAAGTTCGGCGGTGAGGATGTCTGACGCCGCTGACAACCAGACCGACGACTATGTGGGCGTGTTCCAAAATGGCGGTTTCAGCATCCCTGACGTTTTCAGTGCGGGCATGGCGCAGGCCACCATCGAGTTCCGCATGAAGCCTACGGCTCTCGCCAACTGGAATCAGCAGATAGGTCCCAACTGGGGCTCGTTCCTCATTCACACCACCGAAAACGGCGAACTGGTCTATGGCTGGAATACAGGCAACGACCGAAGCACCGTCTCCAACGTGTTGAAGACCACTGCTTGGACGCATATTGCCATCGCCGTGGATGGTAGCACCATGACGCTCTATGTGAACGGCACGAAGCGCGGCTCTGTCACCTCCAGCGGGTACAGCGGCTTGCCCGGACTAAACGAACTGGTGTTCGGCTCGCACCAAGGCACCAACAGTGGCCTCTATGGATATGTGGATGACGTGAGGATCTGGAAAGGCGTTCGCTCCCCCAACCAGATACGTCGCGCATACGCCAGCCCGTTGCTCAATCCTGCGCAATTCAATGACCTGCTGGCCTACTACCGCATGGACACCATTGAAGAGGGCGGTGAGACCAAACTGCGCGACTGCGTGGGTGGACACCACGCTGCCTTTGTCAAAGACAACGGCACGGCGACGGTATCCACCGAGGTGCCCAGCGGCTTTACCAACCCCACCATCGTGGCCAACATCACCCGTCCCGCCAACACGCCCGTCGGACAGGCCTACACCTTCACCGACTACTGCCCGCCCAATGTCGTGAAGCGTGTGTGGGTGATTGATGGAAAGACCTACACCATGGCTTCGCCCACCATTATTTTCAACACCCCGGGCGTGAAGGATGTCAGCCTCACCGTCACCGACAATGAGGGCAACACCGCTTCAGCCACAGCCACCATCACCATCACCGAAGGCGTCACGCCTACCGCTGCCTTCCGTCTGAGCACCGAGAGCGTCAGCGGCACCGACCGTGTGAGTTTCATCAGCGAGAACACCGCACCCGGATGTACCTATCTCTGGGATATGCCAGGTGCACTCGTGGAACAAGCCACTACCATTAATGCTGCAGCGCAGTACACCGCTGAAGGCACCTACACGGTGAAACTCACCGTTACCGGGCCCGATGGCACCGAGTATGTTGAGCAGCACGAGGTGACTGTGAACCCCAGCGCACCAATCGCGCGCTACAACATCAGTGAGAGCGTAGTGGTGAAAGGTCAGGAAGTGGGACTCGATGACAACAGCCTCTACTCGCCCACCGGCGGGTCGTGGGTGTTCAGCAGCGACCAGAGTGTCTTCGCTACATATGGTCTGCATACCACCGTGGTGCCCAATGCTGCAGGTGTGTTCGACCTCACCTATAAGGTGGCCAACGACTATGGCTCTAATGAAGTCACACAGGGCCGCGCCCTCGTGGTCTGCAACGCCGACAGCAAGCATGGACTGAACTTCGGCGGAGGCTCACAAAAACTCACCGCTGGTGCACCAGCCGGTATCACAAATGCCTGGACGATGGGCTTCTGGTATCGTCCGATGGCAGGCGGTGAAGGCGCTCTGTGCATCACCGGCGGCGAGGGTGGTATCACCCTCAAGGCCAACGACAGTGGCGGCCTCACGCTCTCTGCTGGTAGCGTAAGCGTAAGTTCCTCGGATGCCATCCTTGAGACCAACACCTGGCACCACTATGCCATTACCGCGAACCGCGGCACCATACGCTTCTATCAGGACGGCGTGCTGAAAGGTAGTGGCACGCTTTCAGGCGTGACAGACTACAGCGCCCTTTGGAACGCCCTTACTATTGGCGGACAAGGAACGGAAGCCACTGGTGTGATGGATGAACTCTGGGTGTTCAACAAGAATTTGGCCAACGCACGCATCAAGACCTATTGCGTGCTTCCTGTCACCGAAGCCCTGGTTTCCGATGATGCCGACGCGCTGAAACTTTACTACGACTTCAACCACAGTTCTGGTGATGCGCAGGACAAGAGCGGCAATGGTAATACCGGCGTGCGCTCCGGTTTCGGACCCGATGGCGATGCATGGGTGGAGAGCAAAGGCGTCTTCGCGCTCAACTTCGGCACCACGCAGACCATCACTCCGCTCGGCGAGAAGATCAACACCTCCAGCGACTACACGGTCATCGATTGGAGCGACCAGGAGATTACCAAGGAGACCGCTCCTGCAAGTTACGCCATTGACGGCAAGACCAGCACCTTCTGGCACAGCAGTTGGGCAAACGGTAATGTGGGCTACCCCCACAGCCTCACCATCAGGCGCAACGACCTCACCGACATCGAGACCATGAGGTTCTACTACACCCGCGAGCAGCGCTACAGGGCTTCAAGTGTCACGGTAGAAGTGAGTGAGGACGGCGAAAACTGGCGTATCATTGAGAGCGAGACCGCTCTGGCCAATGCCGAGAACCAATACGTATTCCTGGCACAGCCCGTGCAAGAGCCCTACATCCGCATCACCTTCACCAAGGGCTTCGGCGGTACGCTCCTCGCCTTGAACGAAATCACGTTCTATGGCGGTTTGATTTCCACCGACATCAACACGATTGAAACGGCAGAGCCTGGTGTGAATAATAACGTTTGGTACGACCTGCAAGGTCGCCGTGTAGAAAAGCCCGGACGTGGTATTTACATTAGGAACGGCAAGAAGGTCTTCTTCCGTTGACCACATCTTTTATTGACCGTTGACCATTGACCATTGACCATTGACCGTTGACCATTGACCGTTGACCATTGACCGTTGACCATTGACCGTTGACCATTGACCATTGACCGTTGACCATTGACCGTTGACCATTGACCATTGACCATTCGCAAAACCCATTGCAGCCGGTATTGGTAATGGT
>JAFSWM010000034.1 GCA_017444485.1 Bacteroidaceae bacterium | reverse complement strand
GTCTTCGTAAACGCCGTGGAGTTTGTTGAGTTGTTCGCCGATTTTGTCGTATTGTGTCTGGAAGGCCTCGACGCGCTTCACCATTTCGTTGGCGAGGCGGAACACCTCTTCGTAGTTCTTCTGGCGCGCTATCTGCCGCCATGTCAGGTCGATGACGCGCAGCACGGCGCTCAGGGTCTGTTCGTCGGCGATATAGACGTTTTCTTTCATAGCCTGGTGCCACAGTTGGGAGTCGTGTTTCAGGGCGAGCCACAGTGCCCCCGTGTTGGGCACGAACATGATGACGAAGTCCATCGTGCTCTTGGGCGGCTGGATATACGCGGCATAGTCCTTGCGCGCGAGTTCTTTCACATGGTCGCGCAGGCTCTTGATATGGAGTTGCAGTGCTGTTTCGCGCTGCTCGTCGTTTGTGGCGTTGGCATAGTCCATATAGGCGGAGAGCGACACCTTGGCATCGATGATGAGTTCGCGGTTGTCGCCCATGTGGAGGATGACGTCGGGTCTCATGCGTGCCTCGTTGTCGTTTCTTATCACGCGCCCTTTGGCATCGCGCAGCGTGGGTTGTGTGTCGAACTGCACCCCGTCGCGCAGGTTCATGCTCTCAAGCAGGTCCTTGAGTATCATCTCGCCCCAGTCACCCTGCACCTTCGAGTTGTGGCGCATCGCCTGTGTCAGCCGGTCGGCACTCTCCTTGGCGGCTTCGCTCTTGGCGGCAATAGCCTTCATGTGGTCCTCTATCACGGTCTTTATCTCCGTCTGCTTCACCTTGTTCTCCTCGAACACCGCCTTCATGCCTTCGATGGATGCCTTGAGGGGATTGACCAGTCCGTCGATACTGCTCTTGCTGCTCGCGGCGAATTCTTCCTGCCGCTGCTTGAGGATGTCCTCCGTGGCAGACTTCACCTCCGCCTTGAGTTTCTCTGCCGTTTCCCTGAAGGCATCGTTCTGCCGGCGCAGGTCCATGGCATGGTCCTGCCGCAACAGGTCTTTCTCTTCGTCGAAAGCCTTTTTCTGTTCTGCAAGGCGTTTCTCATAGCCTTTGGTCAAACTGTCGAGCCGCCCCTCATAGTTCTTGGTCAGTTCGTCGAGGCGCTCTTCAAAGTCCGCTTTCTGCGCGGCGAGGTCGTTGGAGAGCCGTTCCTGTGCGGCAGCCAGCTGTCCTGCCAGATGCTCCGCCTGTGCCTCTGCCTTGGCGCATGCCACACCGAGCTGCGCCTCTTTCCTTGCCGCAAACAATTTCATCAGCAGGTAGCCGGCAGCGAAGCCTGCTACGATGCTGATGAGAATATAAATCGTCGTTTCCATGTATTAGTGGTTAATCTGTTAATAATCAAACGCTTAAAGCACTATTATTCTGCTGCCACGTAGGCACGCTGCGTCACGCTGATGGGCATGCTCACACCGTTGCTCGTCAGGGTGATAACGGCGGTGCGCTCCTCTGTCGTCTCGTTAGGCTCAAGACTGTACGTAACGGTGTGTTCGCCTGCCGGATAAGTCTCGTTGCTTACGGTGAGCCATGCGCTGTTACTCGTCAGCGTGGCACCGTCGGCGTAGGTAGTGAAGATGACCTGGCGTGAGGTAACGGTGTCTGCTACGATGTCCTCACACACGTACTCAATCTCATCCCCCACACTCTTAGCACCGATGAGGGGCCACGACACATTGAGGAACGAGTGCTGATATACCGTAATGCCCGCAGGCTCGTAGCTCGTCACCATAATGTTACCTATGCGCTCCTTGCCCGTCGTGTTAGGCGTGGTGGTAATGTCGATGCGCGTCCACATGACAGCCCCCTGAGGTATCGTACCGGATGTAGGGCTCATATTGAACCAGTCGGCATTCTTCTGCGCGGTCCAGTTGTCGGAGGTTTGCAAGTGAAGCGAATCCACCTCCTGGTCGGCATACATCACAGCGGCGGTCTCGTAAAAGCGCGTAACGTGAAAATTTTCGTCATTGCCGCACGATGCGAGCATCAGTGCCAGACACGGCACAAAAAACAGTAGTCTTTTCATGATAATAGTGTTTTTATACATCTTTTCAAGATTATTAATGGGGCAAATTTACAACTTTTCAAGATTATTGGAGAAAATAACTCGATAGAAAATACGAAATCTTTCCTTTGATTATTTCCCACAAAAATACTACAATTACTCAAAACAAAGAAACTGCCACGATTCTTTTTTGCGCGTTCAGTTCAAATTTTCCGAATTTTCCGAACATTCATATTATTCCGAGCAATCAGAAACATTCCGAAACATAAAATTTCCGACTTTGGCACAGACTTTGCAAATAGATATAGTGCAAGCGGAAAAGCCGCAAACAAACAAAACGAATAATAATAACAATTAAAAAAATAAACAAAAATGGGAAAGATTATCGGAATCGACTTAGGAACCACGAACTCGTGTGTATCCGTATTTGAAGGCAACGAACCCGTTGTCATCGCCAATAGCGAAGGCAAGCGCACAACGCCTTCTGTAGTGGCATTCGTCGAAGGTGGCGAGCGCAAGGTGGGCGACCCTGCCAAGCGTCAAGCCGTGACGAACCCAAAGAAAACCATCTACTCTATCAAGCGCTTCATGGGCGAAACCTACGACCAGGTGAACAAGGAAATCAGCCGTGTACCCTTCACGGTGGTACGTGGCGACAACAACACACCGCGTGTGGACATCGAC
>JAFSWM010000033.1 GCA_017444485.1 Bacteroidaceae bacterium | reverse complement strand
TTTAAAGTCACACGGACCTAGTTTAAACTTGAACGGATGTAGTATAAATGGAGTCAGTCGGGGAGTGGACGGGGAGCGCGGGCTGGAGGCGTGCTGCAGGGGTGAAAAGTAAATGGGGCAGGCACGGGCGCAAAAAAAACGGGGCTCGTGAAAATCACGAGACCCGTAGAAGATTTAGGCGTTTGCCTGGACGATCAGGAAGCCTGCTGGTTGGCGGCCTGAACCATAGCGTCGCTGGCTACGAGGAACACCTCTACGCGGCGGTTCTGCTGGCGGCCTTCGGCAGTGGAGTTGTCGGCCACGGGGTTGGCTTCGCCAAGTCCTTCGACGGACTTGATCTGCGTGGCGGAAGCGCCGAGGGCAGCAAGTTGTGCGGTGAGGTAACTGCAAACGGCTTGTGCGCGTTGCTTGCTCAGTTCCACATTCATCTCTTGGCTCTGAGCGGCTGTCTTACCTCTGAAGCCGGTGTTGTCGGTATAGCCGATGATGGCCACGTCCATGTCGGGGTTCTGCTGCATCACGTTCTGCGCGAATTTGGTGAGCGCTGCCTGGGCGGTGCTGCTCAGGGTGCTCTTGCCGCTGGCGAAGAGGATGCCGCTGTCAAACGTAACCTTCACATACTTCAGGCCTGTAGCCTGATCTTCAAGCACCTCGGTCTGTGCCTCGGCAATAGCGGCTGCCTCGCGGGCTGCCTTGTCCATGCGGTTGCCAATCAGCACACCAGCACCAGCACCTACGGCTGCGCCGATAGCACCTCCGATAGCGGCACCCTTGCCTTTGCCGGCCAAGGCGCCAACGAGGGCACCGAGTGCTGCGCCACCGCCGCCACCGATGAGGCCTCCCTTCGCAGTGTTGGTCATGTTACAGCCGCTCAGGAGCAGCAGCGAGCAGAGAAAGCCTGCTTTAAGTTTCATGAATTTCATACGTAAACGATTTTGGGGTTAGAATTACCGATGCAAAAGTAAGAATAAATCGCACACATCGCACATCCTCACGCAATTATTAACATTCTTTTGCGGGAAAACGACATTTGCATTGCCGTCAAAGCCGTGCCTTCGCGCTATAAGCGAGGAAGGAAAAGGGGAACAGCATATCGGCCGTTGGTGACTGCTGAGAGAATTTCAAATAAGCGAAGCGGGCTGCCCGAGATGGGCAGCCCGCTTGCTGATGTTGGTCAATCGTCTGCGTGGATTACTTGATGGTAACCGTAGCGCGGCGGTTGTACTCGAACGGAGTGAGGGTGTCAACACCACCCTTAGCAACCGTTTCGATCTGGCTGGCGGGAACGCCCATGTTCTGGAGTTCGGCAGCAACTGCCTCAGCACGCTCCTGAGCCAGACGGTTGTTGATCTCTTCAGTGCCAGTAGCGCTGTCGGCGTAACCGGTAACGAGCAGGGTGTAGCCCTTCTCCTTAGCGATGGTGGCGAGATCCTGAACATTGACGAGGTCACGACGGCTTGCGATGGTGGACTTGCCGATGTTGAAGAATACGCTGGCGGGAGAGCCTACGAGTACGGGTTTCTCACGATCAACGTACTGGATCTGAGTCTGAGTCTGGGTCTGAACGCGAGCCTGGCCATTGTCGGTGGGCTGGGCAGCAATCAGGTCAAGCAGACGCTGGTTCTCGTCTTCGCAGTTCTTCAGAGCGAGCCTCATGGCGTCGAGTTGCTCGTTGTACATAGCGGTCAGAGCGGCTACGTCGGGCACCTTGCTCCAGCCAGTGGTCTTGCTGATGTTAACCTGAACACCGAGGTCTACACCGAGCTGCTTGTCCCAGTGACGGCTTTCGTACTTGGCGTACTGTCCCCAATAGTGAACGTCGGCCAGTTCAGCCATTACATCTCCAGGGTCGCCAGCTACACCACGGGGGTTAAAGCTCCTTGCAGCGAAAACATTTTCGCGGTCGAAGCTACCCTCGGTGGCCTGAGCATAGATGTCGAGGAACACGGAGAAGCGCTTGCTGAGACGGAAGGTGTTGAGCAAACCGCCGTTGTAAACGAGGTCGTAGTCCTTACCGCCAAAGGTCATCATCTTGTTCACACCGATACCTACATAAGGAATGAAGTTCCACACGCGGGTCTCGTTGTAGCCGCAGAGAAGGTTAGAGAGGTTGAACATCACGTCCTCGGTTACCTGCCAGTAGCTGAAGCTGGGGTGAATGTCCTCGGTGAAGACAGCCTTGTCGCGATAAACGCGGGCCTTGGTGCGAAGACCGATACCGGGGGTGAACCACTTACCTACGGCGAGGCTTGCGCCGATTTGGCCACGCTCCTTGATCTTGAAGAAGTCCATGTCGGACGCTTCTTGAGAGGAGAACGTCATGTGGGCGCTGAAACCGGCCTGAACGAACCAGTTAGCCCAGAAACTGTTGGTGGCCACACTGTACTTGCTCACAGGAGCTTCCTGTGCGGATGCGCTGAAAGCGAACACTGCCAGCGCAATTGCCAAAAGTGACTTTTTCATAAAAGTTGGTTTGATGAATAAATTAGGTTGTTTGTTCTCTTTGTGTTTCTGCACAGCCGACACGCACCTTTTTCCGCTTGTTTTAAGCGCGTCACTGCGCAGATTTGCGGGGCAAAGGTAGGTAAATTTTTTATCTGACAACATTTTTTTGCATTTAAAGCGCAAAAAAAATGCTTTTTTTGCCGCAGAACGCACTTTTTTGACCGCTCGACGGGCAAAAAAGCCCCTATTACGGGCCACAAAAGCACGTATAACTTTTTTTAACCTTCGCGAAGGTTTTTAGCAACTTTTCTGCTCACGCCCTGAACTGCGCCGATGGAAAGCGGCTGACAAAACCTGCTGTCACTTTTGTCTCCAAACGTTGCCACAAGACCACTCCGAACAAGAAAAAAAGGGAAAGGTTTTCGCGTGCGCGCGCATTTCCTTAATTTTGCGTCCAAAATGGGAAAAGCGCTCCGACTATTGAATAAAAGGCGGGCGAAGTGGTTCAGCGCCGCTTTGCTCTCACCATTCGTACTTTTCTTGCTGCTTTTCCTACTGTTGTATCTGCCTCCTGTACAAAACTATGTGGTGCACCGAGTCTGCGAAGCGATGAGCGACAGCACGGGCCTCTCGTTTTCCATTGACCGCGTGCGGCTGGCATTCCCGCTCGACCTGAGTGTGAGGGGCGTGCGAGCCGAACAGCGCGGCGACAGCGTGCTCCGTGCAGAGGAATTGGTGCTGAGCGTAGAGTTCTGGCCGCTGCTCGGCGGGCAGGCCAACGTGGACGGGCTGAAACTGCGCGACGCGGGGTTGAACACACGCGATCTGGTGTCGAACACGCAAATCATCGGCACGGTGGGCGAACTTTCTGCAGACCTGTGCGGCGTGAATTGGCGTGATAATCTCGTGAACGTAGAGAAGGCGCAATTGGAAAACACAGACCTAACAGTGCTACTCTGCGACACCGCCGCCGAGGACACCACGAAAGGTGCACCCTGGATCATCGACGTGGGTCGCGCAGCCATCAAGAGCACGGCTTTGCGCCTGAGTCTGCCGGGCGATTCGCTCCACCTGTTCACCCGCATCGGCGAAGCAAGCCTAAAAGGCGGACATTTCGACACGGGCAAGCCCCTCTATCAGGTGGAACGTGTGGAAATAGACGGCAGCAGGCTTCATTATGACACTGGCATGCGCCCGAGCGTGGAGAGCCAAGTCATTCTTGCCGACAGCACGCTATGGCGCGCCGCGGCCCTCGATCCGGCCCATCTGCACCTTGAAGGACTGCTGGCCGAAGTCAGCGGCGTGGACTACAACGAGCAAGGGGTGCTTCACGCTGTCGTTGAGCGACTCTCGTTCCGTGAAGGCCGCACCGGTTTCCTGCTCAGCAACCTGGCCGCCAAACTATACTACGACGCCGAGCGCGTGCGCATCAGCGGCCTCAGCCTCACCACCCCCTACTCCAACCTGAGCGGGCATGCCAACATCCTTTTCAGTGCGCTCGACACCGAAGCCACGGGCAGCGATGGTGGTCTTGACGCAGACCTCACCGCTACCCTCGGTTGGCAAGACGTAAAAGCGCTGGCACTGGGCTACCTTCCCGACGAACTATGGCGCAACTACCCGCACTACGACGTGACGCTCGGTGCGAAGGTCAATGGTAGCATACGCCACCTGCAAGTGCAAGAGGCACACCTCGGCACTCCGTACAGCCGACTGGCTCTGTCGGGGGATCTACGTCCATCTGCCGTGATGCAAGGTCGTCCGTATCAGACCAATGCGCAGGATCTGAACCTGCGTCTGACCAGCAAGATAGGTTGGCAAGACGTAAGCGCTTGGGGCAAGCCCTATCTGCCACAGGCCATGGCCAACCGCTACCCGCACACCGACTTGACGCTCATCACCGATGTGCGCGGCAATACGGGGCAGGTGCGCCTGGAGAACCTGCTATTCCAGACTTCTACCGGCACGCGCCTTTCTGGAAACATCGCTGCCAACCTCAACGCCCTCGCTGGTGGATACGGAGTGGCGCAAGACGTGTTTAGCGGGCGCATCCAAAGCCGCATAGCCGCTGCTGACGTGCGTGCTTTTGGCGGGCAGTTCCTCTCGCCTGACATGCTCGGCCTATTGCCACCCTATGACCTTACGCTCAACACCGCGTTGCGCGGGAACCCGGACCACATCGCTCTGAGCGACCTACTGCTGCAAACGCCCTACAGCCGTGTGGCGGGAAATGCAGACGTGTGGCCCGCAGCCTTTGCGTCGAACTCCGCCCGCGCTTTCAACACCGACCTCCGCGCCTCGCTCGGGTGGGCGGACATCGAACGCTACGGTGGGCAATTCATTCCCGCCGACCTAAAAGAAAAACTGCCGCACGGCAATTATGAAATCGCATTGAATGCTGGCGGCAGCCTCTCGAACATACAACTCGGCAAGGCCTCGCTCGGCATTCCCGGCATGGGCACGATAGCCGCCGATGGGAACCTGGGCGGTTTGCTGGCTGGAAGCCCCTCGGGGAATTTCAAGGTGGCATTCACCGGACGTGACATGGCACTCATCAACCGCCTGTTGCCTCCCGATGTGGCGGCCACGGTGCATATTCCCAACAACCTCAGCGCCAAGGGCACGCTCGGATTCAGCGGCGAAGCCTATAAAGCCGACCTCATCGTCAGCCAGGACGGGGGCACGGCGCATATCAAAGCGTCGGTAAACACGCGCCGCGAGACCTACGACGCCACTGTCGCAGCCAATGCCTTCCCGCTTCAAAACTTCCTCCCCGCCACTGGTCTGCAACGTTTCACCGGTGGGATACACGCCGACGGAGCGAAATTCGATGTGCTTTCTGCCACCTCGCGGCTCATCGCCAGCGCGGAGGTCGAAGCCCTGGGGCTGGACAGTCTGCTCATCAAGGACGTCTCCCTCGATGCCAACAGCGACGGCGGCCTATTCTCTTTGAACTTCAACGCACAAAGCGACCTCCTGCAAGGCAGTGGCACGGCACAAGCCACGCTGGGCGACGAGATCCAGGGCGTACTCAATTCCAACATCTCCTTTGCCGACATCGGAGCATTGGCACGCCTCAACGAGACGATGCAGGCCGGAGCGGACATGGCCATGACCTTCCATGCCACACAGGACTTCTCGCAGTTTGGCTTCGACGGACAAATCAAGAACATGCACTTCAGTGGTTCGGGACTGAGTTTCATGGGACAGGACATGGACATGATGCTCGAGACATCGCCCGAATCCACCAACGCGCTCGCTACATCGGGCGACCTCTATCTGGACTACTCCGCACAAGGTGCATTGACCGAAGCGGCAGAAGCTTTCACGTTGCTGGCGGACACGGTGACCGATCAATTGAAGACGGGCCACATCGACACCCGCTCATTGAACGGACTGCTGCCACAGGCTGAACTCACCCTCAAGTCTGGGAAGAAGAACCCGCTAACCGCTTTCCTAAAAACGCTGAACATCGGGTACGACAAGGCAGACATACACCTCACGTCCTCTATCGAAGGCGGGCTGGGCGGGCACCTCTATCTGACGGGCTTCTACCGTGACAAACTGACCTTAGACAGCATTCACGCCAACATCACCCACGACAGCACCAACCTGGCCATTGAGGGTATCATCCATAACTACAAACGCAAGAACCCCAACAAGTTCCTCGCTGCCTTCAAGGGCTATGTGCAACCGCGCGGCGTAGGTGCGGAGGCTGAGTTCCGTGACAAAGACGGCAACGTAGGACTCAACCTCGGCGCACTGGCAGACATCGAGCCCAGCGGCTACCGACTACATCTCTACCCCGAACATCCTGTGCTGGCTTACCGCACCTTCACTGTGAACACCGACAACTATGCCTACTACGGCAAAAACGGGGCGATCGGTGCCAACATCGACCTGCTGGCCGACGATGGCACAGGACTCCGTGTCTATGGTGAGCCCAACGATTCGCTCACCGATGTGACACTCTCGCTCTCACAGGTTAATCTACAAGAACTCTCGGCTTCTATCCCCTACGTCCCCGATATGCGCGGAATGCTCACTGGCGACCTCCACTTCACCGACGACCACACCAGCATCAGTGCATTGGCCGACCTGCACTTAGACAACTTTGCCTATCAGGGCACGGAACTAGGCGACCTCGGTGTGATGGGCATCTATCTGCCTAAAGACAGTAGCCAACACTATGCACAGGCGTTCATCAATGTGGACGAGCAGGAGGTGATGGCACTTGAGGGCACCTACTTCGCCGAGACCGAAGCGTTTGAGGCCGATGGCACCCTCAACGACATCCCCCTGGCACTGATCAATGGATTCCTGAACGGCACCGGTGTGGCGCTGCGCGGCACTGGCGTGGGGCAGTTCAACGTGAGTGGCACTGCTTCAAAACCTATACTCAACGGCAGCATAGACTTCCACGACGGGCATATCTACAGCAACGAGTACGGCTTCGACTTCCGCACCGACAGCGTGCCGGTGGTCATCGACCGCAGCCGTCTCACCTTCAACAACTACAAACTCTGGTCGTCGGGCACCAATCCGCTCACCATCGACGGCGCGCTCGACATGTCGAACCTGTCCAACGTGTCGATGAATTTCGACCTCTTCGCTGACGACTTCGAACTCATCAACAGCAAGCGCAAGCGCGAGAGCACGGTGTTCGGCACGGCCTATGTTGATTTCAACGGCACGCTGCGAGGAGGCACTAAGGACGGCATCGCGATGCGAGGCAACCTGGACATCCTGCCCAAGACCGACATGACCTACATCCTGCGCGACTCGCCGCTCACCATTGACAACCAGTTTGAGGGGCTCGTCACCTTTGTCAGTTTCGAGGACTCGCTCGACACCGACGATGCCACTCCTGAAGATGATGGCGGCAGTTTTGAGATGACTCTCGGCGTGAACATTGACGAAAATGCTCATTTCCTCTGCAACCTGAGCGAGGACGGCAAGAGTTATGTGGACCTCAATGGCGGCGGCTCGCTCACCCTGAGACAGACACGGCAGGGCGACACGCGCCTGGTGGGACGTGTCACGGTGCAAAAGGGAGAGATGAAATACGAACTCCCCATCATCCCCCTCAAGACGTTTACGATTGAGCCTGGAAGTTATGTAGACTTCAAGGGCAACATTGCCAATCCTACCCTGTCCATCACCGCAAAGGAACGAGTGAAGGCTGTCGTCGTAGAAAACGACCAGCAGCGCAGCGTGGCGTTCGACGTGGGCGTAGAAATCTCTAAGACCGTGCAGAACATGGGGCTGAACTTCGTCATCGACGCGCCCGAAGACCTCAGCGTGCAGAATCAACTCACGGCGATGGGCCCCGACCAGCGCAACAAGACGGCGGTGGCGATGCTCGCCACAGGTATGTACCTCTCCGACAACAACTCCTCGGGCTTCAAAGCCAGCAACGCACTCAATGCCTTCCTGCAAAGCGAGATACAAAACATTGCGGGCAACGCGCTCAAGAGCATCGACATCAACCTCGGCGTGGAGACTGGCACAAGCAGCAAGGGTACCAACACCACCGACTACTCGTTCCAGTTCAGCAAACGGCTGTGGGGCGACCGCGTCAGTGTGATCATCGGCGGGCGTGTCAGCGCCGGCGTGGATGCGGAAAACAGTGCAGAGAGTTTCATCACCAACGTCGCCATCGAGTACCGTCTTGACCAGGCCTCAACCAAACTGCTCAAACTCTTTTACAACCGCGACACGCAAGACCCCCTTGAGGGCCAACTCACCCGAACGGGCGCAGGCATCGTGCTTCGTAAGAAGAGCGACCGCCTCGGAGACTTGTTTATCTTTAAGAAAAAGAAGGACCAATAGCCGAAGGACAAAAAGAATACGAACAAGTCAGGACAAAGTGGGGCATCCTGCATGCCTATCAGCCTTGGAACAAGAGGACTTACACCATGAGCAAATCGGTTATCAGCACGTTCCAATCTATTTTCTACAACGAAAACTAAACCATCAGTGAGAACTGGCATACTGACATATCTCTGCGCACGCGTTTCCCTTGCCCTCATCGCGGGGCTGACGCTTGTTGCCTGCTCTACGACATCGCACCTGCCGGAGGGCGAGCAACTCTACACCGGTATCCGCGAGATACGCTACAACGAGGACTTCTCCGCTGACAGTTCGCGCATGGCGGCTGCCGACGAGACTGGCGTCATTACCAGTGTGGCCAATGCTGTTCGCGCCGTGGATGCGGCATTAGAGGGGAAGGGATTCGACTGGACCATGCGCTCCTTCAGCCGCGACAGCCTCACGAGGGAGGAACGCCGAGCGTTGCGTCAGCGTATCGCACGCGAGAAAGCAGATTTCGAACCTGCACAAACCGAGATTGATGCCTTGTTGGCCTATCCCCCCAACGGCTCGCTGATGGGCAGTTCGTCGGTGCGCAGCCCGCTGAACATTGGGCTGTGGTTCTACAACGGCCTGGTGGACGACAGCAGCAAGGTGGGCCGCTGGTTCTTCCGCAACTTCGCCACGCAGCCCGTGCTCATCTCCACTGTCGCCCCCGAGACGCGCGCCAAAGTAGCCACCAACACGCTCCACAACTACGGCTATTTTAGGGGCTTTGCGGACTATCGCGTCCACACCATGCGCAACCCGCGCAAAGCCAAGGTGTCCTACCGCGTCATCACCGGCCCGCTCTACCGCCTCGACAGCATCGCTTACCTCGGTTTCAGTCCCGAGGTGGAACGTGCCATACTCCAGCCGCGCCTCAAGTCGCAACAGCCACTCCTGCACCGCAACGACGGATTCAGCGCGCTGGCACTCAGCAACGAGCGCACACGTATCAGCGACATCCTGCGCAACAGGGGCTATTATTTCTACTCGCCGTCCTACATCACGTTCCAGGCCGACACCTTTCAGCGACAGGACTACGTGCAACTCCAAGTGCGACCCGACGAAAACATGCCCGAGGAGGCCAAACACCCGTGGTATATCGGACGGATGTACGTGAACATGCAGAGTTCGGCCAATGGGGAAGGCACGCGTGAGGTCACCCTTTGGGATCCCGCGCGGCGCCAACGGCCCACCAGGGAAATCAGCCGGCGGCAGGCGGCGCGATTTGCACGAATGATGGCTCGGCGCGACACCACACAGAAACGACTCCTCCCCCCGCCCACCACATTCACTTGGAATGGCGACAGCACCACACGGATGCCCCTGCGCCCCTATATGTGGCGCGACGCAGTGGCCTTCACCAAGGGACAGCGATACAGTCTCATACTCGAAAACCTCACGCTCACCAAACTGAGCGAGATGGGCGTGTTCAGCCAGTACGACATGCAGTTTGTGCGCGCCGGCACCACGCCTGGCTGCGACACGCTCGACATCTATATCAATGCGGTGTTTGAGAAGCCCTACGACAGCAGCCTCGAACTTGATGCCACGCTGAAGAGCAACTCGCAACTTGGCCCCGCGCTCACCTACACGCTCTCCAAGCGCAACGCCTTCCGTGGCGGAGAGAAAGTGTCGTTCAAGATCTTTGGCTCCTACGAGTGGCAACTTGGCACTGGCGGGCAAGAGAGTAACTCCCTGCTCAACTCTTATGAATTCGGCACACGGCTTTCGTTTGAGTTTCCCCGCTTCGTGCTGCCCCTCGTCAGTCGTCGTCGGCTGAATTTCCCTGCCACCACCACTTTCGCCCTTGAAGCCGACTGGCTTAATCGTTCGGGGTTCTACCAGATGCTCACCTACCGTTTGGGGGCTAACTACTCGTGGCAGCCACAAGGCAAAGCCGGGCAGACGGGACGCAGACGCGTCAAACGAACGGTGAACCACAGCGTAGACGTGGGCTTGGACTTCACCAAAAGACTCAGTAGCACATCGGCCTTCAACGATATCCTGGCCGCCAACCCCGTGCTCGAAGTCTCTATGCGCGACTACTTTGTGCCTTCTATCGGCTACACATTCACCTACAACAGTTCCCGTCGCCATCGCCACCCTGTGTTTCTACAGGTCAGTGTGAAGGAGGCTGGCAACCTGCTCTCTGCAGGCTACGCCCTGTTTGGCAAGCCCTTCAAGGAGCGCGACAAGCAGATGTTCAACAACCCCTTCGCGCAGTTCCTCAAACTCACGGGCGAGATCCACCACACCCAGCCGCTCGGGAGCAGTATGCAACTGGTTTCGCGCTTCTATGCTGGAGCCATCTTCAGTTATGGCAATCTGATCCGGGCCCCCTATTCCGAGCAGTTCTATGTGGGCGGTGCGAACAGCGTGCGCGGCTTCACCGTGCGCAGCATCGGCCCCGGGCGTTTCCGCAGCGAAGACACGCGCTACAGTTATGTGGACCAGACTGGCGACATCAAACTCGAGGCCAACCTTGAACTGCGGGCACACCTGCTCGGCTCGCTCTACGGCGCAGTATTCCTCGACGCGGGCAATGTGTGGCTGGCGCGCAAGGACGAACAACGTCCCGACGCCGAGTTCTCCTTTTCCAATCTGCGCCACATCGCGCTCGGCACTGGCGCGGGGCTGCGCTACGACCTGGAGTTCCTGGTGCTGCGCCTTGACCTCGGGATAGGGCTGCACGCGCCCTACGACACTGGGAAAGGCGGCTTCTTCAATCTGCGCAAGTTCAAGGATGCCTTGGCGCTGCACTTCGCCATCGGCTATCCGTTCTGACATACCACAAACCTAAACCATAAAACAAAAACAACAAACAATATGCAACCAGCAACTGGAAAACTCGGCGTGCTCTGCGTGGGCCTCGGCGCCGTCTCCACCACACTCATAAGCGGTGTGCTCGCACTGCGCAAAGGCTATGGCCTGCCCGGAGGTTCTGTCACACAAATGGCAAAGGTGCGCGTGGGGCGCGGCAAAGACAGGCAGTACCTACCCGTCAGCGAACTCGTGCCGCTGGCCTCCACTGACGACATCGTTTTCGGCGCGTGGGACATCTTCCCGCAAAACGCTTACGAAGCAGCGAGGTGTGCCGGTGTGCTGCAGCCCGACGACCTGGAGCAGATACACGCGGAACTGGAGCAGATACGCCCCATGGCCGCTGCCTTCGACCCCGACTATGTGACACGCCTTGCGGGCCAGGGCGGCAACGTCAAGCAAGGCACACGGCGCGGACTCACCGAAAGCCTGCGTGCCGACATCAAGCGTTTCCGCGAAGAGAACGGGTGCAGCCGCATCGTGGTGATATGGGCAGCAAGCACGGAGAAACTCATCGATTACAGCCCCGCCGCGCACGAGAGCCTTGCCGCATTTGAGGCAAGCCTCGATAGTGACGACCGAGCAACCATCAGCCCCTCTATGTGCTACGCATACGCCGCGCTGCGCGAGGGTGTGCCCTTCGTGATGGGCGCTCCCAACCTGTGCATCGACATCCCCGCCATGTGGGAACTGGCCGACACCGAGCGCGTGCCCATCGCTGGAAAGGATTTCAAAACCGGACAGACGCTGATGAAGACCGTGCTCGCTCCGATGCTCCGCACGCGCTGCCTGGGGCTGGACGGGTGGTTCAGCACCAACATTCTCGGCAACCGCGACGGCGAAGTGCTTGACGCGCCCGAGAACTTCCGCACCAAGGAGGTCTCCAAACTTGGTGTCATCGACACTATCCTTGCCCCCAATGAGCAGCCCGAACTCTACGGCGACATCTACCACAAGGTGCGCATCAACTACTATCCGCCGCGCGGCGACAACAAGGAGTCGTGGGACAATCTGGATATCTTCGGCTGGATGGGCCGCAAATATGGCATGCAGATCAAGGTGAACTTCCTCTGCCGCGACAGCATCCTGGCCGCGCCCGTGGCCCTTGACCTCGTGCTCTGCATCGACCTGGCCGCACGTGCGGGACTCTATGGCAACCAGCCGTGGCTCGCCTTCTTCCTCAAGAGCCCCATGCACAATGAATGGCACGGCGAACAGCCTCTCCACGACCTCTTCCAACAATACACCGTGCTGAAAAACAAACTCCGCGAACTCGGCGGCTACGAACCTGATGAAGAACTGGAATAAACGCGGCGCAGCGACATACTCCTGCCTCACCGCCTACCATATTATATTAAGGCACGCCCTCCTGCTATTCCTTCTGTGCCTATGCTGCGCTTTTCCCGCCCATGCGCAAGACACCTTGCGCGGACGTGTGATCGACGCCGTGACCGGTGAGCCGGTTATGGCCGCCAGTGTGTATTACCAAGGCGGCGAAATCACGCAGACGGGACGCGACGGCACCTTCGCCAAGCCACTGCGCAGAGGCAAACTGCGTGTGGCCTGCGTGGGCTACACGGCACAGACTATCAACATCAGGCGGCAGACGGAGATCGAGGTGCAACTCGCACCGTTCGACTCCGAACTCGGCACCGCGGTGGTGCAGGGACGGCGAACACGCTACAGCCGGAAAGAGAACCCCGCCGTGGAACTCATGCGCAAGGTCATCGCAGCAAAGAAACAGACCGACCTGCACACACACGACTACTTCCGCTACGACAAATACACGCGCATGACCTTTGCGCTCGACGAGGTGACGCCCCACACGTTTGATCTCATCACTCTCAAACCCCTCTCCTTCCTCAAAGGAAGCGAGGAGGTGTGTGAAGAGACCGGCACCGTGATCCTGCCCGTGACGATGGACGAGAGCACGCAGACGCAGGTGTGGCGCAAACGCCCCAAGGCTGAAAAGACCATCGTCACCGGCAAGCGCAACATCGGTGTGACGCAACTCCTTTCCACCGGCGACAACATGTCGCAGATGCTGGCCGAATGCTTCACCGACGTGAACATCTACGACAACGAAATCATGCTGCTGCGCCACCAGTTCATCAGTCCCATAGGCTCCGGCGCCATCAGTTTCTACCACTTCTTCCTCGGCGACACCACGGACATCGGTGGCGACCGCTGCGTGGACGTGAACTTCACCCCTGCCAACTCGCAGGACTTCGGCTTCAGCGGCCACCTGTTCGTGGTGGTCGGCGACAGTTCGTGGCGCGTGCGGCGCGTGGAGATGGGCATCCCCCACGGCTCGGGCGTAAACTGGGTGACCAACATGATGATCCGCCAGCAGTTTGTGCAACTCTCCACCGGCGAGCACGTGATGGAGGAGGACGACATGATCGTGCAACTCAACCTGCTCGACATCATGGGCAAATGGATGATACGCCGCACCACGGCCTATTCGCACTACGACTTCGGCGAAATCCCTGCCCGCACCTTCAAGTTTGAGGGCGACACACGCACCGAGCCACAGGCCACCGTGCGCGACGAGGCCTACTGGGACCGCTACCGACCAGGCAGCATACAACAGACTGAGGAGGGCGTCAAAGGCGTGATGTCGCGCATCAGGGGAATGAAGGGCTACAAACTCTATATGCTCGCCCTGCAAGCCTTTGTGGAAAACTTCATCGAGACCGGCAGCGAGGGCAAACCTGGCAAGATTGACATCGGCCCGATACTGAGCATGATTTCCACCAACAAAGTGGACGGGCTGCGTCTGCGTGCCTCCGCCCAGACCACGGCGCATCTCAATCCCCACCTCTTCTTCAAGGGATACCTTGCCTACGGCTTTAAGGACGGACGCTGGAAAGGACAACTCGAGACCACCTATTCCTTCCTCCCCAAGGCATACCGCCCGCACGAATTCCCACGTCACGACCTCACACTGATCTATACCGACGACGTTTTCTCGCCGTCCGACCGTTTCCTCGGGGCCGACAAGGACAACACGTTCAAAGCCTTGAAGTGGGCCGACGTGAACCACATGTACTACCTCCGTGCCCTCAGCCTGCACTACCACCGCGAGTGGGGCAACGGCTTGCAAATATGGGCGGAGGCCAGCCGCGAGCGGACCACCCCCACCCTCTCACTGTTCTACCAGCCGCTCTCCACGGGCGACGTGTCGCAGGACGCAGCGCTCTACAAGAAGCACCTGAACCGCGCCGAACTGCAACTGGGGCTGACCTACCAGCCTGGTGTGACCTGGATGAACACGAAGCAGCGACGCTTCCCCACCAACCACGACGCGCCGATCATCTCCTTGTCGCACACCATTAGCGCAAGGGGATTCCTCGGTGCCGACTACACCAACAACCTCACCGAACTGATGCTCTACAAGCGGTTCTGGGTGGGCTCTTGGGGAAAAATCGACATGCAACTACACGGCGCGGTGCAATGGAACCGCGTGCCCTACCCCTTCCTCATCACCCCGCGCACCAATCTCTCCTACTTCAGTGCCGACAACTCGTTCTCGATGGCCGACAACATGGAGTTCATGGCCGACCGCGCGCTGCAATTCTTTGGCCAATGGGACTTCAGCGGCAAACTCTTTAACCGCATTCCCCTGCTGCGCAAACTCAAGTGGCGCGAACTGGTGGGCGTGAATATCTTCTGGGGCGCGCTGTCCGACCGCAACAACCCCTACCTCAACCCCGGCGATGCACGCCTGTTCCACTTCCCGGGGCAGTGGGGCGAGGATGGGTGCTTTGAATATCAGAGCCACCCCATCAGCGCTTCAAAGCCCTACATAGAACTCTACGCCGGCGTATACAACGTGTTCAAGGTGTTCCACATCCAGTACGTGCGCCGCCTTTCCTACCTTGGCAACCCCGAAACGAAGAAGCACAGCATCCGTGTGGGCTTCGAACTTAGGTTCTGAACGCCCGCGAGCATACCTCAAGGCGATACAGCAAGCCGCCGCCCTCTCTCACACAAGGGGCGGCGGCTTCTATGTGGTGGTCCTCGGTTTGCGCTTCACGAAGCAAGACCTAACGTACTGGGAGGCGACACAAACTTCAACGGACCTTCGTTGAAACTATATCCGTGTGACTTTAAAGTCACTCGGTGTGACTTTAAAGTCACACGGACCTAGTTTAAACTACAATGGACTTTGCTTTGCGTCACTCAATATAAGTATATCCGTAAAGGCCGCTGCGATAGTTAGAGATGAACTCTTTGCCCTCCTCGGGAGTGATGCGTTGCTCCTTCACGGCGCGTGTCACCCACGTTTCCAGTCGGCGCACGAGGCGCTTGGGGTCGTACTGCACATAGTCGAGCAGGTCGGCCACGGTCTCGCCGTCAATCGTTTTGTCGATGTGCCAGCCCTCCTCGTCCACAGAGATGTGTACGGCGTTGGTGTCGCCGAAGAGGTTGTGCATGTTGCCGAGAATTTCCTGATAGGCGCCAACGAGGAACACGCCGATGTAGTAGTGCTCGCCGGGGCTGACCTCGTGGAGCGGCAGGTAGGTCTTTTGCTGATCGTGGTTCACATAGGCATCGATCTTTCCGTCGCTGTCGCAGGTGATGTCCTGGATGGTGGCGTTGCGCGTGGGACGTTCTGCCAAGCGGGCGAGCGGCATGATGGGAAAGATTTGGTCGATGCCCCAAGCGTCGGGCAGTGACTGGAAGAGGGAGAAGTTGCAGAAATACTTGTCGGCCATCAGGCTGTCGAGGGCACGCAGTTCGTCGGGCACGTGCTTCTGGTGGTGCGAGAGTTCATCGACTTCGCGCGTGACGCTCCAGTAGAGGCTCTCAATCTGTGCACGGGTGCGCAGGTCGATGATGCCGTGGCGGAAGAGGTCGAGGGCCTCGGCGCGTATATCTTCGGCGTCGTGCCAGTCCTCGAGCATGGAGCGCGGGGAGAGTTTGTCCCAAATCTCGGTGAGGTCTTTTACGAGTTGGTGGGCGTCCTCGTCGGGCTGGAAGTCTTGCGACATCTCGCTCAGGCGCACACTCTCCATCACGTCGAGCACGAGGAGGCTGTGGTGAGCGGTGAGGGAGCGCCCGCCCTCTGTGATGAGGTTGGGGTGCGGGATGTCGTTCTTGTCGGAGGCATCTACGAAGTTATAGACGCAGTCGTTCACATACTCCTGCACGCTGTAGTTCACGCTGCTTTGTGAGTTGCTGGAGCGTGTGCCGTCGTAGTCCACGCCGAGTCCGCCGCCGCAGTCCACGAAATCGATCTGCCACCCCATGGTGCGCAGTTGCACATAGTACTGTGCGGCCTCGCGCAGGGCGGTATTGATGCGGCGTATCTTGGTGATCTGACTGCCTATGTGGAAGTGGATGAGGCGCAGGCAGTCGTGCAGCCCGTTGGCGTCGAGCCAGTCGAGGGCTTGCAGCAGTTCGCTACACGAGAGGCCAAACTTGGAGGCGTCACCGCCGCTCTCCTCCCACTTGCCGCTGCCGCTGCTGGCGAGTTTGATACGTATGCCGAGGTTGGGGCGCACACCGATCTTCTCGGCTGCCTGGGCTATGATTTGGAGTTCTGGGAGTTTCTCGATGACGAGGAAGACGCGTTTGCCCATCTTTTGGGCAAGCAATGCGAGTTCGATGTAGTTGCGGTCCTTATGGCCGTTGCAGATGATGGGGCTGTCGCTGTCCATATTCACCCCCAGCACGGCATGGAGTTCGGGCTTGGCACCGCATTCCAGACCGAGGTTGTAGCGTGCGCCGTGGCTGATGATTTCCTCCACCACGGGGCGCATCTGGTTGACCTTGATGGGGTAGATGATGAAGTGCTCGGCGCGGTAGTTGTATTCCTTGCGGGCCTTGGCGAAGCAGTTGGCCGTCATCTCTATGCGGTCGGCGAGGATGTCGGGAAAGCGTAGCAGGACGGGGGCGGGCATGTCGCGCCCTTCGAGTTCTTCCATCACTTCTTGCAGGTCCACCTGCGTGCCGCCCTTGAGCGTGGTGACACAGGCGTGGCCGGCCTTGTTGATGCCGAAGTAGCCGGCGCCCCAACCTTTCACGTTGTAGAGGTCCTCAGAGTCCTCCAGCCGCCATTTTCTCGTTGTCATAGGCTTTGAGTTTTATTTTTATTGAACATTGACTGTTGAACATTGAACATTAGCAAAACCACATACGCTGCCGGTATTGGCAATGTTCAATGGTCAATGTTCAATGATCAATGGTCAATGGTCAATGAGCAAGTATTCGCTGAGTCTTGCCACGGCGCGTGCCCTGTGGCTGATGCGGTTTTTGGCCTGCACGCCCATCTGTGCGAAGGTGAGGCCGCTCTCGTCTGAAGCGAAGACGGGGTCGTAGCCGAAGCCTTCGGTGCCTTGGCGCTGTGTGGTGATGTGGCCGTGCACGATGCCTTCGAAGAGGTGCTCTTTGCCGGCTGCATCGATGTAGGCAATGACGGTGCGAAAGCGGGCTGAGCGGTCGGCAGCGTGCTGCAACTCTTGGAGCAAGCGGTCGGTGTTGGCCTCGGTGTCTTGCCGGTCGGGATAGGCATAGCGGGCGGTATGGACGCCGGGTGCGCCGCCGAGGGCTGTGACTTCAAGGCCTGTGTCGTCGGCAAAGCAGGCGGTGTGGTAGTGCTCGGCTACGTAGCGTGCCTTCTGCAAGGCATTGCCCTCGAGGGTGTCGGCGGTCTCGGGGATGTCGTCGTGGCAGCCTATGTCGGCAAGGCTGAGCACGTTGAAGGCTGTGCCGAGGATGGCGCGTATCTCTGCGAGTTTGTGGGCGTTGTTGGTGGCGAAGACGATTTCCTTCATGGTCTTTATGGTTTCTTTTATTGAACATTGAACATTGAACATTGAACATTGACCATTGGCAATACCACTGAGAATAGTCAATGGTCAATCATCAATGGTCAATCATCAATGGTCAATCATCAATGGTCAATCATCAATGGTCAATGGTCAATAAGCCTACTGTGTGATGAAGCAGGCTGGCGAAGATGAGGCTGAGCAGCAGGCAGACGCTGAATGCCGTCGCTGTGCCTAAGCGCTGGGGCAGGTCGACCTCTACGGCTACCTGTATGATGGGGAAGTGGATAAGGAAGATTTCGTAGGTGATGCGTGGCAGGCGGTTGCAATGGTTCAGGAGCGGGAGGCGCGTGCCGATGATCAGGATGAGTACGGCATAGGCCAGGGGCCAGACTATCTTGAACGGCCACCATACGAGACCGAGCACAGCCAGGGCCAGGGCCAGTGGGAATGCGATGTGGCTGCGGGCGGAGAGTATGGGATAGGCTTCGCAAACGATCATGCCAGACCAGAAACATACGGCCTGCGACACGCCGCGCTGACAGAGCAGGGCAATGGTCTCGCCGCCGCCGTGGTAGGCCATCAGCCTGAGGGTGAACTGGGCTATGACGAGCAGCACGTAGCCTGTGGCAAAGACGATGCGCTTGTCCCATTTGCGCAGGAGGAGGACGGCGGCGGGCAGGAGCAGGTAGAAGGCTACTTCGTACTTCATGGTCCAGAGGGCGCCGTCCATGGCGGTGTTCACGTGGGTCTCGAAGACGCCGGGCAGTGCGGGCTGCAGGCGGTTTAGCATTAGGGCGTTCCAAAGCAGGTAGCGCCCAGTCTGCGGGTGGGTGACGAAGTGGCGCAGGGGTATCTCGGTGAAGAGCAGGCCCACGAGCAGGCAGAACAGGATGACGCTCCAGTATGCGGGCAGTATGCGGCGTGCGCGGCGCTTGTAGAAGGCGAGTGTGCCGGGCTTTGCGACGAGGCTGCGATAGGTGAGCATGCCGCTGAGGATGAAGAAGAGTTGCACGGCCTCGGCGGTGGGCAGCGCTGGCATGCCTTCAACTTGTGCCAGGCCGAAGAAGTGGCTCACCACTACTGTGAGTGCGGCGAGCCAGCGCAGGGCTTCAAAGCCGTTAACCGTTGAACATTGACCGTTGAACATTGACCGTTGAACATTGACCGTTGAACATTGACCGTTGAACATTGACCGTTGAACGTTGGAACATTGAACATTGAACATTGAACATTGAACGTTGAACATTGAACGTTGAACATTGAACGTTGAACATTGAACGTTGAACATTGGCAAGACCAGTTAGCTGTGGTATTGGTAATGTTCAATGGTCAATGTTCAATGTTCAATGAAAGACTTGCCTGCTATCTCGAGGGGTACGCCGCCTATCTCTGCGGCGAGGTCGCTGAACGAACTCCAGTAACTGCCGATGACGCGGCGTGTGGCTGCGAGGCAGCACAGGTCCACCAGTGCTTCGCCGAGGCTGAAGGCGTTGTCGCGCAGGCCGTCGGTCTCCTGGGCGAGGGTGCGGCCCTTGAAAGTGTCGCGCAGGAGCCATTTCACTTCGGCATCGTCGGAGGCGATGTAGAACTTGGCGTCGGGGTACTGCTCCATGGCGCGCACAAAGGCTTCGTCGGTGCTCACTTGCTTGGACCATGTGTTGTCGCTGCGGCGCACGTGCACGCCGATGATGTTTTCGGGGAAGTGCGCCACGGTTTTGTCGATCCGCGCCTGCAGTTCGGGCAGGGCGCGCAGGCGGCGAAACTGCTCGGTGCCGTAGGGTGCTACCTGGAAGCCGGTGTTGATGTAGAGGCTGCGGTAGCGGCGCAGGGCTTCGGCCAGCGGGCCGTGGCGGTCGGGGTGGAAGAGTTTGATTTGCTTCCTATAGAGCGGCAAGCGGAGCACCTGGGGCAGATAGAGTTCCTTGTGCGACGAGGGCCGGTCGAGGAACAAGCCGTCGGTCACCGTCAGCCACGGGCTCTGCAGGGGCTCGAAGAGTTCGTCGAAGTAGGCCTCGCACTGCCAGTTGGGCTCCCACACCAGGCGGGTGCGCACCTGCTGCGCCTCGGCCACTGCCAGTGTGCCGAAGAGCACTCGCAGACGGTTGCAAAGCCCTCCCTGGGCGGCGACGGTGAGTTTCATATCAAATCTCCTTGGGGTGTGAAAATCGCAAAGTATAACTCTGATGGCATTAAAGTATACCTTTAATAGCAGTAAAGGTATACTTTACTTGTTCTATAGTACTACTCAAGACGCTCTACAGTACCACTCAAGACGTTCTACAGTACCACTGTAGCGCCTCGGGGGGTACGGCGGGCCTATGCCTTGGCCTCTTTTTTCTTCGTCTTGGCCTTGATGGCGTCGAAGCCCTCGCCGAAGACGCCGATGACCTTGCTCTGCGAGACAAAGGCCTGCGGGTCCACGCTCTTGATGAAGCGGAAGATGTTGGTGCTCTCGCGCTTCTTGGCCAACACCACGAGCACCTTGCGCTCGGTGTGGGTGTACCAGCCCTCGCCGTCGAGCACCGTCACGCCGCGACCGGTGGAGGCAATGGCGTCGGCTATCTCGCCATACTTGCGCGAGAAGATGAGGAACTGCACGGACTGACGCCCGCTCTCCACCACATAGTCGAGCACGAAACTGGTGACGAAGAGCGTGCAGTAGCCATAGAGCATCTGCGAAATGCCCACCGTGGGGAGCAAGCCGCTGCTGGTGATGATCAGGATGTCGAAGGCCATGATGACCTGCCCGAGCGTGATGTCGCGATACTTGTTCACGATGGCGGCAATGATGTCGGTACCGCCGGTGGAGCCGTTGTTCAGGAACACGATGCCCAGCCCGATGCCCTCAATGGCCGCGCCGAGGATGGACGACATGAAGGCGTCGTCCTTCACTATCTGCGGCAGGTGCTGCGGCGAGAGGGTCAGTTCGTTGTGCGCCGCGCCATAGGCTATCATGCCGTGGCGCACCACTTCGAGGAAGATGGTGAGCGTCACCACGGCGTAGATCGTCTTGATGCAGAAACGCCAGCCCAGCACCTTGATGGCCAGCACGAGCAAGAAGATGTTGATGATGAAGAAAGTGTAGGCCTGCGGGAAGTTGAAGCCGTAGAACAGTAGCGCGCCGATACCTGCCACACCGCCGCTGGTGATCTGATAGGGCAGGTGGAAGCACGTCACGCCGAGGGCGTACATCAGGAGGCCAAGCGTGATGAACACGTAGTCGCGCGCCTCCTGGAAATAGTTGATCTTCGGGGAAGTCATTTCAAAACAATGTTTACAATACGTTTGGGAACAACAATGACCTTCACAAGCTGCTTGCCCTCCATATAGCGGGCCGCGGCCTCATGGCCCAGGGCGAGCCGCTCAGCCTCCTCAGCAGGGGCGTCGGCAGGCACATCGATGGTGTAGCGCGTCTTGCCGCTGAAACTCACAGCCATCGTCACCGTGTCTTCCTTCAGGTACGCCTCGTCCCACGTAGGCCACGGCGCATCGAGCACCAGGGTGGCGTGGCCGAGCAACTGCCACAGTTCGCAGCACATGAACGGCGCAAAGGGCGAGAGCAACACCACGAGGCGCTCCAGCACCTCGCGCGAGTGGCACTTCTGCTGAGCCAGCTCGCCCACACAGATCATAAAGGCGGCGATGCTCGTGTTGTAGGCCATCTCCTCCATGTCGCCGCTCACCTTCTTCGTGAGTTTATGGATGCTCTTCAAGGCATCCCTGCTGGGAGCCTCGTCGGTCACAGCGAGAGCACCCTGCTTGTCGAAGAAGAGGTTCCACGCGCGGCGCAGGAAGCGGGCGCAGCCGTCAATGCCGTTCTGGTCCCACGGCTTGCTCTGCGTGATGGGGCCGAGGAACATCTCGTAGAGCCGCAACGTGTCGGCACCGTAGCGAGCAATGACCTGGTCGGGGTTGGCCACGTTGAACATCGACTTCGACATCTTCTCCACAGCCCAGCCGCATACGTACTTGCCGTCCTCAAGCACAAACTCAGCGTCGGCATACTCCGGCCTCCACCGGCGGAAGGCCTCAAGGTCCAGCACATCGTTCTGCACAAGGTTGATGTCCACATGGATGGGCGTCACGTCGTACTGCTCCTTGAGCCCCTCGGAGACAAAGGTGTTTGTCCCCTTGATGCGATACACGAAGTTGGAGCGGCCTTGTATCATGCCCTGGTTCACCAACTTCTTGAACGGCTCTTCAACACACGACACACCGATGTCGTGCAAGAACTTATTCCAATAGCGCGAATAGATGAGGTGGCCCGTGGCGTGCTCCGAGCCGCCCACATAGAGGTCCACATCGCGCCAATAAGCATCGGCCTCGGGCGAGACGAGCGCACTGTCGCATCGGGCGTCCATATAGCGAAGGTAGTAAGCACTACTGCCCGCGAAGCCCGGCATCGTGGAGAGTTCGAGGGGGAATACCGCGACGTTGTCGATGAGCGAGCGGTCCACCACCGTATTGCTCCGTGTGTCCCAGGCCCATACCTTGGCATTGCCCAGGGGCGGCTCGCCCGTTTCGGTAGGCAAGAACTTATCCACCTCCGGCAATTGCAGGGGCAGGCAGGCTTCGGGAATCATATACGGCATGCCGTCCTTGTAGTACACAGGGAACGGCTCGCCCCAATAGCGCTGGCGCGAGAAGATAGCGTCGCGCAGTCGATAGTTCACCTTGACGCGCCCCAGCCCCTGCTCTTCCACAAAGCGCTTGGTGGCTTCGATGGCCTCCTTGACGCTCAGACCGTTGAGACTGAAGCCAGCGAGCGACTCCTTGCCCGCGGCGGGCGAATTGGTCACGATGCCTTCCTTAGCGTCGAAACTCTCCTCGCTCACATCGGCCCCTTCAATGAGCGGCACGATGGGCAGCCCGAACTTACGGGCAAAGGCATAGTCGCGCGAGTCATGGGCAGGCACAGCCATAATGGCGCCCGTGCCATAACCAGCCAGCACATAGTCGCTCACCCACACAGGGATTTCCTCGCCCGTGAAAGGATTTACGGCATAACTACCGGTGAAGACGCCCGTCACCTTCTTGCCCGCCATGCGGTCGAGTTCCGTGCGGTGCTTCACTTCTTCAAGATAAGCCTCCACGGCCTCCGACTGCGCGGGGGTGGTGAGCCTGCCCACCAGTTCACTCTCGGGGGCAAGCACCATAAACGTCACACCGAAGATGGTGTCGGCACGCGTGGTGAAAATCGTGAAAGCCTCGTCGGTACCTTTTATCTTGAACTGCATCTCGGCACCCTCGCTGCGCCCTATCCAGTTGCGCTGTGTCTCCTTGATGCTCTCACTCCAGTCTATCGTGTCGAGCCCATCGAGCAAACGTTGCGAGTAGGCCGATATGCGCAGGCACCACTGCTTCATCTTGCGTTGCTCCACAGGGAAGCCGCCGCGCACACTCAGCCCGTCGACCACTTCATCGTTGGCCAGCACAGTGCCGAGGCCTGCGCACCAGTTCACCATCGTCTCGCCAAGGTAGGCCAAGCGATAGTTCATCAGCACCTCTTGCTGCTGCTTCTCGGTCATAGCGTTCCACTCCTCTGCACTGAAGTTCAGTTCCTCGGTCTGCGCCACATCGAGCCCGGCAGTGCCTTGCTGCGAGAAGCTATCCGCAAGTTTGCTGATGGGCTGCGCCTTGCCACACTTGTTGCAATAGAACGAGTCGAACATACGTTGGAACGCCCATTGCGTCCACTTGTAATAGCCCGGCTCGCAGGTGCGCACCTCGCGGCTCCAATCAAAACTGAACCCTATCTGGTCGAGTTGCTCACGGTAGCGGCGGATGTTCTGCTCGGTAGTCACAGCAGGGTGCTGACCGGTCTGTATGGCATACTGCTCAGCAGGGAGTCCGTAGGCGTCGTACCCCATGGGGTGAAGCACATTGAAGCCCCTGTTCCTCTTGTATCGGGCGTAGATATCGGCAGCGATGTATCCCAGCGGATGGCCTACATGAAGCCCCGCACCACTGGGGTACGGGAACATGGAGAGTACATAAAACTTCGGGCGGCTGTCGTCTTGGCTGACCTCATAAACCTTCCCGTCAGCCCAGCGTTTGCGCCACCGGGCCTCGATTTCCGTGAAGTTGTATTCCATATATATAAATAAGGTATGTCGTTTCGCAGCGCAAAAGTACGTAAATAGCAACGAAAACAAAAGGAAAGGCTTACTTTTGCACAGCAAACACGCGGGAGGAAGCGGAATGCAGCCATAGCCCATTCCGTCTCATCGTTCCCGCCACCGTCTCCCCTTCTATGACCATTCTCTATCCATCTCCTATTTTCGGCCCTGTGCACAGCCGACGGCTCGGTGTGTCGCTGGGCATCAACCTGATGCCTGCCGACGGCAAACTCTGCACCTTCGACTGCATCTATTGCGAATGCGGTTTCAACAGCGGGCAGCGGCCCAAACAGCCGCGCCCCACCCGCGAACAGGTGAGCAAGGCACTGAGAGCCCAATTGGAGAAGATGGCTGCTGAGGGTGTGTTGCCCGATGTGCTTACCTTTGCAGGAAACGGAGAACCCACCGCACACCCCGACTTCCCCGACATCATTGCCGACACCATCGCCCTGCGCGACGAATACTGCCCCAGTGCCAAGGTGGCTGTGCTCAGCAACGCCACAATGACGCATCGCCCCGAGGTGTTCAGTGCGTTGCTACGTGTGGACGACAATATCCAGAAACTCGACACCGTCAGCCCCGATTACATCCGCACCATTGACAGACCAGTGGGGGCATACGATGTAGATAACATCGTGAAGCGATTGGCTGACTTCAACGGCCACGTGATGGTGCAGACTCTCTTCATGCAGGGCACGACGGTCTCGGGTGCTGATGTAGACAACACCTCTGACGACTTCGTCAGGCCCTGGCTCAATGCCCTCCGCACTATTCGGCCCGAGAAGGTGATGGTCTATACCATCGACCGCGACACGCCTGACCCTGGGCTACGCAAAGCCCCCGCCCCCGTGCTCGACGCCATTGCCGCACAGGTGCGTGCCGAAGGCTTTGAAGTCTCAGTCTCCTACTGATATCCACTAACCCCTATCTCCCCGCATGTCTCCCCTCAGGATTGAAGCCCGCCGTGTGGTGCTCGGCCTTAGCGGCGGGGCAGACTCCGTGGCCCTGCTACTGCTGCTGGCAGAAGCCGGCGTAGAGGTCGTGGCCGCTCATTGCCACTTCGGGCTAAGGGGTGCGGAGAGCGACCGCGACGAGCGCTTTGTGCGCGAACTGTGCGAGCAACGCGGAGTGCGTCTGCATGTACGCCATTTCAACACAGTGGCAGAAGCACGCTCCAATGGGGAAAGCATAGAAATGGCAGCGCGGCGGCTACGTTATGCCTGGTTTGAACAACTTTGCTGCGACGAGGCTGCCGATGCCGTTTGCATCGCCCACCACCTTGACGACAATGTGGAGACCTTCTTGCTCAACCTTGTACGCGGCAGTGGCCTTGACGGCCTTACGGGGATGCGGCAGCAGTCATTCCCCGCGGGCAACGGCACACACCCTGTGTTGCGCCCCCTACTCGGCACGCCGCGAACGGAAATTCTGGACTATCTGAAAGAGAAAGGGCAGCCGTTCGTCACCGACAGTACAAACTCCGACACCAACTATCGCCGCAATGCTGTGCGCCACCAATTACTCCCCGTGCTGCAAAGCCTGAATCCCTCCGTGGTGCAAACCCTTAGCAAGACGATGCAACGGCTGCAAGAAACGCAGTACTTGTGCCAAGAGACACTGAAGCACGACATCGCGGCCATGCTACGCACCGACCAAGACATCTGCTCGCTGCCCGTAGAGGCCTTGCTCGCGCACCCTGCGCGTCAGACTCTCATCCGCCACACTGCGGGCAAGCATTTCCCGCCTGCCATGTTTCCACAAATAGCCGCATTGGTGGAAGCCATGCCGGGCAAGCACTATGTGCACGGCGACACCATAGTGGTGCGCGCGCACGACACGATAGAATGGGGCCCGTTGCACACGCCTTTTCTCCCCGACAAACCCTGTATCATCGATGCAGACAGCGTGAAAGGCGATCTCCGCCTGCGTCCGCTTCACAATGGCGACCGTTTCCGCCCTTACGGGATGAGCGGCACAAAACTCGTCAGCGACTACTTTGCTGATCGCCACATCTCGTTGCTACGTCGCAAGCGGGCCCGCGTCCTATGCGACGACGCAGGCATCGTGTGGGTTGTGGGCTATGAGATAGACCAGCGAGTGGCCGTCACGCCCAACACCAAGAACAAAAGAACCCTCCGAACCTCCGAACTATGAAAAGATTTCCGTTTATAGCCCTCACACTCCTCGCAATCTTCACCGCCTGCGCCGGCGAAGACCGCAGCGGCGAGCAGCCCTTTGCGCCCGTGGTACGCACGCTTGGTGCAGAACCCGCTGTGGGCGACAGCGTGCGCATGACCGGCGAAGTGGTGGAGTCGCTCAACAGCACGGTGACGAAGCGTGGCTTTACCTATTGGAACGACACGCTGAAAGTCACTCGTGAAGCGCCGCTCGACGACACCAACGTGTTCCGCGCCTTCACTGATAGCCTCGGCGATGGCGACTACTCCTACGCCGCGTTTGCCACAAACGGCATCGGCACCTCCTACGGCGACACACTCACCTTCACCAAGGGATAAGCGCCGGTTTCACTCCTTCCCCCTCTTCTCTTTACGCTTCCAAGCGAAGAACCACACGATGGCGACAGCAACAACCACCGCTGTCACGCTGTATCCCGCGACGAGAGGCAGGCCGAGGCCGTTCTTTGAAATGAGGATGAACGAAAGGCACACCGCCGTCATGAACAATGCCGGCAACAAAGCCACCCAAAATGGTTTGCCTGAGCGCGTTAGCCACACGGTGAGCGTCCAGAGCGTGAACACGGCAAGCGTCTGATTGGCCCAACCGAAGTAGCCCCAAATGGTGTTGAAGCCGTCCTTGTCGGCGATGTTGTACCAAATCAGCAAGCCAGTCACGGCAAAGAGTGGCACGCAGATAAGCAAACGATCGCGCAGCCCCGTCTGTTTCAGCCCCACAAACTCCGCGATAATGAGCCTTGCAGAGCGCAACGCTGTGTCGCCACTTGTGATGGGTGCAGCCACCACACCGAGCAGGGCCAAGACACTTCCCAACGCGCCGAGCCATCCCCGTGACACCGCTGTGACCACCTCGGGTGCCTGAGCATCGGTAGTGCTGCCCACCGCTGCTGCGCCGCCATCGTAGAAAAACCACGAAGCCACCGTGGCCCAAATCAAGGCTACCACGCCCTCGGTAATCATTGCGCCATAGAATATGGGACGCCCTTGCTTCTCGCTCTTCATGCAGCGCGCCATGAGCGGGCTCTGCGTGGCATGGAAACCACTAATCGCGCCGCAAGCCACCGTGATGAACAAGGCGGGAAACAAAGGCTGCGTTGTCATTGGCTGCAAGTCCTCTGTCCACAGTTCAGGAAGCGAGGGCCACTTCAATAACAACACCACAAAAAGGCTCACCGCCATAAACAACAAAGCAAAGGCGAAGAGCGGGTAAATCTTTCCGATAATCTTATCCACTGGCATCAGCGTAGCCACCACATAGTAAGCAAAAATCACGCACACCCACAACATGGAGGAAGAGGCTGCTGCGCCGGTCCAGGAGGCCGTGAGTCCGCCCATAATCAACGCGGGACTGTAAACAAACACCGCGCCCACCATCACCAATAGCAACACGCTGAACACCAGCATCACCCGACGTGTGCCGCCGCCCAGGTATTTACCCACTAATTCTGGCAAGCCCGCACCGCCGTGGCGCAAGGAAAGCATGCCACTCAGGTAGTCGTGCATCGCGCCAGCGAACACACAGCCCAAGACAATCCACAGATACGCCGCCGGACCGAACATCATGCCCATGATTGCTCCGAAAATGGGGCCCGTGCCAGCGATATTAAGAAATTGTATCATGAAAATCTTCCAGCCTGGCAACACGATGAAATCCACACCATCGGCACGCGAAACAGCAGGCGTAGGGCGGTCGTCTGGGCCGAACACCCGTTCCACAAAACGCCCGTAAACCATATAGCCAGCAAAAAGAGCCAGCACTGAAAGCAAGAACGAAATCATAAGCAATGAATATCAGAATATTGTAAAAGGCACCGCGGAATCAGTAGACCGCCATACCAACCGCGAAAGTAACGTTTCCGAGGGACAATTCCACCGCTGTCGAGAGCAAATCAAAGTCTGGCATTGAATATGCCCTCTCCGGGCGCACCTTTTCGCAAATCGAAGGATACAAAAAAGAGCTGATATGCCTTAAACAAAAAAGAGGATGTGCCTATTCTGACACACCCTCCATTTGATAGTGTTTTGTTATGACTTTACTTCAGCGTCTCATTTGACCTCCTCGAAGTCGGCTTCTTGGATGTCGTCCTTGCTGTCGGTGGAGCCTGTGCTGGACTGCCCTGCTCCGGAAAAACCTTGAGCGGCATCGGGACCGGGCTGGGCACCAGGCTGTTGGTACATCTGCGCACTGGCGGTCTGCCAAGCGGCGTTCAGTGCGGCCATAGCGGTGTCGATGGCAGCAAGGTCTTGTGCCTTATGGGCATCCTTGAGTTTGCCGAGGGCCTCTTCAATGGGCGCCTTCGCACCAGCAGGGAGTTTGTCGCCGAGTTCTTTGAGTTGGTTTTCGGTTTGGAACACCATGGAGTCTGCCTGGTTGAGTTTATCCACACGTTCCTTCTCCTTCTTGTCGGCCTCCGCATTGGCTGCGGCCTCTGCCTTCATGCGGTCGATCTCTTCTTTGGAGAGTCCGCTGCTGGCTTCGATGCGTATGGCCTGTTCCTTACCGGTAGCCTTATCCTTGGCGCTGACGTTTACAATACCATTGGCATCAATATCGAAGGTCACTTCAATCTGAGGAACACCGCGGCGGGCGGGAGCGATACCTGCGAGGTTGAAACGTCCGAGGCTCTTGTTCTGTGAAGCCATGGGGCGTTCGCCCTGAAGGACGTGGATGGTTACTTCTGGCTGGTTGTCTTCAGCCGTACTGAACGTCTCGCTCTTGCGGATAGGTATGGTGCTGTTGGCTTCAATCAGTCGTGTCATCACGCCGCCCAACGTCTCAATGCCGAGGCTCAGCGGTGTTACATCAAGAAGTACCATGTCGCCCACTCCGCTCTCCTTGTTGAGGATTGCGCCCTGGATGCTAGCACCTACGGCCACCACCTCATCAGGGTTCACTCCCTTGCTGGGGGCTTTTCCGAAGAATTCTTCTACTAGTTGCTGAACGGCGGGGATACGGCTGCTACCACCGACAAGAATCACTTCGTTGATCTCGTTCTTATTCAGGTGTGCGTCGCTGAGGGCTTTCTCGCACGGCACACGGCAGGCCTGGATGAGTTCGTGGCTCAGGGCTTCGAACTTGGCACGTGTGAGTGTTTTCACCAAGTGCTTGGGTACACCGCCTACGGGCATGATGTAAGGCAGGTTTATTTCGGTAGTGGTGCTGCTGGAAAGTTCTATCTTAGCCTTCTCGGCGGCCTCTTTCAGGCGCTGCATAGCCATGGGATCTTGGCTGAGATCGGCACCCTCGTCGTTCTTGAACTCCTGTACGAGCCAGTTGATAATCACCTGGTCGAAGTCGTCTCCGCCGAGGTGGGTATTACCATTGGTGCTGAGCACTTCGAAGATACCATCGCCGAGTTCGAGGATGGAGATATCGAACGTTCCGCCGCCGAGGTCAAACACAGCAATCTTCATATCCTTCTTGCTCTTGTCCAGGCCATAGGCAAGGGCAGCAGCCGTCGGCTCGTTGACAATACGTTTCACTTCAAGACCAGCGATCTGTCCGGCTTCTTTGGTAGCCTGACGCTGCGAGTCGCTGAAGTATGCAGGCACGGTGATGACAGCCTCTGTGACTTCCTGCCCGAGGTAGTCCTCGGCGGTCTTCTTCATCTTTTGAAGCACCATTGCGCTGATTTCTTGCGGCGTGTACTGACGTCCGTCAATGTCCACACGGGGAGTGTTGTTGTCGCCCTTCACGACGGTGTAGGGCACACGGCTAATCTCAGTCTGTACCTGGTCGTAGGTTTCGCCCATGAAGCGTTTGATGGAGTAGATGGTTTTCTTGGGGTTGGTCACAGCCTGGCGCTTGGCAGGGTCACCCACCTTTCGCTCACCCCCATCCACGAAGGCCACTACAGAAGGCGTGGTGCGCTTGCCTTCGCTGTTGGCGATGACTACAGGCTCGTTGCCTTCAAACACGGAAACGCACGAGTTGGTGGTTCCGAGGTCAATTCCAATAATTTTTCCCATTGTTGTATTTCTTTAATTGTTAATAATCTTTGTGCTGACGCCTCTTGTTGTTCGCGTCAGCCACATTAAAGCAAAGAGCGTGCCAAAAGTTATTGGCCGCTCAACAATTAACCATTGAACATTGACCATTGACCGTTCTTCATTGAACATTGATCGTTCGCAAAATCCATTGCAGCTGGTATTGGTAATGTTCAATGGTCAATCATCAATGGTCAATGATTAACGGTCAATATTCAATGAGATCCGTTTGGTCAGGGAAATGAAGTCCTCCACACCCAACTGTTCGGGGCGACGAGTGAGTAGTGGGTCGGTGAGCAGAGCGCTGTGGTCTCTCTGTATGCCGTGTTCGTTGTCCAATTGTTGCAGAAGGCCGCGCAATGTGACACGCAACATCTTGCGGCGCTGGTTGAACACAGTCTTGACGATTCGTTTATAAAGCGACTCGTCGCAGTCTATCTCTTGACGGCTGTTGCGCATAAGCCGGACCACAGCACTACGCACCTTGGGCGGCGGGTCGAACACGTCGGGTTCAACCGTAAAAAGGTACTCCACGTCATACCACAACTGCACCAATGCGCTCAGTATGCCGAAATCCTTACAACCAGGCTTGGCGGCCAGTCGTTCAGCCACCTCCTTTTGTATCATCCCTGTACAGCAAGGGATGAAGCATCGGAACTCCACCACACGAAAGAAAATCTGCGAACTGATATTATAGGGATAGTTGCCTGTGAGGACGAAAGGGCCGCCGAACGTGCGGTCGAGGTGCATCTTCAAAAAGTCGTCGGGGATGATGTCCTCATCGCGCAGCCCAACGAAGTTCTTGCGCAGGTAGTCCACACTCTCATGGTCGAGTTCCACCACACGAAGCCGCCTCTCCTTTTTGAGCAGGAATTGCGTCAGCACACCAGTGCCTGGCCCCACCTCAAGAATAGGTAGGTCTGGGCAGGCATCAACGGTATCGGCAATGCGGGCGGCAGTGGGGAGGTCGGTCAGAAAGTGCTGACCGAGGGATTTCTTGGGACGTACACGACGCATGGATTTCTTGAGGTTATTAGGTTTTGAGGTTGTTAGGTTTTGAGGGGCTATGCACGCGGTGGATAATGGTTTCAGATCCTTATAACCTTATTCCTTGTTTCTCGCCGCAAAAGTACCAATAACGTGACGAAGCATCTTGGCGGCACGCAGTGTTTTTATAAAAATAAGCATTCCACTCCCGTAGTTTTTGCGGGTAACAGGAATAATGCTTACATTTGCCCTGCAAAATAATTAGGAAACAAACCTGATGAGGTTATAAGGTTGTAAGGTTATGAGGTTGTAAGGGCCTCAAAGCATCATCCCGCCAATGTTCAAGACACTCATAAAAATCCTGATCCCCTTCGCCCTTGGCGCGGCCATCCTTTGGTGGATGTATCGCAGCGAGGACTTCGAGGGGCTTTGGCGTGTGGTGACCGGCGGGATGCAGTGGGGCTGGATGCTCTTCTCGTTTGTTTTCGGCATATTGGCAATGGTGGTGCGCGCCGTGAGGTGGCGCATGACGCTTGAGCCGCTGGGCGAACATGCGCGCCTGCGGACAGCAACAGATGCCATATTCCTCTCGTACGGGGCAAGTCTCGTGGTGCCACGTATCGGCGAAGTGATGCGCTGTGGCACACTGAAGCGCACTGACGGAGTATCTTTTACCAAGTCTGTAGGAACGGTGCTCACGGAACGCGTAGTAGATTCAGTGCTGATTGTGCTGCTCACTGTGCTGTCTCTGCTTACGCAACTGCCCATATTCCTAAACTTCCTGCGCACCACCGGCATCACTCCGGCTGGATTGATCAACCGTTTCACACAAACGGGATACATAGTCACCGCGATATGCTTCGTGGCGCTTGTGGCGGGGCTGGTATTCCTGACTTCGCGATATGCCATGGTACGCAAAGGGCGCGATCTGCTTCGCGACATGAAAGACGGCATCCTCTCCCTGCGCCAAGTGCGTCGTCCTTGGCTCTATTGGGCTTTGTCACTCGGCATCTGGGTATGCTATTTCCTGCACTTCTATACCGCATTCTTCTGTTTTGAAGAAACAGCGCACTTCCCCGTATTGGGTGCTTTTCTCGTGTTCTGTGTCGGCTCGTTTGCCGTTCTCGTACCTACCCCCAACGGGGCGGGCCCATGGCATTTTGCAGTAAAGACCATGCTTGTCATCTACGGCGTGGCTGAAGTGCCCGCTGTGACGTTTGCCCTGGTGGTTCACACCGTGCAGACACTGCTCGTGGCTGTGCTGGGCATCGGCGCGTGGGCCGACCTCGGCTTTGTTAGACGTAAAAACAATTAACCTTTTAATACTCATTGAAACATGTCTGAAATCAAGAACCTTCACCCCCAGGCCATCTGGGAGAACTTTGACAAACTCTGCGCCGTGCCCCACCCCAGCGGGCATCTTGAAAAGATTCAACAATTCCTGCTTGACTGGGCTGCCGAGCGGGGTATTGAGGCTTTCAAGGACGCAGGCGAGAACATTGTGATGCGCAAGCCAGCCACACCTGGCATGGAGAACCGCAAGACAGTGACTATGCAGGCCCACATGGACATGGTGCCGCAAAAGGCCAAAGACTCCACGCACAACTTTGAGACCGACCCCATCCAGCCTTATATTGACGGCGAATGGGTGAAAGCGCGTGGCACCACGCTGGGCAGCGACGATGGCATGGGAGTGGCTACCATCATGGCTGTTATGGAAGACAACGAACTGGTTCATGGCCCCATAGAAGGTTTCATCACCGCTGACGAAGAGACCACCATGTATGGCGTGACCCACATGGAGCCCGGCACTCTTCACGGCGACTACTTGATGAATCTTGACAACGAGACCGAGGGAGAATTCGTCATCGGCAGTGCCGGAGGCATTAATCTCACCGCCGAACTGACTTATACTCCCGAAGTGCCACAAGCCGACGCCGGGGTGCACATTGTTCTCCAAGGGCTGAAAGGCGGACACAGCGGGTTAGAAATCAACGAGGGTCGCGCCAATGCTAACAAACTGATGGCTCGCGTGGTACACAAGGCCATTGCTGATCTCGGCGCAGAACTCGCGTCGTGGGCTGGAGGCAATATGCGCAACGCTATCCCTAACAATGCGGAAGTCGTTGTTGCCGTACCCGCCGACAAAGTTGGTCAACTCCAACAAGACGTGGTCAAATGGGGCGACGTGTTCCGTGCCGAATACGAAGGTATCGAAGATGGTATTCGCATTGACGCCGAGCCCGTCAGCGCACCCACAGAGCGCGTGCCTTTTGAGGTACAGAACAAACTCGTTTGCGCCATCACCGCCTGCCACAACGGTGTGCTGCGCTTCATCCCGGGCATTGGCGACATTGTAGAGACTTCATCCAACCTGGCCATTGTAGAAATCGGTGGCGGCAAGGCCTTCTTCAAAGACCTGATCCGTTCCTCCATGCGTAGCCAGCGCGAATATGTTGAGGAAATCCTCACTGCTTGCTTCCGCCTTGCGGGTATGGACGTAGAAACAGGTGGCGCGTACACCGAATGGCAACCCGCCTTGAAGAACGAGATGGTGGACCTGATGCGTACCGTATATAAAGATATGTACGACGAGGAAGCCAAAGTGCAAGTGGTGCACGCCGGCCTGGAATGCAGCATCATCGGAGCCATGTACCCACACATGGACATTGTTAGTTTCGGCCCCACGCTTCGTAGTCCCCACACGCCCAACGAGCGTTGCCTCATTGCCACGGTGGGCAAATACTACGACTTCGTGAAAGAAGTGCTCAAGCGCGTTCCTGAAAAATAAAAACTCAAACAACAGCACGATGGAAAACTATTTCTATGTAGATAAAAACCAGAAGCAGGCTGGCCCCATCACCCCCGACCGGTTTGCCGAAGAAGGTGTCACAGCCGAAACGCTCGTATGGTGCAAGAACCTACCGCAGTGGACTCCGGCAGGCGAAATAGAGGAACTCATCCCGTTCCTCGGTGCCGACGAAAACGAACATACCATTCAGTCTGCCACCACCACGCAATCAAGCGGTGTAGAGATCCCCGCTGAAACCACACACGACACCACACAAGGCTCACACAAGTCCGCTCCCGTACAAGAAGTGAGACCGATGCCAGCCACGGAGGAAAAGGAAGTGCCCAACTACCTTTGGCTTGCAGTTCTTTCTGTACTCTTCATGCTCTCGCCCATCGGTATCGTGGCCATACACCATGCAGCAAAAGTGGACCTCAATGTGCTGCGCGGAGACATTGACAAGGCTCTCCAGCACTCCAACCTCGCCGTTCGCTGGAGCCTCATCGCTATAGCCGTGTCGGTCGTGTGGCTTATCTTCCTTCTTTCCACCTTCGGACCAAACATGGTTGCGTACCTCAGCGAGAACTACGAGTTCATCTTCTAATTCGCCGACAAAATAGCGACACGAAGCCGCTACAGTATTAACAATCAATCTTTCACTCACTAAACACTACAAACCCATGAACAAGAAATTCATCTGCACCGTGTGCGGCTACGTACACGAGGGTCCCGAACCCCCTGAGAAGTGCCCCATTTGCGGCGTTCCCGCCAGCAAATTCAAGGAGATGGAGAGCGATTCTCTGCAATTTGTCTCCGAACATGTCGTAGGTGTGGCCAAAGGCTGCGACGACGAAATGATCAAAGACTTGAACAACCACTTCCTCGGCGAATGCGGTGAGGTAGGCATGTATCTCGCCATGAGTCGCCAGGCCGACCGTGAGGGCTATCCCGAAGTGGCTGAGGCCTTCAAGCGCTACGCTTGGGAGGAAGCCGAACATGCCGCTAAGTTTGCCGAACTGCTCGGCGAAGTGGTGTGGGACACCAAGACCAACCTCGAGAAGCGCATGGCGGCCGAAGCCGGGGCCTGCGAGGACAAGACACGCATCGCCAAGCGCGCTAAGGCCCTGAATCTTGACGCCATCCACGACACAGTTCACGAGATGGCTCGCGACGAAGCCCGCCACGGCCAAGGCTTCCAAGGCCTCTACAACCGCTACTTCAAGAAGTAAAGCCTACGCCCCGACAAGGGGAAACGCTATTTGTGCGCCGCACCGCCGACTCAGATCGGCAGTGCGGCGCACTTCTATCTTTGAAGTTCATCACTCAGTGCTACTCAGGCCGAGACGCTAACCACTCACAGCCAGTAAGAGTGAAGAGCCAGGAAGGGACGGATACAAAAAAGCCGGAGGCTAACGCTTCCGGCTAAAGATATCATAAAAACGACTATGAAAAACGTATTCTTTCTCGCGGTTTATGCGAGGCTGTTCACATGCTTGGCCAGGCTCGACTTGAGGTTAGCGGCCTTGTTGCGGTGAATCGTGTTGCGCTTTGCCAGTTTGTCAAGCATCTTCTGCACAGTGGGCAGGAGTTCCTTGGCCTCAGCAGCATCGGTTGTGGCGCGGAGGCGACGCACAGCGTTGCGCATCGTTTTGGCATAGTATCTGTTGCGCAGGCGGCGGGCAGCCGTCTGGCGAATTCTCTTCAAAGCGGATTTGTGGTTTGCCATAGTTTTTTCTTTCTTTTCTGATTGGTAGCCCGTAGGAGAGTCGAACTCCTCTTTAGAGAATGAAAATCTCTCGTCCTAGCCGATAGACGAACGGGCCATTTATTGAACCGACGAAAACCACATCGGTGTGATTTGCGCGTGCAAAAGTACGTATTGTTTTGAGTTTTGCAAATGTTTTCTTAAAAAAATGCGCTCAAAGCACTTTTCTACCTGTTCTTTTAGCCATTAGTTGTCTGCTTGCTTAGACAAAAACACCCGTACCGGCCACAAACCAGTACGGGTGTTTGGAAAGAAAAGAGAGTAGCGGGGCTGTCTTCAGCCTCGATACATTATTTGACAATCACTTTGCGTCCACCGATGATATACACACCGCCCTTTTGCAAGCGCAATACCCTTCGACCTTGAAGGTCATAAACGGGGGCGTTCTCATCGTATTCGCCAGTCACAATCCTAATTGCGCTCACTGCATCGGTTACAGGGATTTGCAGTTGGCCGGCCACAGTTGTCTCTTCAAGCGTGGAAACATCGAAATATCCGCTGTTCGGGCCGACTGTCTGTCCGCCGCTAAGTGCGATATCTATCTTGTTGTTTCGCAACACGCCATAGGGCGGCATCACGTTCTCGGAGGCCAGAGTGCCCACCAAGCCAGGAGCGGTGCCCGGCGTAAGCACATATTCTATCGCCATGCCGTCGCTGCCTTCCTGTGTGAGATATACTATTTCTTCTGTGCCTTCGTCCACAACCAGGACAAATGGTGTGGCGGCAGGAATGATTGAAGATCCGTCGTAAGGCTCAAGTTGTGCTGTTACGGTTCCTTCGGTGGTGATGCGACCGGTCATTTGATATGCCACGCCACCGATGACGCTACCAAACACGCCGAAAGGCAGGGTGACAATTTGTGTGCCGGGATAAGCCTTGGTGGTGTGCATACCCTCAAAGCCTGCCGGGATGAAACTGAAAGCGGCGCCGTCTGGGCCTTTCGTACCCTCACGAAGTGTAACGCCCTGTTGGAAATCAAGGGCAAAGAGACTCTTTCCGTCGGTAGTCTGCAAGGTAAGTGCACCAGGTGTGCGGGCAGAAACGATACGCAGCGGTGTTGGCTCGTAGGTGGAGGTTACGTTGTTCAAGCGTGTGTCGTAACCGCCAAGATACATTCCGCTGGCTGCATTGCGCACATAGAAGGTGCCATCGCTTTGGGGTTCTATCCGCCACATATAATATAAATATGCACCAGGATCGGCCACGTCTGTACTATTGAGCCGTGCACCCATGACGTCATTGGTAGTCGTGAACAGGTAGCGATAGTAGTTGTCGCCCTCTGCCGAAGCACTCTGGATATAATAGAGCGAGGTGTCGCTGGGCTTGTTGAGTTTGCCGTCAAACTCGTCCATCACAGCCTCAATGCGCGTTTTCACATTTTGGAACTCCTCCGTGGAGGGGTTTACGAGAGATTCTATGACCGTCTCCAGTTCGTTGAGTTTTGTCGTTGCCACGTCAATACTTCCCTCTGCGTAATAGCCGGGCTCTTCGTCCTGCTCTATTGCTTCGTCCACATAGGAGCGTGCCTCATCGAGCAACGCGCGCAGTTCGCTGCGGTCAGCAAAGGCATCATCCATCGCCTCGTAAGCCTCTTGCAGGGCCTGCAAAGTCTCGTTGGTGGGCTTGCCCGCAACCAATTCGGCTTCGGCGGCGGCCAGTGCTGCAAGGAAGGAAGTCCTTACCGCCTCCGGAATATTCTCATAGGGAGAAGCCGTAGCGTTGTACTCCGCTTTAAATATGCCCACCTCCGAGAAACAGAAGTAAAGCTCGCTGTTCCCGCCGTTAGACACCACGTCAAAGCGCAGGTTGCTTGAAGCAGCGGGCAGGGTGATATAGTTCACGCTGACCATGTCTTCAGCCGGCTCTGTGCTCCCCTCAAAGGGAAGGAAGCCCTGATTGTAGATTGCCTTGATGCTGCACACGCTATCGGCCTCCTCGCCATTCACAGTATAAACAATGAGCGCCGTAGGATAGTAGGGCGAGCCTTGTGCCAGTCCGGTGGCATTGGTGCGCTTCACGATTTTAAGCGCAAAGGTCTGCACGGGCTCTGCGAGTTGAACGCTGAAATTGTGGCGTCCCTCGGGCTGCGCACTGCCATCGCTCCACAAAGTGTGGAAGAAAGAGGTCACATCGCCGTCAATAGCATATGCCGCATCACCCTCTGTGGGTTCTTGCGCATTGGTGGTCAGATCGTTGATAAGTCCCGGGGTGTCTATCAGCCCGTTGATGGTCATCGGACTGTCGTACACCTTAGTATTGGCAAGAAGTACGTTGCTGCTTTCCACCAGTTCGCTCATCTGTGCAAGCAGGGTATTGCCAGTCTTTTCGTCCTCCATGGCTTGGATGAAGCCTTCGGGTACAGGAATAAACTGCCACAACGCATCGTCATCCTTCGGGTCGGTCGAATCGCTGGAATAACCCACCCCCGCGCCGATAGCACGGAGTATTCTTCCGCCGAAGTAGGAGTTCGTGATGTTGAAGCACCCGCCGTATCCAGAATAGGCCTCGTTTTGATAGGTCACGCCGAAGGTTCCTGTCTGCTCGCCATCTGCTTGTAGGGGGGTGGCCATGCCGTACGAGCCAGAACGTGTGAGGTATTTCTCAAAGTAGGGATTGAAGAAACGGAAGCCTGTGCCGCCCTCAATGGCTTCTACCTTCCAGATGTAAGGAGCGATTGAGGCTTCATACTGCTCAGGCAGTTCCACTCCCGCCCAACGGGCGTGATTCACAATGTCGGTGCCGCTGCCTTCTGATGAGGCATAAATGTATGCGTCGAACGCGCCATTGCGAATGTAATAGTATCCGGGTGTGATGGGTACGATCGCTGCCGCCACATTGTTATAAGCCGTCATCAAGGCATTAGCAGCCGCAGTATATTCTTCCTCCGAAGAACCGCTGTTGTTATACACGCTGACAGCATTGCTATAGGCGGTGGTCAGCGCCGCATAAATATCAGTCGGCACACAGCCCGGGGCGGTTCCTTCTATCCAGCGCCCTTCGGGAATGCCGTCAGGGAAATAGGTTTCAAGGACATTCTCCAGATAGGATTTCCCACCAGTTTCCTCCACTGCATAAATCACCCATGCGTTATAGTATTCATAACCGTCCAAAAGTAAGTAGGTGTAGCCTGCACCATGTCCGAACACATTGGCTGGGGTGAGGTACCACGTTGTCATATTGAAGCATGGCTCCTCGTGGTGTAGCATCAGCGCGGGCGTGACATGGTCGGCTGCGACGATCTCCTCCGAGGGCGCGAAACGGGCGGCCTTTGACTTGTCGGTGGTCCAGTACATGGAATAAGTGGTTGAATACTGGTAGTTCGCGTCTTCGATATAAGCCTCGTGCGCGGGATTGTAGAGATAGTAGGAGCCATTGCCGGCGTCAACGAACTGCATCACAGAATTATCGTCCACCTTGTCGGTAAAATAGTCCGTGGCGGCAGTTCCAGGAGTCTCATACCACTTGAGGTACGAGGTGGTCATTGCCTCTTCGCGTCCGTTCTGCAGGAGCACTTTCTGCCCGTCGGTGATGATCACCAGTGGCTCGTCGCCTTGCTTATATTGGGCATACACAGGTGTGTTCCCTACAGCCAGGAGCAGCATCGCTGCAATAAGCGTGTAAAGGTTCTTCATAAAGATTGATTTGAAGTGGTTTGTAAACTTTTCGCCGCAAAAATAACGCATTCGGCAAAAAGCGAGGGTGCTAATGTGTGATTTTGTACACAATCATGCTTCCGTGTCCCATATATCTCGAAGCACTTGCAAGGATTTGAGTTCAGGGAAGTCGGGAACATGGAGTCTGTAGTAAGCCACAAGATACTGCAAAAGGCGTGAGCGTTCCCTCCCGTTGAGCCTGAAGAGGTGCATATTGGCAAAATTCATACGCAACAAGGCGGGCAGGGCCGAAGCCTCTTGGGGCGGAATGAAGTCAGGGTGTTGTGGACAGTGTGGAGTGAAACAGCCATCGCGCATATCGAAATGGCTGCCAGTGGTATATCCACCAGCATCGGGCTGTAAGCCGAGAAAGGCGGATAGATTGAGGAGAAACACCAGGTGAAAATTGGCGTGGCGATCTGATACGCGGTCATAAAATCGCAAGGCATTCTCCACAAAACTAAACAGTCCCCCTCCTGGTGGTTCCTTCCGCAATGCGGCGTTGAGAAACTCGCAGAGGAACATGGCTACGGAAGCCTTTTCGGGCTCATAGGGGATAGTGGCATAGGTCTCGAGCGGTGTCACGCTTTTAGGGTGGACAAGCCTGTCGCGCGCTGTCTTGTCCCACTCCACGCTGAGCATCGCCAAAGGTCGGAAGAGTCTGTGGCGCGAGCCCCTTCCCCGCCCGCGCCGCACCATGAACGACACACATCCATCCTGCTCGGTCAGCAGGCGACAGATCAGCTTGTCGTCCCCGTAGCGAATCACGCTGAGTACGATGGCGCGCGAACGAGTAATCATCTATTCGAATGTGGCGCGCACCACCTCCTCTATCACTCGGGGGAAGTGTGCCTGCTCTAACTCATGAACTTTGGCGGCGATATCTTCGGGCGTGTCCTGAGGAAGCACCGGTGTGGTTGCTTGGAACACGATTTCCCCGCCGTCGCACTCGTCACTCACATAATGTATTGTGATGCCGGTCTCCTTCTCGTTGGCTGCCTTCACTGCTTCATGAACGTGATGCCCGTACATCCCTTTCCCGCCGTATTTCGGCAAGAGCGCGGGATGGATATTCAGCATACGATGCGGGTAGGCGGCAGTGAGGAACGGAGGAGCCATGAGTAGAAAACCCGCAAGGACGATAAAGTCAATGCCCTCCAAGAGCGGCATCAGTCGCTGCTCGTTGTTGAAGTCTGCCCTGCCCAGCACGGCGGTTTTCACTCCGAGGCGCTGTGCACGTACCAGTGCATAGGCATCCGTGCGGTTGCTCAGCACCAGGTCGATGCTCACCTCGGTTGAACCCGAAAAATGGCGGATGATATTTTCACAGTTTGTCCCTCCGCCAGAAACAAAAATGGCGATATGTGTCATAATCTGAATGAAAAAAAACTTGTAACAGCCATCTGAAGCTAGTCATGAGTCTCTTGCCCGATGCTCAAAGGTGGCAGACTGTGCAATGTACTACCTCAAAGTATGCCTATTTGATTAGCAAAATTAGAGCAAGGGAAGAGAAATCTTCACTTTTTGCTTGAAATTCTTTGTCATTTAGGCAGGTACACTTATTTTTGTGTTACAAATTGCTATCAGCAACTCAAAAAAGCCAATATATGACACTACGCAAACCTTTTCTCCCCGCCTCTTTGCGGACCATTGTTCCAGAGCCATTGTTAGCCAGTCTGCGGGAAGATATTATCTGCGATCGTCTGTTTGTGACGGGCCTTTCCTATTTCGGATCGGACACCCCCGCTACATACCCTAAACACATTGAACAAAGCGACACAATCCTTGTTTACATGCGGCAAGGACGTGGCAGTCTGACGGCCTATGGCAACTACAAACGCTTCAGCGCCGGACAGTATTTCGTCATCCCAGCGGGCGAGGAGTATTCTTTCACTCCGTCAAAGGGCGAATCCTGCGAACTGATCGCCGTCCGCTTCCGTGGCACGCTCTCTGGCGATGTTGCGCGGCGTAGCCTGCACCACGCTGTCACGCTGGTTGGGGCAGAGCGCCGCGAACTGGAGCACGTGCTCCTACAACTCTTCAACTGCTTTGACCGCGGTTTTTCCATCAACTCCATGCGCCACGCCTCGTGCATGCTGACCTACGCGTTGGCCAACCTCTTCTACGGCCATTCCAGCGACGGCGAGGAGCAGGTCTCTGCAACCTCTTCCAACGATGTGGTGGTGGAAGTGGCTACCAAGTTCATGCGCGAGCACTTGGAACGCCGCCTCAAGTTGGAGGACATCGCCGCACACGCAGGCTACACGCCCACCTACTTCTCCTCCCTGTTCCGGCGCAAGACGGGCTACAGCCCCATCACCTACTTCAACATCATGAAGATGCAGCGCGCCTGCGAACTTCTTGTCACCACGCGCCTGCGCATTCTTGACATCTGCGCACAGTTGGGCATTGAGGACAACTACTACTTCTCTCGCCTCTTCACGAAAGTCATCGGTATGTCGCCCAAGCAGTACCGCAAACAGCACACCATGCCCACCGTATAAGTTCTATCCCGCAAAAAGATTCCGCCTTGTGGACCATATACGGCTACAAGGCGGATTTTTCGGGCTCAAAACTCGAGATATGGGCGCAAGCGACGCAAATCCTCGGGTGTGAAGTGGGGACTGAGGCGCAAGTCGTCAAGGCTCTCGAGGCGACCATAGCGACGGCGATAATTCATAATCTCACGCGCCTGTTCGTAATTGATATAGGGGTGACGAAATAGGGTTTGAAACGTCGCGGCATTGGCGTTGAGACGCTCTGGCTCGGTATCGCCGTCCACCGCGAACCACGCCTCAATCCCCTGCGGCAAGCCCTGTATCTCTTGCAGTTGCGAGACACTCACAAAACCGCCCAGCCGCTCTCTATATTCCACAATCTTTTGCGCTCGGTATGCGCCTATCTCAGGGATGCAGCGCAATTCTGCGGTGTCGCAGGCATTGAGGTCCAGCACGACACTACCAGGCTCGTATTTGCGACTCACAGCAGCGGTCGCACGCTCGTTGTTTTGGTTTGCGCCTCGTTTATTCTGTCTCGCGCTGATGGCGCTGTCTATACGAATGTAGGGTGCCAGCCGCTTATAGTCGTCAGGTTCAAGGCCGTAGAGTTTTGAGAAATGTTCAGCACTGCGCCACACTCCCCCTTTACGGCGATATTGCAGGGCGTTGTGGGCTTGCCACGGCTTCAGTCCGAGGCGCAGAAATGTAAGGCTGTCACAATGGTTGGGATCGAACGGGAATGTTTCAGCAGCATGGTTTTGGCCATAACTGCCCTTATAGCCGCCATTCCCACTGCGTTTGCCGTAGTGCGTATATCGGTTTTCCCATTCCTCGCGCCGCGCCACACTGTCGGCGGCCACCGCCCTACTGAAACTGTCAAGCGTGGCGGCCTCCTCATCGGTGAGCGGCTGATCGGCGAGCGTCGTTCGGGTGAGCCAAAACACTATACCTGCCGCACCTGCCAGCAACAGCAACGTAGCCCACACCAAATAGCCACGCATCTGTCGGCGCGTAGGCAAAATCGGCATTTGTCGGGGTCAGGCTAACGGGTGAAATTAGAAGCCAGCACCTCGCCGTAGCGTTCAAAGAAGGCTTGCAGTGTGCGCCTGGCATCAGCAATGCGTTCCTCCCACAGCCCCACGCTGTTGCGACCCACCACGTCGGTGACACACTTCACGCTCAGGAAGTCCACATCGGCCTGCTGGCACACATAGGCCAGGGCGAAGGCCTCCATGTCCACCACATCGCCGCACGCCTGGTCCTCGGTCGTCACAAAACTATCGCCTGTGGCGCAGACGGGGCACAACTCGCGGTCTTCCACACCCGAGATAACCGATGGTGGGAGGGCATAGCGGTCGGGGACGGTGCTTTCGATATGGTCTGCAACGCCAGGGAGTTGAATCCCCAGCAAATTGCGGTCCACAAAATCGCGGCACACCAACACGTCGCCTGGCGAATAGCGCACGGTGCCCACAGTTCCCACGTTGAGTACCAAGCGCGGGCGCGCCACTTGCAGCACACGGGCTAAGGAATATGTGCAGGGCACTTTTCCCATACCTGTGACGAGTGTGGACGTGTGGAACAAGCCTTCCGGCAAGCGGATCTGCTCTTCATGGAGAGCAGTGACAAGGAGTATCTCAGGCATAATAGAAAAGGTATTAAAGAAAAGCCGTGTAGTGACGGCGCAACAAAAATACGAAAAAACGCTATACGCTACCGGCGCCGCGAAGTTTTTTCAAGTCGTAAGCGTGACGGGTGGCCAAATAATGAACCCCGTACGGCGGCGAGCAAAAATTCTATTCTCTCAGCCCTTCCCATGGCGGTCTGCCCGCAACTGCCAGAAAGCCACTGCCGACGAAGCGGCCACATTGAGCGAGTCCACCCCATGGGCCATGGGTATTCGCACCACATAATCCGCCTGGTCTATCGTTTCTTGCGGAAGTCCGTCGCCCTCCGTGCCGAATATAAGAGCCAGGGGCTGTTCCAGGGGCAAGCCCGGACTATCGAGCGGGAGGGAATCGGCACTCAGTGCCATCGCTATGGTGCGAAAGCCCAACGCGTTCAGTTCGTCACAAGGCCTATCGCTCCCGAGCCACGCCCACGGCACCAGGAATACGCTTCCCATGGACACACGCACCGAGCGGCGGTTGAGCGGGTCGCAAGTGTCGGGCGTGAGGAGCACGGCATCTATACCCAACGCGGCAGCGGAACGGAAAATGGCACCGACGTTGGTGGTATCGGTGACTTCGTGTAACACACAGACGCGCCGCGCACCCTTGCAAATGGCAGCAGGAGTGGAAGGAGCCGGACGGCGCATGGCACAAAGCACACCGCGTGTGAGCGTGTATCCTGTTAGGACGGAAAGCAACGAACGCGATGCCGTATAGACGGGCAGCGAGGGGCAGCGAGCGATGATGTCGGCGGCATCGCCGCAAATATGACGCTCCTCGCAGAGCAACGACAGGGGTTGCAATCCAGCATCCAGGGCCACACGTATCACCTTGGGGCTTTCAGCAATGAACACAGCCCGCTCTGGATTGAGCCGGCTGCGCAACTGCGACTCGGTGAGGCGTGCGTAGGGATCAAGCGCCTTGTCGTCTATATTTATTATGGGGATTACGGGCATAATTAAGAAGTGTAGCCTGGCAGACAAAGCCTTTGAAGCGGCGAAGTTAAGCGTAATTTGAGGTACAGCCAAGCCCATCAGGCTAAGATTGTGCCACGGCAGGTTTGCCGTAGCGAAAGAAAAACGTATTTTTGCCGCACAGAACTTTTATAACACCTTGCCTATGAAACCTTTTACGCTTTCTTTGCTCCCCTGCCTCGGCGTGGCTGCAAGCGCGCTGGCACAGACGACACAACGCCCCAATGTGATTTTCCTCGTGGCCGACGACCTGGGCTACGGTGACCTCTCCTGCTACGGGGCCACGCGTATCTCCACGCCCTGTGTGGACAGCATCGCGGCAAACGGCATACGCTTCACCGACGCTCACGCCTGCGCCTCCACCAGTACGCCCTCGCGCTACTCCCTGCTCACCGGCGAATATGCTTTCCGCCGCCCCGGAACGGACATCGCGCCTGGCAACGAGGGGATGATCATCAAGCCCGAACAATACACCATGGCCGACATGTTCCGCAGCGCGGGCTATCGCACAGCGGCCATCGGCAAATGGCACCTCGGCCTCGGAAGCGTGGGCGGGCAGCAGGACTGGAACGGCGAACTCGACTGGACGCCGCGCGATATCGGCTTTGACTACCACTACCTCATGGCCGCCACTGCCGACCGCGTGCCCACCGTGTTCATTGAGCAGGGACGCGTGGCCAACCACGATCCGGACAACCCCATCTACGTGTCCTATTCCAGCAACTTCGCCGGTGAGCCCACGGGCTCCGCCAACCCCGAACTGCTCACCAATCTGAAATCCAGCCACGGCCACAACCAGGCCATCGTGAACGGCATCGGGCGCATCGGATACCAGAAAGGCGGTGGACGAGCATTGTGGCGCGATGAAATACTTGCCGACACCATCATCGCCAAGTCCGTGCAGTTCATGGCCGAGTGCGGCGACCAGCCTTTCTTTATGTATCTCTGCACCAACGACCCGCACGTGCCCCGCTGGCCCGCCGACCGTTTCCGCGGGCAGAGCGTACTCGGCCTGCGCGGTGACGCCATCCTACAATTCGACTACACGGTGGGCGAGATAGCACGCGCCCTCGACAGCCTCGGCATTGCCGACAACACGCTCCTGGTCATCACCAGCGACAACGGCCCCGTGCTCGACGACGGCTATCAGGACCAGGCCGTGGCCCTCTGCGGCACGCACAAGCCCGGCGGCCCGTGGCGCGGCGGCAAGTACAGCATGTTTGAAGCCGGCACCGCCGTGCCGTTCATCGTGAACTGGCCAGCACGAATCAAGGAGGGGAAAGTATCCGACGCCCTCGTGTCGCACATCGACGACATCGCCTCGTTTGCAGCACTGATCGGCGCAGAAATACCTCTCGGCGCAGCCTACGACAGCCAGGACCACATCTCCACTTGGCTTGGCGAAGACACACAGAACCGCGACTTTGTGGTAGAAATGGCACAGTCGCGCGCCCTCTCCTATCGCGTCAAGTATTGGAAATACCTCGAGCCCAGCAACGGCGGTGCCACACAAGGACAGACCGGCATCGAGACTGGCTATTCCAGTTCGCCCCAACTCTACAACATTCGCACCTCCAAGTACGAGAGCAACAACGTTTATAGCACGCAGACCGCCATGGCGCGCCGCCTGTCGGAACAATTGGCACAAATGCGTCAGCCGCTGACCAGTGCAGATACCTGCTTCTGGTACTATCTCTACACGCCCGACCGCCCGCGCTACGCCACATCGCAAGGTGCAGGCCAGGGCATGACGGGCGAAACGGCTCCGCAGGGTGAAGCCTCGCAGTGGAAGTTCGTGCTGCGCGCCGATGGTGCATACGACATCATCAACCGCGCGGACAACAGTTACATCGCCCCGGGCACTGTCACCAGTCCCGCCGCACAGATGAAGACCTCTGCCACACAACCCACCACCGGTTGGACGCTCACCACGAGCGGCCAAATGAGTTGCCTCTTCGCTGTGACCAACGGCACCAGCCAACTCAACCAGAGCGAGACCTCCAACAACTGGCGCATCCTCAACTGGGGCAATGGCACCAACACGAGCGACGCGGGCTGCAAATACGCCGCAGTATTCGCCGCCGCATCTTCCGAGACCATGACGCCCACCGCCATCACTACGCCCGAACTGCAACGCGGCGAACTTGAAGTGCGCAACGGCAAGTTCGTCCTCTCAGGCAACGGGCGCGACGTGGAGGTGTTTGCCATCAACGGACGGCGTGTGGTGCCCACCTCGCTGAGCCGCCTGCACGGGGTGTACATCGTGCGCGACGGCGAACGCACCTGGAAGATATCTTTCTGAACAAGCACCAACGAAGAGGCGCCTGCACTACCGCTGCATCCCCTACCCCTTTCTACCCGCGCCCCCTGGCCTACCGCCCTGGGGGCGCGGCTTGTTATGACCGCCCAGAGCGGAAGGAGCTCCCGTAGGAGCGAAATCGCAACGAAGCAAGGGCGCATACGCACGTTTTTATGTACTTTTGCTGCACAACAGCACACACGTTATCGCAATGCCAACCATCAAGAAACGTATATTGGAAGCCTTTGCGCGTTCTCGGTCGCTGAGACGGCTGGCCAAAGTGGGGCTGCTGGTGCTGGTAGCCATTGCCGCCGTCTATGTGTGGGCCCTTCTGTCGGCGCGCGAGGAAGCCGGACAGACGCAGCAGCAAGAAACGGTGGACTCCGTGGTACGCGCGTTGGGCGATTCCATAAAGGCCGACAGCGACCTGCGCCAACTCTTGCTCGCCGAGCAGCAACGCACCGACTCGGCCACACGCGCCGAGCAAGAGATGGCGGCAGAGGCCGAAGCCGACCGCAAGGTGGCGTTCCTGTGGTCGGTACTGAACGAGGCGGCGGCCAAATATGACGACAACCAGCGGCGCGCGGTGTTCGAGAGTCGCGCCACCGAGAATTTCAAGCGCTTCCTCACCCAGCGCAAGCCCGCACTGCCCGAACTGCTCTTCTTCCCCCTCGACAACTTGGCCGCCACCAGCGTGTGGCACTACCAGCAGGACTGGTTCGCTGTCAGCGCCCCGCCGGCGGGGAGTTATGTGCTTCGCATTGTGACCGCTGGCGGCGCATACCGCATTGACAACATCATTCAGGCCTCGCGCCCGAAGCAGGACGAAGCGGACACAGAACCAGCCGAAGCGGACTACGACGACGAAGAATACTGAACCGCACCGACTCCGCACTGCCGTTTTTATTCCTCAACACGTAGCAAACCCACAGAAACGGCACGGGGCGCGAGCGACTTTTCGACTTTTTCGTGCGGCCAATCCAAAACTTTGGCTACTTTTGCACCGAAAACATATTGACAACCCAGCAAAAAGCGCGGAAAGAATTCCGAAGCCCGTCAAGAAGGCGAATGGAGTTCTTTCGCTTCTTTTTACTGTTCCCAAAAACCGTAATAATGGCATACATGACACAGGAGGGCTACGACAAGATGGTAGCCCGGCTCCGCCAGATGGAGCAGATAGACCGCCCCGCCGCCTCCGCCGCCATCGCCGAGGCTAGGGACAAGGGCGACCTGTCGGAAAACAGCGAGTACGAGGCCGCAAAAGAACACCAGGCCATGCTCGAAATGAAGATCAGCAACCTCAAGGCCGAGATCGCCGATGCGAAGATCATCGACAAGTCGCAACTCAAGGGCGACACCGTGCAGATACTCTCCACCGTGGAGATACGCAACCCCAAGAACAAGAGCCTGATGAAATACACCATCGTGAGCGAGAGCGAGGCCAACCTGCGCGAAGGCAAAATCAGTTCTGCCACCCCCATTGCCCAAGGACTGCTGGGGCACAAGGTGGGCGATGTGGTGAACGTCAAGATTCCGCAAGGCATGATACAACTCGAAATCGTCAGCATCAGCCTCTGAAACACCCCTCTGCAACAAAGTTTTTCTTAGAACAATAATACCTATGACGCTCTTCACCAAAATCATACGCGGTGACATTCCCTCCTACCGCTGCGCCGAGAACGACGAGTTCTACGCCTTTCTCGACATCAACCCTGTCACCGCTGGTCACACCCTTGTGGTGCCCAAGCACGAGACGGACTATTTCTTCGACCTCTCCGACGAGGAAATCGGGCGGATGATGGTGTTTTGCAAGAGGGTGGCCGCTGCCATTGCAAAGGTGTTCCCCTGCAAGAAGGTAGGAGTGGCCGTGATGGGGCTCGACGTGAACCATGCACACGTGCACCTTGCACCGCTCCAGAGCGAGGTGGACATGGACTTCGGGAAAAAGAAACTGCAACTGCCCGCTGAGGAGATGCAGGCCATCGCCGACAAAATCCTCGCCGCATTCAGCGAATAAGGCAAGCCACGCTCCGTTCCATGGCGAGCCGACGCGCACTCACAAAAGCGCATTTTGTCCTTGCCCCACGCTGCCTCAGTGTGCTATCTTTGCAGCGGGGAAAGGGATGTGGGAAATAGCGAGGAAGCCCCCTCGCAAGCGGATTTTCAGAAAACTATCTCGGACCTTGTTTAAACTATTGGCTTTGCAGTTTAAACAAGGTCCGAGATAGTTTTGTCCAGAAGGGAGATGGGCCAGCAGGCCTCAACTGTCGGGAAATGAGGGAGCGCCGACGAATTACGCACAACAAAGTGCGACATACAAAACTCGCGAGTGATGCAGTTTGTCCCCACAGCCGCAGGTCGGTCAGTCCTTCTGCCCGCTGTGGGCTGCGTGCTTACTCTTCAACACGGGGAAGGGGCGCAGCATGGCACGGCGCAGGCGCAGGCCGAGGTCGCGATGCAGACGCGCAGCGGTGCGGTCGGCCTTGGCATAAGAGCCGGAACGCAGAGCAGGACGCGTGTCGCACACCAGATAGAGCGTGGCCTCTGTGGCATCAACCACACGGATGCCGTCACGGTCGGCCACGGCGGCTCCCTCGGCATCGGTGGTCACGCGCAGCATCGTCTCGCTGCAAGCCGCAGTGTCGGCCTGCACATTGGTCAGCGTGCGCCATGAGGCTGTGGCAGGCTTTCCTTTATCGTCGGCCATCGTGACACGGAAGTTTAGCGGACGGCTACCCTCAGCGGCGGTAATACGAATGGCCAGCACCCTGCGCAGGCCGCACGCCAGCATCTCGCTCGTCATGTCAAGCCCTCCCGAAACGACATGTGTCATCACCGTACCGGCCAGGGTGTCGGCCCTGCGTGTAAACACCTCTGCGGTGCGCAGGCTGGGGAACTCTATCACGACCTCGCCCGAGGGGAGGAAGCCCGGAGTGGCTGCCGTGTCGGTGGGCATGGCGTGCCAAGAGATACGCTCCCTGCCCACCGATCCTGCGGCGCGTGCGGTGATGCCGCCGCTCTCCACGCAATCGGAGCGATGGGAGGCGTTGTGATGAACGTCCTGTGCCGGAGCAACGAGGACTGCAAGGAAAAGGAAAAGTGCCGACACGAGGTGTTTCATCTCAATGTGTGAATAAAAAAAGAGGGAGTATCTGTTTTCTTATACATCCGCAGGCGGATGCGGCTCGCTGAACCTGTTGAGACTATTTGCACAATGCCACGCAGACGCGGTCCTGGAAGGCACGCCCCTGGGCCGAGTTGCGCAAGCCGTTGTTCATGATGGAGAAGGCGAGGCGATGGCCGTTGCTGGCGGTGCAGTAGCCGCTCAAGGTGCTGACACCGGTGACCGTACCGGTCTTGGCCTGCACATTACCCTCGGCGGCGGTACCCTTCATGCGCTTGTTGAGCGTGCCATCGCGCCCTGCCACAGGAAGCGTAGGCAGCAACGCGTCGTAAATATCGGGCTCGCTGTAAGCATAACGCAGCAAGGTGAGCAGCAGTTCGGGGGTGGCGTAGTTATAGAGCGATAGGCCGCTGCCATCGGCAAACTCATACACGGTGTGGTCGAGGCCGAGGCGCTCCACGAGGCTGTCCACCATGGCAGCACCCTCCACACGCCCCACGCCACGCGGACCGCACTGGGCAGCGAGTTGATAGAACATGCTCTCGGCGTAGAGGTTGTCGCTGGCTTTCATCATGCGTTCCATAACCTCGGAGATGGGGCGTTCCAACTGGTAGAACACCTGCGCGGTGTCGGGCGTGACATCGCCCATAATCCTTCCGCCGAGGCGCACGCCCGCTGCATTCAGACGGGCGAAGAAGGCGCTGGCGAACTCGTCCTTGCCGTTGTAGAGCAGGGAGACGAGCGGCGGGTCTTCGTCGTCCCAACACCAGCCCCAGCCCTTGCGGTTCTCGTCCTTCATGGAGTAGTCGAGCACCACATTGCCGCGTATCTCGCTGATGCCGCGCGAGGTCAGGGCGGAAATGAGACGGCGCACGTCGGCATCGCCCAGGACGGGGTCGAAACCGCCATGGACATAGAGGTTGCCTGGCAACACCACGCTGCGCGCCACCGTGCTGTCGTTTAGCCGCACAAACACCGTGTCGGGCTCGTAGTCCGTCAGCAACGTGGTGCGATACATATAGTCTGGGCCCAAGAGGTCGAGGGCTGTGACGGCGGTGATGATCTTCATGTTGCTGGCGGGACGTAGGCGGTAGCGCCAGTGGTAGGCGTAAACGAGGCTGTCGTCGGTGAGGTCGTAGATGCAGAGGCCCACCTGCGTGCGGTTAAAAAGCGGGTCGTGCATCAAGGCACGCACACGCTCAGCGATGACTTGCGCATGGGTGAGCATCGGGGCGGCTGGCGCACTGACAATGGCATTCAAGCCGTCTGCATCGATGCTCACGCTGTCGTCGGAGAGCGTCACCTCATCGCGGTCCACCACCCCCTGAGAAACGGCAGGCAGCGACCAGAAGAGGAGCAAACCGAGACACAGTGCAACGGCGGGCGGCAGAAAATTATTTTGCTTCATCGGATTTTCTGAAACAGATTGTTGGGTTCGGCTGCAAAAGTAACACATTTTCCCCAACGGCGAGCCACCGCTGGGCGATTACGGGGGCGAGGGCGGCAGCCCTAAGCGTAGATGAGCGTAGAGAGACGGGAGGGTGCGAGGAACTCGGCGGCCACGGCGTGGAGCGACTCGGGCGTGACGGCCTCCACCTCGTTGCAGAAACGATTGATGTCGCGGTGGCGACCGTAGTGGGCAAAGGCCTTGCCGAAAGCCAGGGCATAACTCTCGTAATTGTCGCAGGCCAGGCGCGTCTGGCGCACCAACTGTCGCTGTGCGGCCTGCAAGGTGCGGAGGGGAAGGGGGCTGTCGGCCAGGCGGGCGAGTTCGCGACGCACCAGGCGCAGGCAGCGCTCCGTGTCATGGGCATCGCAACCGAAATAGACCACCCAAAGCCCGATGTCGGGGTAGCACGAGGCATAACTGTCCACCGTATAGACCAGGCCGGCGCGCTCTCTGAGCGCAAGGTTAAGGCGACTGTTGGTGGCGGGGCCACCGAGCAGGTTGTTGAGCAATTGGAGCGTGGTGTGGCGCGCGTCGTCCCCGCCGAAGACGGGGGCACCGACGACGACGTGCGCCTGGTGTGTGCCTTTCTCTGCGCGGTGCATGAAAGGGGCGGCAGGCACAACGGGGGGCTCGGCTTTATCTATGGCGACGGGGCTAAGGGTGCGCGTGGCAGCGGTCAGGGCGCGGACGACGTGGGCGGCGGTGATGTCGCCGCAGGCATAGAAGACGCAGTTGGCGGGTGTGTAATAGCGACGAACGAACCGCAGGGCATCGGCGGTGGTGTAGGTGCGCAGGCGGTCGGCATCGCCCAGCACATCGCGCCCCAAGGGACTGCCCGGGAAGAGGCGGCTCTCGAAGTCGTCGAAGATGAGTTCGGCCGGCGCGTCGCGATAACTCTCTATCTCGTCGCAGATGACCTCGGCCTCCTTGTCGATCTCCGCCTGCGGGTAGGTGCTGCAAAACACCATGTCGCAGAGCAGGTCGGCGGCCAGGGCGAAATCTTCGGGCATCACCTGGGCATAATAGACGGTCTCTTGCTTGGAGGTGAACGCGCCGATGTCGCCCCCGCGTCGCTCGAGCAAGCCGTTGATCTGGCGCGCCGTGCGGCGGCGGGTGCCCTTGAAGGTCATGTGCTCCACGAAGTGTGCCATGCCGGTGTCGGCCAGTTCCTCGTGGCGCGTGCCGGCCTTGACCACTATGCCACAATAGACGGCGCGCGAGGGGGTGCGCTCCGCCACCACCTGCATGCCGCAGGGCAGGGTTGTGGAGAGACGTTCGGGCATCAGCGGCGGCGTAACTTACGGAGCAGGGGTACGCGCTCCAGAGGGAAGTCGTGATACAGGATGTGGGCGGCGAAGGCGAGCAGGCAGAGCGTGTTGGCCCCAAGACGCACCCAGAGCGGCCAGTCGGCGGGAATGAGCGCCATCAGGAGGAAGAAGAAGGCGGCAAGCAGCACGTAGGCCGCCATGGAACGCAGCGGATAGCGCACGGGGTAGTAGCGCTGGCCCACAAAATAACTCAGCAGCAATGCGGTGCCGTAGCCTGCCACACCGCCCCAGGCACAGGCCATATAGCCATAGCGAGGGATGCCGAGGATGTTCACCGCGACGAGCACGGCGCAGCCTGCAAAGGCGAACAGCGCGTTCCAGAGCGTGCGATCGGTGAGTTTGCACCAGAAGGCCACGTTGAAATAAACGCCCATCAGGATCTCGGCGCCCATCACGATGGGCACCACGCGCAGGCCCTCCCAATAGTCTGCACGAATGAGGTATTTGAGCAGGTCCATATAGGCCGTCACGGTGAGGAAGGCCAGCAGGGTGAAGATGAGGAAGAACTTGGTGGCTCGTGCCTGGTCGGAGCGCACGTCGCTGGCGTTCTGACGGCTGAAGACAAAGGGCTCGTAGGCGTAGCGAAAGGCTTGCGTAATCATGGCCATGATCATCGCTATCTTGACACACGCGCCGTAGATGCCCAACTGCACTTTGCCCTCCTGCCCTTCCACCACATGGGGGAAGATAATCTTGTCGGCCGTCTGATTGAGGATTCCGGCCAGGCCGAGGATGAGCACGGGCCAGGCGTAGGCCCACATGCGGCGCACCAGGGCCTTGCTGAACGTGGGGCGGAAGCCCCTCACCTCGCGGCAGAGGAGCAGGGCGGTGACGAGTGTGCTGACGAGGTTGGCGTAGAACACGTAGCCTACACGGACGGCAAACCCATCGACCACGCGCGGCAACACCACGAAGCAGAGCAGGTTGAGCGCGATGTTGAGGCCAATGGCGATGAGTTTCAGCGTGGCGAACTTGAGGGCTTTCTTCTCATAGCGCAGATAGGCAAAGGGCATACACAGGAAGGCATCGACCGCCACGCAGACGGCCATCACCATCACATAGTCGGGGTGGGCAGCATAGCCCATCGCGGCGCAGACGGGGCTCAGGAACAGCGCCACGGCAGCCACAAACAGCAGGCACACGCCGCCAACGAGCGTCAGCACCGTATTGTATACACGCGCGGAGTCCTCGTCGGACTTGTTCACGAAGCGAAAGAACGTGGTCTCCATGCCGAACGTGAGCAGCACCAGCGCGAGGGCCACATAGGAATAGAGTTCCGTCACCACGCCGTACTCCCCGCCCTCGGCGGCGAACACGCGGGTGTAGAGCGGCACGAGCAGGTAGTTGAGGAACCGGCCCACGATGCTACTCAGCCCGTAGATCGCGCTGTCTTTTGCAAGGCTCTTGAGATCTGCCATAAACGCTTCTTGTTATGCTCTTGTCTTAATCCATTTTTCGTGCCCACTACCTCAAAGCAGGAAGTACCACTTCCTAAGCGAGGAAGTACCACTTCCTAAGCGAGGAAGTACTACTTCCTAAGCGAGGAAGTACTACTTCCTATCCGAAGAAGAGGTAGCAGATGGCCACCGCCGAAATTGCTCCGGCCAGGTCGGCCAGCAGGCCGCAGGTCACGGCGTGGCGCATACGGCTGATCCCCACGCTGCCGAAATAGACGGCGAGGATGTAGAACGTGGTGTCGGTACTGCCCTGGAACACGCAACTCAGGCGTCCGGCGAAACTGTCGGCGCCGTGTGCCGTCATGCAGTCCACCATCATGCCGCGCGCACCGCTTCCGCTCAGGGGCTTCATCAAGGCGGTGGGCAGGGCCTCCACCCACTGCGCGTCGAAGCCCATGGCGGCCACGCCCGTCTTCACGCCCTCTATCAGCCAGTCCATCGCACCGCTCGCGCGAAACACGCCGATGGCCACCAGGATGGCCACGAGGTAGGGAATGATGCGCACGGCGGTTTGGAAACCGTCCTTGGCGCCTTCCACAAAGGCGTCGTACACGTTCACACGCCTACGCACCCCAGCGGCGAGGAAGGCGATGATGATCAGGAACAGCAGGACATTGGCCGACGTGGTGCCCACCACGTCCATCATCGCACTGTCCATGCGGCTGAAGCCCCAAATGACGCAGGCCACGAAGAGCGACAGGCCGCCCAGCGTGAGCAGCAGCGTGCGGTTGAAGAGGTTGATGCGCTGAAACAAGCAAGTAATCACGATGCCCGCCAGCGTGCTGAAGAAAGTGGCAATGAGGATGGGGATGAAGATATCGGAGGGCTGCGCGGCGCCCAACTGCGCACGATACACCATCACGCTCACGGGGATGATGGTCAGGCCGCTCGTGTTCAGTACCAGGAACATAATCATCGGGTTGCTCGCCGTGTCCTTCTTGGGATTGAGTTCCTGCAAGCCCTCCATGGCCTTCAAGCCCAGCGGGGTGGCCGCATTGTCAAGGCCAAGCATATTGGCCGAGAGGTTCATAAAGATGTTGCCCACCACGGGGTGGCCCTTGGGGATGTCGGGGAAAAGTTTGGCGAACACCGGCCCGAGTACCTTGGCAAAGGCCGACACCACGCCGCCGCGCTCGCCCACCTTCATGATGCCGAGCCAGAGCGACAGCACGCCCGTGAGGCCCAGCGAAATCTCAAAGGCGGTCTTCGACGTGTCGAACGTGCTGTTCATGATTGCCGGAAACACGTCGGTGTCGCCAAAAAAGACCAGCCGCACCACCGCCACCACGAAGGCCACGGCAAAGAAGCCAATCCAAATGTAGTTGAGAACCATAAGTTAGAGGTTTGTCACGATGGTTTCCAGTTCGTCGGTGCTGTGCGCCACCCTCAGGCTGTCGCGGTAGTTGTCGCGCAGGAAGCCCTTGGCATGGAGCGTCTCCAGCGTGCGGAGCAGTTCGTCCCACACGCCGGCAGCGTTGTAGAGCACCAACGTCTTCGCGCCAGGCATACCAATAGCGGCCTCACCCAGCACGGTGAAAAGTTCGTCGAGCGTACCAATGCCGCCAGGCAGCGCCACCAGCACGTCGCTCTCGCGATTGAGGATGCTCTTGCGGTCGGCCAGCCCCTCGCAGGGGAAGGCCACGTCGATGTGCTTGCTCTCCAGCCCGCGCTCAGTGATGACGCGCGGCACCACGCCCCACACGCTGCCTCCCATGCGCTTCACGGCCTCGGCCATCACCTCCATCAGACCGCAGGCCGAGCCGCCGTAAACCAGCGTGCGGCCCGTGCGCCCTATCCATTCGCCCACCTCGCGGGCGGCCTGCACATACTCCTCGGCAAGCCCCTCGCGGGCAGAAAGAAACACGCCTATCCTACGCATAAGATCAGCCGCGCGCAGCGATGCACTCTATCTCCACACGCACGCCCTTGGGCAACGTCTTCACAGCCACTGCCGAACGAGCCGGAGCGGTGGCAGGGAAGAACTTGGCATACTCGGCGTTCATCTCTGCAAAGTCGGCCATGTCGGCAAGGAACACGGTGGTCTTCACCACATTGGCGAGCGAAAGGCCGGCGGCCTCGAGGATGTTGCCCGCGTTGGTGAGGCAACGATTGGTGAGCAGGGCGATGTCGCCCTCCACCAGATCGCCGGTGGCGGGGTCGATGGGGATTTGCCCGCTGACAAAGACCATGCCGTTGGCTTCAACGGCCTGGCTGTACGGCCCGATGGCTGCGGGAGCGTTGGGGGTTGCGATTGCGGTTTTCATTGTTCAGTTATTTAAGATGGTCCTCGAAATAGCGCGTGATGCGCTCGTGGAGGTGTTCATAGTTGTGGCCAGCCATGTTGTGGCCCTCGTTGGGATAAGCGAAGAAGTCGGGTTGCGTACCCGCCTCGGCGCAGGCCTTGAGGAAAGCGAAGGAGTGCTGCGGCACACAGGTGGGGTCGTTATAGCCTATGATGATCTGCAAGCGGCCCTTGAGGTTGCCCGCCTTGCGAATGAGCGAGGTGCTTTCGTATCCCTCGGGGTTCTCCTGCGGGGTGTCCATGTAGCGCTCACCGTACATCACCTCGTAATAACGCCAGTCGATGACCGGCCCGCCAGCCACCCCAACCTTGAACACATCGGGGTAGGTGATCATCAGGTTGGTGGTCATGAAGCCACCGAAGCTCCAGCCGTGCACGCCGAGGCGATCAGCGTCCACATAGGGCAGGCTCTTTAGGAACTCCACGCCCTTGATTTGGTCGCGCATCTCCTCGTCGCCGAGATGACGGAACGTGGCGCTCTCGAACTCAAAGCCACGCTCCGAAGAGCCTCGGTTGTCGAGCACGAAGACCACATAGCCGAGTTGCGCCATGTAGATCTCCCAGCCTCGTGCACCCCAGTTGCGGGCCTCATCCACGTTGCGAGCATGCGGACCGCCATATACGTACACCACGGCAGGGTATTTCTTTGCAGGGTCAAAGCCCGTGGGCTTCACCAGGCGGTAGTAGAGGTCGGTCACGCCGTCGGCAGCCTTGATGGTGCCGCCGCTGATCTCGGGCACATCGAAAGCGGCCCACGGATCGTCGCAGTCCTTCAACGTACGTGCCTTCTCGGGGCGCGCCACATCGAGGCAGTCATAACGACGAATGACGCTGGGCGACGACCAGCGGTCGAAGATATACGCGCCGCCCGCACTGAGCATGCCGCTGTGCACACCCTGCCCGCCATCAAGCATCACGCGCTTGCCGCTCTTGATGTCCACGCTCCAATAGTTCACCTTGACGGGCGAAGCCTCGCGGCTGGCAATAATGATGCTCTTAGATTTCGTGTTGAAGCCCAGCACATCGGTCACCACGAAACTGCCGCTCGTGAGTTGGCGCAGTTCGCCTTTTTCAACGTCGAAGAGATAGAGGTGGTTGTAGCCGTCGCGCTCGCTCCAATAGATAAACTTCGTTGCGTCCCACGGCAGGAACTGTATGGGGTGCTCGGGGTGAACATACTTGGGGTTCGTCTCCGTATAGAGTACGCGCTGGCGGGCACCGGTGCGGGCATCGTAGGCCACGAGTTCGGCCTTATCCTGCGAGCGTGGGAGTTCGATCATATACACGGTCTTCTCGTCGGGGCTCCACGCGATGTTGGTGAAATAGCGGTCGGTGGGGTCGCCGGCCTGCAGATAGACAGTGCTGCCGGTGGCAGGGTTGAACACGCCCACTGTGACTTTATGGCTCGTCTCGCCCGCCATGGGATATTTGTCTGGCACCAGGCGCGCCACGCGGCTGCTATCCTCGCCCTCAAGGTTGGGCAGGGCGATGTCCACCTGCGGATAGTCTGTCACCATGCTCTGATCCATGCGATAGAAGGCCAAGAGGTTTCCCTTGGGACTCCAAAACAGGCCCTTAGTAATGCCGAACTCGTCGCGGTGCACGCTCTGTCCGTACACCAATACGCGTGAGCCGTCGGTGCTGACCTGCAAGTCGCGCCCGTCGGCGGTACGCACAAAGAGGTTGTGGCCTTTCACATAGGCCGTGCTACGCGAGGCGTAGCAGAACTCTTGCGTGCCGGGGATGCGTTCTTGCTTCCATACGGCGGTCTTGGCCTCCCAGTCATACAGCACTACGCCCTTTGACGTATAGACAAGTGCCCAGGGCTTTGTGGGGTCGGGAAACGTTGCCGACATGACGTTCAGGGAGCGTCCGTACCCGATTGCCTCGATTTCGGTGTCGCCAAACAGGCGGCGCGACTGCTCCTGCCCTTTCTCATCTTGTATGAGCACGGCCTCGTCGGCCTCGAGGCGCACCAGGCGGTCGCCCCAGAACTGGCACTGCACATAGTCGGGCTGATAATTCCAGAACTCTGTGCCGCCATAGACGAGTTGTTCGAGCGTGAATTGGCGTTTCTGTGCCATAACGGGGATTGTGAGCAGCATCAGGACTGCAATTGCAAGAAATCGCGCGCCAAGCATGCGGCGGTTAGTCTTTATGGTTTCCATTCTTATAGGGTTTACGGAAAGGTTTATCGGGGTTTCTGTATGGGTTGTCCCTGCGCTCCTGGCCACCTCGGTAGTCGTCGCGCCGTTCGTACCGCCCCCTAACGCGCTCGTAGGGCGCGGGGGTGCCATCACCGCTGGGGCGGCTGGCACGTTCGGCTTGTTCGGCCTCGAATTTGAGGCGGGCCTCACGACGAGCCTTGTTCCTTTGGTAGCGGTCGAACTCGTGGTGGCGGTTGCGCAGGGCCAGGAAGTCGGGGTTCTCTTCAAGGAATTGTGCGTCGGCAAAGTCCTCACGATCTTCCACACGTTGCTTGAAATCATCGCGCCGCGCACGGAAACTCTTGCGGTCGGCCATGTGGCGGAGTTCCTCCTCGTTTTTCATCTCGCCGCCCTCGGCACGGAAGTCCTTGAGTTTGCCATCAAATACTTGATACTTGCGCAGGTCGCAGTCTAATTTACCATTAAAGAGTTGGTAGCGCACGCTGTGACGCATACCGATTTTGCGAAGGAGTTCCTCGCGCGAACTGATCACCCACGCAGTGCCTCCTGTAAAGGCGTTCTTGAGGCGTTCGCCCAACGTGGCGTACAAGTCCAGCAACCCTTGCGAGGGCAACCGGTCGCCGTAGGGCGGGTTGGTGACCATGATGCCTGGCTCGGCGGGCTGTACAAAACTGCTGATGTCGCGCTCCTCCACCGTGATGACGTCGCTCACACCCGCGCTCTTGGCATTGCGTTCGGCAGCCTTGACCGCCGCAATGTCGCGGTCGAAGCCGTAGATGTGGTGTGCGAAGTCGCGCTCAAGGCTGTCGTCCTCGTAAATTCTACTGAGCAGGTCGGGATCAAAGTCGGGCCAGTTCTCAAAGGCAAACTTCTTGCGGAACAATCCTGGTGCGATGCCCTTGGCTATCAGCGCGGCCTCCACGAGCAGTGTGCCGCTGCCGCAGAATGGGTCGTAGAAGTCGGTGTCGCCCTTCCAGCCGCTGAGAAGAATCATACCCGCAGCGAGCACCTCATTGAGCGGTGCCTCCACGCTGGCCACGCGGTAGCCACGCAGGTGCAGGCTCTCGCCGCTGCTGTCGAGCGAGAGGGTGCAAAGACCTTCGGCGGCGTGAATGTTCAGGCGGATGTCGGGATTGCTGACCGAGATAGAGGGGCGCTTCTCGCCGCGCTCGCGAAATCGGTCCACGATGGCGTCCTTCACGCGGTAGGTCACGAAGCGCGAGTTGGGGAACTCCTCGCCGCTCGTCACGGCATCCACGCTGAACGTCTTGCCCTGCATGATAACTTCCTCCCAGGGATGCTTCGTCACTGCAGCATATATCTCATCGGGCGACCCCGCACGGAATGTCATCACGGGTTTGAGCACCCTGACAGCCGTGCGCAGGCAGAAGTTTGCGCGATAGAGCATTTCTTTGTCGCCCGTAAAAGAGACCATGCGGCGCCCCATTTGCACATTGTTCGCGCCCAGTTCTACAAGTTCGCCCGCCAGGACTTCCTCCAGTCCGGCAAAAGTTTTGGCAATGAGTGTCGTTTCCTTCATAGTTGGCTGCAAAAGTAGTGCATTCGCCGCTATAAAACGGCACATGGGCTTGTTTTCTTTCCCCCCCGCCTGCCCTGCAAGGCTTGGCTATCGTCCCTTAGCATGCTGGGTTCAGAGCGATGCCGCCAAGTAGCAAAGTTTTGGCACAGAGGCCGGTGATGTGCCGAAAACAAAGGGAAAAAGGCGGTTTCGCACAAAAAAACGCATAGAAAAGGGGCTTGCGGCGCATTTTGTGCGAAAAAAGTTTGGCGGCAATTGTGCCAAGGGACTATATTTGCGGTGCAAACAAGCCAAAAACACCTTTTAATACTTAATCCACAATTATGAACAAAACAGAACTCGTTGCTCAGATTGCAGAAGTTGCTGGACTGAGCAAGGTTGCCGCTAAGGCTGCGCTCGAGGCTGCCCTCGACGCCATGAAGGCCGCTCTCGTTAAGGGCGACAAGGTTTCACTCATCGGCTTTGGCACGCTCGCTGTTGCTGAGCGCCCCGCACGTGAAGGCATCAACCCCGCTACGAAGGAAAAGATCACCATCCCCGCACGCAACGTGGTGAAGTTCAAAGCAGGTGCCGAACTCAACGCCGCTGTGAACTAATACGAAGCATCGATTAGCGACATTTACCTCTACCCGCCGCGCCCCATTCTCGGGACGCGGCTTCTTTTTTATGCCGAAAACCAACGATGCACTTGGAGTTTGCGCCGCGTTATCGTACTTTTGCAGCGTGAAACGGCTACTGACCTCTATCGGCTTCGGCTTCCTCAAGACACTCTCCCACCTGCCGCTCAGCGCACTCTATGTGCTGGCCGATATCTTGCGCCCGTTTGTATGGGGATACCGGCGCAAGGTGGTGATGCAAAACCTGCGCAACAGTTTCCCTGACAAAAGCAAGCGGCAGATTGCCATGATGGCTCGCGACTTCTACCACTTCTTTTGCGACCTGATCGCCGAGCAGATCAAATTCCTCACCATCTCTGAAAAGGAAATCCGGCAGCGTATGCGCTTTGAGGGCATTGAAGAGATGGAAAAAGACCTTGAAGAAGAGCCTTTTGTCTTCATCTACCTCGGGCACTACGGCAACTGGGAGTGGATCTCCACGCTCGGCCTATGGCTTCGTGAGGGACACCACGCAGCCCAACTCTATAAACCGCTCCACGACTCCCGCATTGACGCGCTGTTCCTGCGTATGCGCTCCCGCTTCGGGGCAGAGTGTATTGAGAAAAACATCGCCCTGCGCCGCATTGTGCAGATGAAGCAAGAGGGGCACAAAGCCGTTATCGGCTTCATCAGCGACCAGACGCCGCGCGCCGAAAGCATCCACCACTGGGTCGAGTTCCTGCATCAGGACACGCCCATCTTCACCGGCACAGAGCGCATCGCGAAGAAAGTGGGCGCAGCCATCTATTTCGCTGACGTGGAACGCCCTCAGCGCGGACGTTACGTCTGCCGCTTCCGCCGCATGGAAGCCCACGCCAGCGATGCAAAGGGCGAATTTGAACTGACCGAGCACTACATGCGGTTGCTCGAAGAGATGATACGTCGCCGTGCCAGCCTGTGGCTGTGGTCGCACCGGCGCTGGAAACGCAAACGCACCGATCTGAACGGTCTGGGAAGCAGTTCAGGACGCGCCAACGCGTAGCGAAATTGCCACCCAGCATAAGCCACTGCCCTACCCCATCAAACTTACTCCCTTGAAGTTGAAAACTACATCCGTGTGACTTTAAAGTCACTCGGTGTGACTTTAAAGTCA
>JAFSWM010000032.1 GCA_017444485.1 Bacteroidaceae bacterium | reverse complement strand
GCTTCTACCTTGATGCTCGTTAAGCCAGTGCAGCCAGAGAACGCACTGCTCTCAATGCTCGTGACGGACGAGGGAATGGTGATGCTCGTTAGGCCTGTGCAGCGAGAGAATGCATAGCTCCCGATGCTTTGTATCTCATCGCCGAGTATATACTCTTTCACTTGGTTTCCGAAAATTGAAGATAGTGAGGATGAAGACGTATAGGTTTTAGAAGCTATCGTATTATTATTAAGAGTCACGCTCGTTAAGCCAGTGCATTTATAGAACGCATCGTCTCCAATGCTCGTGACGGACGAGGGGATGGTGATGCTCGTTAAGCCAGTGCAGTCATAGAACGCATAGCGTCCAATGCTCGTGACGGACGAGGGGATGGTGACGCTCGTTAAGCCAGTGCAGCCAGCGAACGCCCAACCTCCAATGCTCGTAACGGACGAGGGGATGGTGATGCTCGTTAAGCCTTTGCAGCCATAGAACGCCCAGTCTCCAATACTCGTGACGGACGAGGGGATGGTGATGCTCGTTAAGCCGGTGCATTTATAGAACGCATCGTCTCCAATGCTCGTGACGGAGTATTTCCTGCCGCTATAGTTGACTGAGGCGGGGATGGTGATATCGCCAGAATAGGTGTTATCAGAAGAACTACTACCCGTATAAGTCACGCTTGCGGTTTTTGTGCTGGAATCAAGATTGTAATGTATCCCGTCTATCTTCGTGCCAGCCGCATGGGAGCTGAGGGCGAGGAAACAGGCTATTAGGGTGAGGAGTAATCGTGTTTTCATGTGTTGTTTTGGTTGTTTTTGTTGGTTGAATTTGTGTTGAGATGCCGTAAGTGCGGCTTACGGCCGCCGTAAGTACTACTTACGGGGCTCGTAAGTAGTACTTACGAATTTGATGCGCTGCGGAGCTCCGAACAGGAAGTTATACTTCCTCGCCTCGGAAGGTGCACTTCCTGGGCGAGGAAGGTGCACTTCCTATTCAGAGATAAGGGCTAAGGGGAGAAGTGCTGTTTCATGGGCGTATAGAGTTTAAGGTTGAAGATGTGTTTGCGTCTCTATACAAAAAAGCGTGGAACTTATTCCTCTGTTGCTCGTTCCACCACTTGAGGCTCTCGCATTGCCCATATCGTCAGAAACGAGCAACGCAGAATCCCACGCTGATATGATATATGGCCGATGCTCCATAATAATATATATGGAGGCGGGCATATTCATACCACAACAGGGACATCTACCGTTGCCTTGTTCTGTGACGATATTGGAATTTGCGAGATTTCAAGTAGTCAAGAACAAAGCGTTACAAAGTAAACGCCTTTTATGTATTTCTGTGCTTCCCGCCCCCATGATGAGTGACGGTAGGCGGTGCAAATATAGGGTGTTTGCGGGGAATGGGCAAATGGGGGCGGGGAGAAAATGGGACTGGAGCGCTGTCGCGGGCGAGATGCCCGCGCTCCCAGGGGGGCTTTAATTCCTGAGCAGCAGGCCGAGGGAGAGGAGCAGGGCGAAGAGGAGGATGTTGCGTGCGGTGAGGCCCAGCACACGGTTGAGGGCGCGTCCGCTGCGCAGGCGGGCCATGAGTTGCCAGGTGGTGAGGTGGAAGTAGAGGTAGAACACCACGAGGCGTGCCACGGGATAGCCCATATGGGAGAGGGCATAGGCACTGGCGCAGCCCAGCACGCCCTGCGCGAAGTAGAAGTAGCGCCCGAAAGGCTCACCGAGGACACTGACGAGGGTGTGCTTGTGGTGGGCGCTGTCGGTGTCGCGGTCGCGGTAGTTGTTGAGCACCAGCAGGGTGTCGGTGACCAGTCCACAGGCCGCCGCGGCGAGCCACACGGGCAAGGTGAGCGTGGCGGCCTGCACATAGTAGGTGCCACAGACGGGGACGAAGCCGAAGAAGAGCCACACGAGGAGGTCGCCCAGAGCGATGTAACTCATCAGCAGGGTGTAGAGAAACGCCCCTGCGATGCATGCCGCGCCGAGCACCACGAGCGGCCAGGCGTCGGGGACATCGCCGCCGCTCGAGGCGAGGAACAGGGCGGCGATGCCCATCCCGATGAGTGCTGCGAGGGCTACGCTGAGGGCGATGCCGCCCCTCATGGCTCGCGGCGTAATCCATCCCTGTGCCATGGCACGCTCGGGGCCGAGGCGGTCGGCATCGTCGGTGCCTCGGGCGAAGTCGAAGTAGTCGTTGATGAGGTTCGCCGCCACCTGCATGACGAGGGCAAAGAGTGCGCAGAGCAGGGCCTGCATGGGACGTGCCACGCCGTCGGCCAGGGCCAGCGCGGTGGCCACCAGCACGGGGGCGAGGGCGGCGGCGAGTGTCTTGGGGCGGGCAGCGAGCACCCAGGCGAGGGGTGAGTTGGTGCTGACGGCGGGAGTCATAGCGGCAAGGGCAAAGGGTGATATTCAGAGGATGAGGGGGAGTTCGGAGGGGTGGTGCACCACGGTGCCCGCCCCCGCCTCGATGAGCCTGGGCTCGTCGCGGAAGCCCCAGGCCACGGCCACACAGGGCAATCCGGCACGGCGTGCCGTCTCGAGGTCCACCTCGCTGTCGCCCACATAGACTGCCTCGGCGGGTTCTGCCCCGAGGCGCGCTATGGCGGCAAACACACCAGCGGGGTCGGGCTTGCGCCTCACGTCGGGACTCTCGCCAACGGCGATGTCCACCCCTGCGTCGGCAAAGAAGCGGCGGTGTAGGTCCTGCACGGCGGGGTCAGGCTTGTTGGAGACGATGGCCATGCGGCGACCCTTGTCGCGCAGTGCACGGATGGCCTCGAGGATGCCGTCGTAGGGACGCGTGGTGTCCATGCTGTGGGCAAAATAGTGGGGCCGGAACGTCTGCAGCACGCGCCCGACCAACTCGGCAGGCGTGCCCTGCGGCACACTCTGGGCTATGAGCCACTCCACGCCGTTGCCCAGGAAACTGCGCACCTCGGCGGGTGTGCGTGGCGGCAGGCCATGGGTGCTGAGGGCATAGTTCACCGAGGCATGGAGGTCGGCAAGCGTGTCGAGCAACGTGCCGTCGAGGTCGAAAACGATTACTTGATATTCTTTCATCTGTGAGGATTGCAGTAATTTTGCGTGCAAAGGTACAATTTCAGGCGCTTGGAGCCGTTATAAAATAGATAAACATTGAACGCCCGAACGTTGAACATTGAACATTGAACGTTGAACATTGAACGTTGAACATTGAACGTTGAACGTTGAACATTGAACGTTGAACATTGAACGTTGAACGTTGAACGTTGAACGTTAGCAAAACCCCTCGCCGCCCATGAAAACATTTCTATCGCTACTTCTTGCCCTACTACCCGTCACAGTCTGTGCCCAGACGAGCGGCTCGCTCTGGACCAACTACCTCTCCTATCGCCATGCCGAGCGCTGCGAGGCCGTGGGCGGATTGGTGTATGGCGTGTTTGGCGGCAACCTGCTCTCCTACGACGAGGCGACCGACGAGGTGCGGCTGTATTATAAGGACGACGGGCTGGGCGGCAAGGGCATCATCGCCACCGCTGCGAGCGACCGCCTCGTGGTGCTCTACGACGATGGCATGGTGGACGTCATTGACCCCGCCACCGACGCCATAGGGCATATCACCGCCTTGAAGACCAATGCGGGCGAGGTGGGCGATGCCCTTTCGCTGGCCTGCACCGAGAAGTATGCCGTAGTAGGGACATCGAAAGGCGTGGCTCTGCTCGATATGGAACGCCTGGAGGTGCGCGGCTTCTACACGATGGAGGGCGGCGTGACCGCTGCGGCCTACTGCGAGGGCAAGGTGTTCGCCGTGTGTGGCGGCAAGCTGATGGCTGGCAACGTGACCGATAACCTCTACGACGCTTCCAACTGGCAACGGGTGCACCAGGGCACCGCCCTCTTCGTGGCTCCCGCAGCGGGGGGCGTATATGTACAGACACTCGTCAGCGGCCTGCAGTGGCTCTCTGCCACCGACTACACCACCCGTGCCGTCTCCTCGACACGCTACAACGCCTGGCACCGCTGCGGCACGCGCTGTGTCTTTATCCGTGAGGGCGAGGTTGCCGTGGTGAGCGACGGCGCACCGACGACCGTCACCACCTTCACACTCGACGGCACGCCCGAGGATCTGCTGCCGGTGGGCGACACGCGCTTCTACCTCTGTCGCGGCGACGAGGGCCTGCAAGCCTGGAAAGCCGGCAGCGACGGCACGCTCAGTACCGACGGCACGGCCATTACCGGATACGGTCCGCAGACCGACCGCACAGGGTTCATGAACTTCGTCGATGGCGGACGACTGCTCACCAGCGGCGGCTCGTTCGACTACTACGAAACCACCTTCTACGCCCCCAACGCTGGATACATCGAAAACGGCAACTGGACCTTCTTGCAGACCGAAGGCGTGGCCGAGGCCGCTGGCACACACTACCGCAGCCTCACCTCCATGGCACAAGACCCCACCGACGCGGCACACCACTTTGTGGCTACGGGCGACTACGGCCTTTTCGAGTTCCGCAACGGCGCCTTCGTGCGGCAATACAACCTGGACAACAGCCCCCTGCGCCCCTTCTGGAGCAACTCCCGCGAATATGTACGTGTGGACGGCCTGTGCTACGACGCGGCGGGCAACCTGTGGATGGGCAACGAACAGGTGGACACCGTGCTGCGCGCCCTGAAACCCGACGGCACGTGGCGCAGCGTCTTCGTCAACGACATCAAGGGCTGCCGCCACATCTGCCAAATACTCTTTGACCGCGACGGACGCCTATGGGCGGCACAGCGCGACTGGATAGGCTCTCTGCGGGGCGGCGTGCTGTGTGTGGAACTGGGGAACACGGACGACCCCGACGACCACACATCCACCTTCCGCTACAACGCACGCAACGAGGACGGCACCGCCGTGGACTTCAGCCAAGGCGTCAATTGCCTGCTGCAAGATGCCTCCGGACGCATCTGGTTCGGGGCATACAGCGGTGTGTTCGTCATCGACAACCCCGCCGAGTTTGCGAGCAGCGACTTCCTCGTCACACAGGTGAAAGTGCCGCGCAACGACGGCACGAACTATGCCGACTACCTACTCGACGGCACGCCCTGCACCGCCATTGCCACCGACGGCGCTGACCGCAAGTGGATAGGCACCGAGAACAACGGTATCTACCTCGTGAGCAGCGACGGCACCGAAATCCTTGAACACTTCGACAGCGAGAATTCTCCCCTACCCTCCGACCGCGTGCTCTCCGTGGCCGTTCACCCCGACAACGGCGAGGTGTTCATCGGCACCGACGCGGGCATCGTGTCCTACCTGAGTTATGTCACCCGAGCAGCAGAGAGCCTGCGGCGCGACGATGTGCTGGTCTATCCCAACCCCGTCAGGCCCGACAAGGGCGGCGTGGTGACTATCAGCGGACTCACCGCCGAAGCCGACGTGAAAATCACCACCGCTGCGGGCTTTGCCGTGGCGGCAGGCACCAGTACCGGCGGCACCTTCCGTTGGGACTGCACCGACTCGAGCGGACGGCGCGTGGCGGCAGGCATCTATTACATCCTCGTAGCCACCAAAGACGGCGGCGACCACATCGCAGCCAAAGTGGCCGTAGTACGATAATTCATTCCCTTGAACTCAAAGCCCACCCCTATGAAACGACTCTACTCCCTATTCTTGCTCTCCCTGTGCGCCCTGATGCTCCCCGCACAGTACCTCGACGTGTGGACCAACCACCTCTCCTATCGCCACGCAGACTGCTGCGAAGCCGCGGACGGACTGGTGTTTGGCGTGTTCAACGGCAACCTGCTCTCCTATGATGAAGAAAGCACGGAGGTGCGTCTGTTTGCCAAAAACGACGGCTTGGGCAGCAAAGGCATCGTCAGCATCGGCTACTCCTCCACGCTGAGACGCCTGGTAGTGCTCTATGAGGACAACACGGTGGACCTGCTCAACCCCGCCACCGACGAGATAGACCACATGGCGTCGCTGCGCATCAGCAACGCTGTCGGCACGCCCGAACAGATGGCTGTCAGCGGCAACTACGCCGCCATCGCCACCTCCAAGGGTGTGGCTCTGCTCAACCTCGCGCGATGGGAGGTGCGTGGCTTCTATGCCCTCAAGAGCCAGATCAGCGCCGCAGCCATTGTGGGCGAGCGCCTCTTCGCACTGACGGGCGACAGATTGCTGGTGGGCAATTTCAGCGACAACCTCTACGACCCCGCACAGTGGCAGACCGCAGTGGCAAGCGGTGTGACGCTCATCGCGCCAGGCCCCTACGGGGTATATGTGCAGACTCAGACCGACGGCCTGCACTATCTTGATGGCGAGAGCCTCACCACGCAAAAGGTCACCCCGAACTACTACCGCAAGGCCCACCGCTACGGGCAGAACACGGTGTTTTTCACCACAGGCGAGGGCATGGTGTTCAACGCTGCCGACCCCACCGCCGTCGCTGCCCTCATCTACTACGACGGCTATCCCGAGGATGTGCTCCCCGTCAGCACACAACGCTTCTACCTCTGTCAGGGGAGCGACGGCATGAAACTGTGGCAACGCGCCACGGGTGGCACACTCACCCCCGCCAGCACCACCGTGGGAGGGTACGGCACACAGACCGACCGCACCGGCTTCTTGAAATTCGTCGGCAACGGTAGCCGCCTACTTGCCAGCGGCGGGTCGTTCAACTACTACGAGAGCACGTTCTATGCCCCCAATGCGGGCTACCTCGACAACGACAACTGGACATTCATGCAGAGCGACGGCGTGGCCGAAGTGATAGGCACGCCCTATCGCAGCCTCACTTCGATGGCGCAAGACCCCGCCGATGCCGACCACCACTTCGTGGCTACTGGTGACTACGGCCTCTTTGAGTTCCGCAATGGCGCACTGGTCAAGCAACACACCATCGACAATAGTCCGCTCGCCGCCTTCTACAACAACGCTAAGAACTATGTTCGCGTGGACGCCCTGTGCTACGACGCGGCAGGCAACCTGTGGATGAGCAACGAGCAGGTGGACACCGTGCTGCGCGTGCTACGTCCCGACGGCACCTGGCGCGGCGTTTACGTCAGCGACATCGCCGGCTGCCGCCACGTGCAGCACATCATTTTCGACAACAACGGGCGGCTGTGGGCCACACAGCGCGACTGGATTGGCAACATGCGCGGCGGTGTGCTGCGGCTCATCCCGGGCGACCTCAACAATCCTGGCAGCCACACCTACACCTTCCAGTATGGCGGCGTGAACCAAGACGCGCTGGAGGTGGACTTCAGCCAGGGCGTGTTCAGCATCGCACAAGACAAGCGCGGACGTATCTGGATAGGCACCTACTGCGGGCCGTTCATCATCGAAGACCTCGATGCCTTCCACAATTCGCCGCTCAACGTCTTGCAGGTGAGCATTCCCCGTCAGGACGGCACTGACGAGAGCGACTACCTGCTCGACCGAGTGGGCATCACCGCGCTTGCGGTAGACAACGAGGGACGCATGTGGATTGGCACCGAAGGCTACGGCTTGTATCTCGTGTCTGAAGATTGCAGCGAAGTGCTGGGCGCATGGACCGCCGCCGACTCGCCGCTGCCCTCCGACAACATCCTCGCGCTGGCTATCAGCCCCACCGATGGTGAGGTGTTTATCGGAACCGATGCAGGCATGGTGTCGCTCAGCAACGGACAGTCGCACCTGCCCGGCCACACCACCGACATCAACCCCGTATTCGTCACCCCCGACGGCACCACCTATCGTGTCAGCGCCTACCCCAACCCCGTAAGGCCGCAGGCCGGGCAGACCGTCACGGTATGCAACCTGCCGCCCAGCGCCATACTCAACGTCACCAACGCCGCAGGCTTCGTGGTGGCCACAGGCTGCGAGAGCGGCGGCACGTTCCGCTGGGCATGTACCGACGACGCAGGCCAACCCGTCAAAACGGGGGTTTACTACATCCGCGTGAGCACACCCGATACCCACGAAAGGATTGCTGCGAGGGTGGCCGTGGTGAAATAAATCTTGAAACGTCACCATCCCCATGTACAAGCCACTCGTCCTCATCGCCCTGACACTATCGTTCGTGGCATCGGCCCATGCTCAACGCCCCGAACCAGCGACGCGTTGTTTCACTTCGCCCGCCGTAGAACGGCACATAGAGAGCGTGGCCGCCAAGATGACCGATGTCCAGTTAGTCACCATGTTCCGCCAGTGCTTCCCCAGCACGCTCGACACCACCGTGAAACTCCACGGACGCGACGACACCTTCGTCATCACGGGTGACATACCAGCCATGTGGCTCCGCGACAGCGGCGCACAGGTATGGCCCTATCTGCGCTTCTGCAAGGACGACGCTCGGCTGGCCGAACTCATACGCGGGCTGCTCATGCGGCAGTTTCGCTCCATCCTGCTCGACCCCTATGCCAACGCCTTCAACCTTGACACCACAGCCATGAGTCCCAACTGGGCCAGCGATGGCACGGAGATGCGTCCTGGTGTGTTTGAACGCAAATACGAACTCAACTCGCTGTGCTACCCCTTGCGCCTCGCCCATGGCTATTGGCAGGCGACGGGCGACACGACAGCCTTCAGAGGGCTGTGGCTGAAAACGGTCCGTACCATATTATATACTATGCGTGCCGAGCAACGCCTTGGAGGACCATCGGCCTACACCTTCCTGCGTGTTACCGACCGCATGCACGACACACAATCGAACCGTGGCAAAGGACACCCTGCCAAACCATGTGGCCTCATCGCCTCGTCATTCCGCGCCTCCGACGATGCCACGGTGTTCCCCTTCCTCATCCCCGACAACTTCATGGCCGTCAGCGTGCTGAGACAGACGGCACACATCCTGCGTCAGGCAAACCGCGAGTGGGCCTTGGCCGATAGTTGCGAAGCACTGGCGGGGCAGGTAGAGGCCGCACTGCGCGAACATGCCATAGTGCACACCGCTCGGTATGGCGACATCTACGCCTTCGAGGTGGACGGCTTCGGCAATGCACTGCTGATGGACGATGCCAACGTGCCCTCGCTGCTCGCCCTGCCGTATATCTCCGACGTGAGCACCACCGACCCCATCTATCTCAACACACGTCGCTTCGCGCTCAGCGACGACAACCCGTACTTCTTCTGCGGCAAGGCCGGCGAGGGCATCGGCGGTCCGCACGTGGGGCTTGACTACGTATGGCCCATGAGTATCGTACTGCGTGCCATCACCAGCACCGACGAAGCCGAAATCCGTGCCTGCCTTGATATGCTCAAAGCCACAGATGCCGGCACAGGCTTCATGCACGAGGCATTCCACAAAGACAATGCCGCCGACTACACCCGCCCCTGGTTCGCTTGGGCCAACACACTGTTTGGCGAACTCATCACACGGCTTGCAGAACGAGGATACAAAGGAATTTGAAGCCAACAGGCTGCAAAAAAACGTAAAAAGGTGACTAAAAAACTTGCAGCCGCGCGCATTTCTTTCGGAAAACACTAACTTTGCCCGCCGTATTGCGAGCGAAGCATTAAACGTTGCCTAATGCAATACGTCCAAACACTAAATCCAAGCGACAACAAACCATAGAAAGGACTATTCAGAACACACATTATGAAAAAATTTCTTCTTTACAGTCTCGCACTGCTGCTCACGTTCACATTGAGCGCAGGCCGCGCCACGGCACAAGAGTTGGACCTCCCCGTCCAAATCCCCGAACTCAACCCGAAAGTGCTTGAAAAAGCCCAGCCCGCCATCGGCCAGATGCTGATGAACCCCGACAAGGCCACCAAAGCCATCGACCAGGCCATCAAAGCCACCAAGAACGACAAAGGCCAGTTGATGGCCCTTGCATACTGGCTGATGCAACAGGAAGATGGCATCCAGGGCGCACGCTACGTGATTGAGAAAGCCTATGCCTTGAACGCCAAAGACATCGACGTGATGCTCCTCGCTGGCGACATCTACGGCACCATGGGACAATGGGGACGCGCCGGACAGAAGTACGACCAGGTGCTTGAGGTGGACTCCACCAACCTCTACGCACTCGTGCAGGGCGCACGTATCTATAAGAACCACAACGCCGACGCCTCCCTCAGTCTCTGGGAGAAAATCCTCGCCTTGCAACCCGCCCCGAGGCAGGAGATTCAGATGCTTGCCTACCGTAACATCGGCGACATCCTCTATGACAAGAACTATACCGGCGAAGCCCTTGAGAACTACGGCAAGTACTTCGACGGCACGCCCCACACCAAACAGGCCATCAATGCCCCCTCTATGGAGAAATACCTCATCGGTCTCTTCTTCACCGAGGGCAAGGAGGCACGCCTGGCAGAAGTTGGCGTAGCGCTCCACGAGGCCGACCCCACCAACATCGTGTACAACCGTTTTGCCTTCATCGGCTCCATGCTCACATACGACAGCGTGCCTGCCACGCTGGAGCGCATCAAAGGCTATGCCAAATATGTGACCGACGGCACCACGCCCGACTCCAGCCTCATCTACCAGGACTATTTCTATGCCTACCAGATGTGCGAGGCCGGCGGTGACTATGCCAACGCCGTGAGGTTCCTGGGCAAGGCCGTGGACAAAGACCCCACACAGGTGGACTTCCTCAAGCACGGCGCCTTCAGGATCTACGACGCAGGCCAGCCCTCCATCGCTGCTGAACTCTATGACGCATACTGCGACCGCAAAGGTGAGGAAATCACCGACGAGGACCGCCTGCAAGTGCTGGTGTTCTACCGCCAAGGCATCACCGCCTGTCAGGACTCCATCGCACAGTTGGATATGAGGGACAAGGCCTTTGGCGTGATCGACCGCTATCTGAGCCAGAACACCGTATCTGCCGCCAACAAGTACCAAGTGCTGCTTGAGAAGGCACGTATCCTCAACGTGATGAAGGGGCGCAACGGCGACCAGGTGGCCACTGCCTACGAAGAGGCACTCAAAGCCTGCCCCAACGAGGAAGCCGCTGGCATGAATGTCTATGACGCCTACTATGTGCTCATGAACCACCACGCCTCTAAGGTGGCCGACGTGCAGACCGACGAGGAGTTCCATCAGGTACTCAGCGTGGTGCGCACCTATTGCAGCAAAGCCCTCGCCCTCGACCCCACCAACGAGGCCGTGCTTGAAATGGACGACCTGCTCTACCAGAATGGCCATTAAAGATTTAAGGTTATAAGGTTGTTAGGTTATAAGGTTGTTAGGTTATAAGGTTGTTAGGTTATAAGGTTGTTAGGTTATAAGGTTTTGTAAGGTTATAAGGTTGTTAGGTTATAAGGTTATAAGGACCTGAAACCATCAGCCCGCCTATTGCAAACGCTGGGAGCGCGGGCGTCCCCGCCCGCAGGTATTGAACATTGACCATTGACCATTGACAACCGTCAGCCCGCCTATTGCAAATGCTGGGAGCGCGGGCGTCCCCGCCCGCAGGTAT
>JAFSWM010000006.1 GCA_017444485.1 Bacteroidaceae bacterium | reverse complement strand
GGGGGAGTTATGAAAGGAAGTTATGAGGGGCCGACACTTCATTGCACGGTGTTTTACCCTACGCTGAAAAGTAACGGCCCTTTATAACTACTCTATTAACTTCCTTCTATAACTTCCCAAGAATAACTTCCGAAACTTGAACTTCTAATTCAAAGCATAACAACAATGAAAGCAAATAAATATATCCTTTTGGCGGCATTTCTCACCGGCGGGTGGGGCTTGCAGTCCTGCCTTGACTACGACAGTGAGACGGCAAACCTGCACTACGAGCAGTTCGTCACTTCGGACGAGGTGCTCTCCGGCACTCCCGACTCCATCGACTATCATAAGGAAATCACGCAGGAGGGCCTCAACGCTGCAGCCAACAACGAGGAACTCACCACGTTGCTCCGTGCCACTATCACCGGCCAGTACTGCATGCTTGGCGGAAAGAACGGCGAGACACCGGGCTCCCACGCATACCAGTACCAGTACATCTGTGTTGACGGATATGCCCAGTACGCCGTGGTGCCCCACTACTACTTCGCCTATTCCGATGACCACAACTTCATGAGTTCGTACTACATCAACATGAGTTTCAACCCCGGGCCCAGCGGGCGTTTCACAGGGATGAAGAATAGTGTGGCTCCAGTACTCAATCATCCGCTCATCGATTCAATCCCCGAGATGAAGGCCATCAACCTGCTCATCTACGACTACGGGGCTTCCGAAATGGCTGACGTGTACGGCCCGTTCCCCTATCAGGAGTACAAGTGCAACCGCACCGAGGCACCGTTCACCTATAATGATGTGGAGACGGTCTACAAAACCATCATTGCCAACATCGACACCATCGTGGCCTGCCTTAACCATTATGAGACCGAACGTCCCGACTGGTACAAGGCCGTGGTGCAATCTATGCTCGGAAAATATGGCAAACTCACCCTCGATGCCTACAATGGTACCCAGGGCGTAGGCACTTGGATACGCTTTGCCAACTCCTTGAAACTGCGCATGGCCATGCGTGCCTGCAAGGTTATTCCCGAACTCGCCCAGCAGTGGGCTGAGGAGGCCGTGGCTGGTGGCGTCATTGAGAGTTACGACCAACAGATCGGCCTCACGCCGATGAACGAGGGCTTCAACAACCCCATCTCACAAATTACCAAGACGTGGAACGACAGCCGCCTCTGTGCCTCCTTCGAGAGCTTGCTGCTGAGTCTTGACCACCCCTACACGCACTATCTCTTCGCCAAAAACGGCGAGCAGTTGAAGAACAACCAGACGGGTGAGATTACTCCCGCAGGCACCCGCATCGTGGGGCTCCGTGCCGGTGGTCACTACGGTGAGGACCAGCAGTATGCCGGCAACCAATACGTAGGTGCCAGCCAGGTGCGCGACATCTATATCGACATGGCTCCGCTCTATCTGATGAAGTGGGCCGAGGTAGATTTCTTGCGCGCCGAGGGCGCACTGCGTGGCTGGAACATGGGCGGCTCTGCCGAGTTCTTCTATTATCGTGGCATGGAACACGCCTCGCTGGCTGACCCAGCAATGGTGGCCGATGAGTTCATGACCGAGGAGGACGGCAAGGACCAGTACCTCAAGTGGTACAATGGTTTCACCGACGATGAAGGCGTGGTGCACGCACCCTATTATGAACTGGAGGAGGCTATTCCCTATACCTATGTGGACCCCTTCGGCGACACGCCCAATATGCCCAGCGTCACGAAAATTGGCGTGAGGTGGAACGAGGGCGACGATCGCGAGGTGAAACTCGAGAAGATCATCACCCAGAAATACATTGCACTCTATCCCAACAGTTACGAGGCATGGGCCGAACTCCGCCGCACAGGCTATCCGCGCCTGTTCCCCGTGCTGAACCCCTGGGAGGGCGACGAGAGTCTTGACGAGGGCGATATGATTCGACGCATGACATTCCCCGGCAGGGACGACCCCTCTACCAACAGCGATGTCATGAACACCGGTATCCCCGCCCTTGGCGAAGGTGCTGCTGATATACAGGCCTGGCCTCTTTGGTGGGATGTCGTCACACGCGGCAACTTCTAAATCATTGACCGTTGACCATTGACCATTGACCGTTGAACGTTGACCACTTCTTTTCATTGAACATAGACCATTGACCATTGACCATTACCAATACCGGTTGCAATAGGTTTTGCTAATGGTCAATGGTCAACGTTCAATGTTTTAAGGTCGTCCTTCCGCCTATTGCAAACGCTGGGATCGCGGGCGTCCCCGCCCGCAGGGTTACTCCCAGCGCTTCTGCGGGCGAGGACGCCCGCGCTCCCAACCCTTGCAATAGGCGGACTGACGACCTCAAAACCTCAAAACCTCATAACCTAATTTATTATGAAGAAACTATTATTCATCACTGCACTCTTCTTGGCTCTCGGCACATTCCCTGCCTCGAGCCAGGAGTACGACGCCAGCGCGTCGAACGAGATCTTCGACTTCTCGCCTTTTGGCGACGAGGCGTTGCTCAACCTCTTCTACAATGCCTTGCAGCAAGGGCGCAACTACCCCACCGCTGCTGAGTTCGAAGCCGCCGGCTTCAACATGACCGACGTGGAGTTTGTACGCAGCCACGTACGCCGCGCCGCCTTGATTGACGACACGTCTGCACAACTCGTTGTGAACAACTCACGCCGCGTGTGGATGAACATCCCCATGGGCTCTGCCAAGGGCATCGGCGGATATCCGGGCACCAACCCTGGCGACGACACCTACTCTCTGTGGAACTACACGCATCTCTTCGGTTCGTGGAACCATGGTGTGTTCCAAGCCCCTGGCGCCTGGATCGACGCCGCACACCAGAATGGCACCGACATCATGTCGGGTATCAAGTTCTTTGAGAGTTGGACCGCTTCCGCTCAGCCCACCGGCTGGCAGAAACTCATCACCAGCAAGAACACCGACGGCTCGTTCAAGTACGTCAAGCCCCTCATCAATTGCCTGCGCTACTTCGGATCCGACGGTATCAACTACAACTGGGAGGCCAGTGGCTACGACGAGGCCGATGCTGTGGCTTTCCACAAGGCGCTCTATAAGGAGGCCGAGGCTCAGGGCTTTGATAGTTTCCACATCGGTCTCTACACCCAGCGCAGCGGTCTGACTGCCGCTTATGCCGACGCTATGTTTGGCAGCAGTTCCACCGGCAAGACCACCGACCTCATGCTCAACTACAACAATGGCGACTTCACGAGTGCGTATCAGATACGCTCGTCAGTCAGTGCCGCCAAGAGCGCCATGGGCACCGCCGACGGCCTCTATGCAGGCGTGTGGATTGTCACGATGAACCGCTCATGGACCAACCTCAACGGCAACGACATAGGTGTTTGCCTCTGGGGCGAACACGCCAACAGCCGTTTCTGGAGCAACAACGTGGGTAACGACGCGCAAGACTTCCAGGCCAACTATCAGGCCATGCTCGAGCGTACCTTTAGCGGCGGTAACCGCAACCCGGCTCGCCGTCCCTCGATGTCGAACAGCGGCAACAGTTATTCCTGGAGTGGCACCACCCCGCCACTCGCCACCTTCGGCGGTCTGGCCACCTACTTCCCCGAGCGCACACCTATCCAGGGCACGCTTCCCTTCCACACCTATTTCAATATCGGTACGGGCGACATCTACAACTATCACGGCAAGCAGACACACGGCAACTGGTACAACATGTCCACCCAGGACATCGTGCCTACCTATCGCTGGCTCGTCTATAATGCTGGCACGACCACAGTGAGCACTGCCATTCAACCCGAGTTCTCCATCGAAGACGCATGGAACGGCGGCTCATGCCTGAAACTCGCAGGTAGCGCCACGATGGCCGGCACCGACATCGTCCTCTATCGTACCCGCCTCGTGGGTAACAGCGGACAGCCTTATGCCAAGGTAGCCGTGAAGACCGGTAAGGAAGGCACCAACCCCAGCAACCTCTATGTTATCGTTAAGACGGGTGGCTCGTGGCAAGAGTTTGCCGTGGGCGATGTGGAAGGTAATGCCTGGCAGGAGAAGACCATCGCACTCGGCACGCTCAGCAGCAGCGACCAAATCGACTTCATCGGCCTCCGCGTCAAGGGAAACGACAGCAACTACAAGATCCTTGTCGGCGAACTGCAAATCAACGACGACAATACCATTCAGCCCGCCTCCATCAAAGACAATCTCACCGCCGAGGTGAAGCGCGAGACCACCCGAATGTTTAGCATCAAACTCAACTGGGAAGTTGACGCAACTCTCCCTGCCAGTGGCCTGCTCTACAACGATGATGCCCACATCCACCACTTCGAGGTGCTCTACAAGAACGGCGAGCAGGGGCGTCCCAGCGTGGTGAGCCACGTGCAGGGTTGGAGCGCCTTTGTGGGTAACAAGGTGCTTGAAGAAGACGAAGACCCGTGGTATGGCGTGCGTGCCGTCAGCACCGACCTCAAGACCTACAGCGATCCCGTTTGGGTACACGTCAGCCGCAGCACCAACGTGCCTGAGGGCGCTGCCGACGGCGACCTGCTCTATCCTGGCGAGAGTGTCATCAACAACAGTGCTGAAGGCTATCAGACAGCCATCACACACCGCTACCTCACCAGCGTCACCTCCACCGGTGCCAGCGTATCCAACCTGGCCTACGCAGGTTCTGCCGACGACGACACCGACAACTACATCGACGCCCACCAGAACGCCGTGCTCAGGGTGAAACAAGGCGATGTCATCAACCTCGACTACGTGTGGCAGGACCACAGCGACGGCCTCCAGTGGTGCATCATGAAAGCCTATGCCGACTGGAACCTCAATGGCTTCTTTGAAGGTTCCACCGACGAACTGATTGTGGAGCAGGGCACACCCAATACCAACAACAGCCCGCTGAACACCGCTGAACACAGTTCCAGCCCCCTCCATACCAATGGCTACACGCGTAGCCCGCTCGTGCCCTTCTCCTTCAAGGTGCCCGACGATGCCGTATGTGGCAAGGGCCGCATCCGCATCGTGTTCACCGACGCTTGGGCACCGCACCCCGGCCCCATCGGTCTTACGGCAAAAGGCTTCAGCCTTGACCTCGGCATTGAAATCACTGGCGACAACCCGCAGCGTGAAGTGATTATTACCCGCGACCAGGGCGTGGCCGACATCCCCGAGGGACTTGAAGCTGAAACCGCCATCCGCAGCGTGACACAGGGCAAGGCCTCTGCCGTCACCTTTGACGGCACAGCCATCCAACTCGCCGACGCAGAGCAGGCGTGGGTATATACCGCCGCAGGCCGCCTCGTGAAGTACGCCGCCGCCAATCCCACAAGCATCGCTACCACTGGCTATGCCCCCGGTGTGTATATCGTCAAGATGCAGTCGGCAGGCGTGATTCGCTCGCAGAAGATCGTGGTGAAATAATCCCACACTTCGTTACTACAACACATCAATGAAAATCCCGAGCGCTCCATTCACGAGCGTTCGGGATTTTTGTGTGTTCGCCCGACATGAGCATATATATAAACTTAGACTTATAGGTTCTTTTGCAAGCTAAAAAGGGTTATACGCCAGAATTATTAGGTTTCTTGTTCTATAATATCAGCAATTTTGTCAAACCACAATTTTTGGATTTCCTTATTCCATCTTTTTCTTTCTGAAGTTTCTTCAATTATAGAAGAAAGAAGTTCTTGAAGGTCTTTTGTTGAGACTGCTTTTGATACTTCAGCCATCCAAAATATCAGTTCACCACATACAACGGATTTTCCAAATTTATCATTAGGCTTTTTACTATTGCAATATGTCATTAAATGCCAGTACAGATTTGGTTGATGCTGTCTATAATCAACAACCATGCCACATTCTTTTGCTCTTTTAATGTAGCCACCACATACTTGTTGATAACCGCTTCTAATGAGTTCGTTAGTAATAGGGCAAGGTTCATCTTCTTTATTATAGGGGCGTTCTATAAATTAGGCAGTCACATATTCTTTGTGATTAGGATTCGGCTTGATGCTTTTTTGCGCTTGTTGTTATCTTTTGCTTTAAGTTCTTGCACCATAGCACGCTATGCTGCTGCGAACTTAAAACAAAATCTAAGCAACAATCGCTAAAAAATCATTCAACCCTAATTTATAGAACACCCCTATAGAAAAATTTGTGGACTTGTTCTATTGTCATAAATATGCTATCTATGTTGGTTCCTTCTCAAATTATGGCGATAGGTTGACCTGTGATTATGCATATAGGAATCTATGCGCAATCTTTGAATATCTAGCTGACACACTAATTGTAATCAGGTTAGATACAACAATTCGTATTGTTACATAGAATTTTCGTTATCAAGTCTTATCTGCCATAGTGTTTTACCATTGTAACTGAAATATTTGGGGCCTTGATAGGCATCCGAATGATTCCTCATCTTTTCGGGCATAAACGTGGCTGTAAAGTTAGACAAGCTCCACAATCGGTTTTCGTGTTCAATTTTATTATCACCGGCCACTTTTACTTTTATCCCTATAGGGTCGAATAAGATAATATCACCAACTTTCAAGCCAACCATTGAGAAAGAGAAAGGTTTGCGTTGCATTTTTCTATCAGTTTTCTTTGGTCTTGGAATGTTATTTTCGGGATAGATTTGGTAGGGCTTGCCGTCTTCATATTTCATTACGATGGCATCGTCAATTGCTTGTGCAAGGTCAACGAGAATGTCAAGTGCTTGTTCTGGTTCAACGTTAAAGAACTCGCGGTTTTGCCTGATGCGCAAGTCCGTTAAGCGGTCTATTTGCTTGTGGATTATTCTTTCAATTTCGCCATATTTGACAGTTTGAATAGTAGCGAAAATATCAAAAGGCAAGGGCACTGCAGTGTTGTCCAATTCCTTACTTCTCACGTCCACAGTGCGGCTACTTTTACCAATCTTCACCCAGTCGTCCCGAAAACTTTTGTTGGTGAGGATATATACAAAACCTTTTGTCTTTTCCATGTTGTATGTTGATTCAGTATTTATGTATAGGTTAGCAATCACTGATGATGTCAAAGAATCTTTTAAAGAATAGTTTGTGTTTATCAATCACGGCTTCTTCTTTAAATGCTCGCTGATTGGTGTGAAGCTACTTCCATTAACAGGAGGGACTTCGACTGTATCATTTTCTTGTTTGTAGGCCATGCGAGGTTCATTGTTTGTCGAACAAAAGTAGGTGTTTCCCAACTTTTATGCGCACGCTGTTTTGCTTTTTTGTCTAAAGAATGCAGGGGACGCGATAGAACCTGCGGCGTGAATGGCTGCGCTCCCTAAAACTGAGGTGAAGCCGAGTTCGTTGTTACTCTTCTTGTTCGGGTTCGCCCTTGAGGACGGGGAGGTGGAGGCGGTAGCGCACGGCGAGGATGCGCGTGGCGATGACCACAGCGCCGCAGACGAGGCCGGCGGTGACGCTGCCAAGCCCAATGGAGGTGCAGATGAAATAGGCGATGCCGCCGAGGATACAGGCCAGGGCATAAATCTCGCCACGGAAGATGAGCGGCACCTGGTTCATAAATACATCGCGAAACACGCCGCCCGCCGCGCCGGTGATGGTGCCCATGATGATGGCAGCCCAGAAGGGGTAGGGGGTAGGCGCGGTGAGCGTTTTCTCAATGCCCGTGACGGTGAACATGGCCAGGCCGATGGTGTCGAACGTGAACCACGTGTTGTTTTGGTGGATGAGGTGTTTGCTAAAAAGTATCACCCACACCAGGGCCAGTGCCGTGCAGACGAGGTAGAAGGGGTCCTGCATCCAAAACACCGGCACGCCGAGCATCACATCGCGCATGGTGCCGCCACCGATGGCCGTGACGAGGCCTACGATGTAGGCTCCGAAGAGGTCAAAGCGCTTGGCTGACGACAGGCGTATGCCCGACACGGCGAAGGCAAGCGTACCGATGAAGTCGAGAATCTGGACGAAGGAGATTTGCATGTTAGGTCTTGAGGTTGTTGAACATTGAACATTGACCGTTGAACATTCGCAAAACCCCTTGCAGCCGGTATTGGTAACGGTCAATGGTCAATGTTCAATGTTCAATGAAAAGAAGTGTTTATGGATTTACTACGTTTGTTAGCGGTCTCCCCTCAGCGAAAGCGCGGATGTTGGCTGCGAGGGAAAGGATGATGCGGGTGCGTGCTTCACGCGTGGCCCATGCGATGTGGGGAGTGATGTGGCTATGGGGTGCGGTGAGCAAGGGATTGTCGGGACGAGGTGGCTCCTGGCTGAGCACGTCGGCATAGTAAGCGCCGAGGGTGCCAGTAGTGAGCGCATCGGCCACGTCTTGTTCGTGTACCACACCACCGCGTGCCGTGTTGATGAGCACCAATCCGCGCCGCGAGCGGGCGAGGAGGTCGCGGTTCACAAACTCGCGGGTGGCAGGGGTGAGGGGACAGTGCAGGCTCACGGCGAAACTGGTGGCAAAGGCTTCTTCGAGGCTAATCTTTTTCACCCCCTCGGGCAGTGCCTCCTGCAGTTTGCTGCTCACAGCACAAACCTTAGCACCAAAGGGTAGGAGCATGGCAGCGAGCGTGCTACCTATGCTACCGAAGCCTACGATGCTGATGCGCTTGCCGTCAAGTTCGAGCGTGGGGTGGTCGAGGCGGCAGAAGTCCTTGCTCTCTGCCCAGTGACCCGCGCGGCTCTCAGCGGCGTAGGCTGCCACACGGTTGCAGTGGTCAAGCAGGTAGCCCACCACGGTCTGCGCCACGGGCATACGGGCATAGCCAGCCACGTTGCACACATCGATGCCCAGGCTGCGGGCTGCCGTCGTGTCGATGTTGTCGAAGCCTGTGGCGGCCTCGAGGATGAGGCGCACGCTCTTCATCTCAGCCAACAAGTCTGCCGTGAGGCGGCACTTGTTGGTGATGACGATGTCGGCTTCTGCTGCACGCTCGCTGATGAGATGTTGCGGCGTGCGCGGATATTCTGTGAATTCTGTGCCTTCACGCAGCGGCGACCAGTCGAGGTCGCCAGGCCCAGCAAGGGCGGCAGAGTCGAGGAACACTATTTTGGGCTTGGACATCATGTTAGGTTTTGAGGTTATTAGGTTTTGAGGTTATTAGGTTTTGAGGTTGTTAGGCTTTTGTGGTTATTATCTTTTTTGCACTTCGGCGGGCGGGGACGCCCGCGCTCCCAGGGCTTGCAATAGGCGGGCTGACGACCTCAAAACCTCATAACCTCAAAACCTTATAACCTTATTTGATTGTTGACCGCTGCGAGACGCCAGTAGCGGGCGCCTTGCGGGCGGTGGTAGAGCAGTGTAGTGTATTCGTTTTCGGTTTGGTAGTAGTCGCCATCGGCGTTGTAAACCACTGTGCCAGCATCTGTGTGCTCCACGCAGAGGTAGCGGTAGGAATAGTAGCCCTGCTTGAGCAGGACATCGGCTTCGTAGGCCCCGGCTTCTGGATTATAATACATGGTGCAGGGCTCGCCGCTGTTGGTCCAACGCCCGTCAATAATTATGTTGGTGTTGGGAATTTCTTCTGTTTGAAGGGTGAAGCGTGTCAGCACATAGTCGGCCTCGGTAGTGGCATTGTCGCTGCGGTCGGTATAGACCAGGCAACGCCCGTTTTGGTCTTCGTCGAAGAAATATCCGCCTCGGGGCTGGTCGGGCAGTAGCAAGGCGGTGTAGCCTTCGCCGTCGTGCCTTATGCGGTCCATGTGCATCCCCGGCACACGGGTGGAGGGCATCTCAAATTTGCGGTACTCGTTTCCGCCGGGGAAGATGAGGGCGCGGCAGTGTTCCCACTTGGCTTGCGTGCCGAGCAGATAGGTGGGCGATGGGGCGGTGATGGTATAGTAGGGGCTACGGTTCTGCATGCATACCAGGCGCAGTTCGTTGTCGGGATTGATGAGCCGCAGGGCACCCACCTCAGCAGTGACGTTGAGTTGTTGGTGTGCGCAGCGGTAGTCGATGTCGGTGTCGGCGGTGACTGTGGCGGCCAGTTTCGCGCTGTTTTCCGTCACCATGAAGCAGACGGTGAATGCAGGGTTTTCATCATCCTCCTCGCTGAAGACCAGCACACGGTAGTTTCCCGAAACCAACGGGCGGGCTGCTCCTTGGCCTGTGCCGCCGATGTGGAAGGCATAGTGGGTGTAGAGCGTGGCGGTGAGCGAACTCTCCTCGTAGCCTTCGATGGGCTCGTCCTGCGGTGCACCTTGCATAAACTCGCTCTCGAAGAGGCCATCGGTGGGTTGCCAGTCGTAGGTGCAGTGCTCCACGCGCCACGTGAAGCGCTGGTATTCAGGGGTGAGGGCGTCGAACGAGATGGTGAGCCTGTCCGCCGTATTCAGCGTGAGCACCGGCAGGCGTGCTTCGTCGCCGTTCACCGCCACCGCCACGTGTCCAATGTCGGGACTATTCACCAGCACGGTCTGCCCTTGCATCGCTGCGCAGAATAGTGATGCACAGACAGCAAGGAACAGTCGCAGGGAGATGGGTGACAGGGTCTTCATCGCAATGGTCCGCATACTTTCCAAGAATATTCCGCTGGCAAAAGTAATGAAAATCCGCCGTGAGTACTTTGCCCTTTCTGAAAATATATACATACCTTTGCGGCGGGAAAACCGCAAAACATTCATGAGTATTATGGTAAGGACGAACAGAAGCAAAGAAGAAATGGCGGCAGCGTTCAAGCATGCTATTGGCGCGCGCAAGGCTTTTGAGGACCTGGTAAAAGGGCGCATTGACAAGACCGAATTTGAACGGCAGGGCTATAAACTCATGCAGTTCAATTAATGTCGGTTGTATATGCTACACCTTTCGTTAGAGGCAATCAATAGTCGCTCTCCGTATAGGCTCAGCCTTTCGGGGAACAATGCTTTCTGCTTTACCACGGATGAGAATATGACTTATGAAGTAGGTTTTGTGGAGGATCATATGCTCGCCGTAGAAAATGCGTTTCAGTTTTTCCTTGTTCCCAAAAGCGAGACAAACGAGAGCAGAGATACCAAGATTCAACAGACAATAACCTCTATCATTGAGGAGTTCTTTCGCAATAATGATGTGTTGTTGGACTACATTTGTGACACAGGTGATGGGAGACAAGCAGCGCGCAATCGTTTGTTCTCACGTTGGTTTAGCCTATACCCTTTGCGCCATCATTATACGCTTCGCACGATTGAGGCTATGTGGGAAAATACTTGCTATTTCGCTTCTATTATCATTCGCAACGATAATCCACATTACGAAGAATACATGGCAGCCATTGATGCCTTTGAAACCGAAATACGAAACAAACTAAGCAGATAGAACGCCCCTTTAATACCTTTCTTTATCTCCCTGTAATACTTTCCGATATTAAGTAAAAGAAAAGGAAACCAGCCGGACTATAAGCCGGGTTCTGTGCCGCCCGTGTCCTTGCGGTGCGAGGCGGTGTCTGCCATTTATCTACGGCGTGCGTCACCACACGTCTCTATCGTCCTACCCTCCGGCGTGTCCCTTGTGGGATCGGGCGGGCCGCCCTCATGACGTCGGTTTACGCGGACTTTCAGCCTCCGGGGTGCACAGCCCGTACGTCGCCGCACGGCTGGTGGGCTCTTACCCCACCTTCTCACCCTTACCACCGGTGGTGGCGGTTGTTTTCTGCTGCACTGGCCGACCCTCGCGAGTCGCTTCCCGTTAAGAAGCGGAGTGCCCTGCGCTGCCCGGACTTTCCTCTTACGCCGCCGTGGGCGCAAGCGGCAGACCGTCCGGCTGATTTCCTATTGTGGTTTTTGGAGTTCGAAACTCCTAAATCGCTTTTTCTGACTTCTTCTTACCGAATTCGGGGTCCACCTTGACTAATGCCGTGACAGCGAAGGTGACGAGCGTCAGCGCCATAGCCAGGATGAAGAAGTTGAGGTAGTTGAGGTTCTCCTGCAGCCAGCCACTGACCATGCCTGGGAGCATCATGCTCAATGCCATGAAGCCGGTGCAGAAGGCGTAGTGCGCCGTCTTGAACGAGCCTCGTGCGAAGTAAAGCATATAGAGCATATAAGCGGTGAAGCCGAAGCCGTATCCGAACTGCTCAATGCCTATGCAGGCGCTGGTGAGCAACAGACTGTCGGGCTGGAAGTAGGCCAGGAAGATATAGACCGCGTCGGGTAGCGTGATGCTGAGCACCATAGGCCACAGCCATCGTTTGAAGCCATGGGCTGCCACAACGACGCCACCGAGGATGCCGCCGAGCGTGAGGCCGATGACGCCCACCGTGCCCTGCGCGAAGCCGAGGTCGAGCGTGGAGAGGCCCAGGCCGCCCTGCTCAACGGGGTCGAGCAGGAACATGGGGCATATCTTCACAAGCAGCGCTTCGGGCAATCGGTAGAGGAGCATGAAGGCCAGGGCTATGCCGATGCTAGGTTTCTGAAAGAAACTCACAAAGGTGGTGAGGATGTTCCTCATCACCTCGCCAATGTCTTGCCGCTCGCGCTTGCTGGCACTGCCATCAGCCTTCTCGGGGTCGGGCAGCACAAAAGCATGGTAGAGGCAGAAGAGCAGGAACAGCGCACTAACGGCGAAGAAGGTGTAGGTCCATGCCTTCACGGGCGTTTTGAACACGGCTTCGAGCCACCCGCCGAGAGCAACGATGGCACCTTGCCCCACCAGCGTGGCGATGCGATAGAACGTGCTGCGAATGCCCACGAAGAGCGACTGCTGGTTCTCGTCCAACTCTATCATGTAGTAGCCGTCGGCAGCGATGTCGTGTGTGGCGCTGCTGAATGCCATCAGCCAGAAGAAAGCCAGGCAGTAGCGTACCGAGCCATCGGCGGGGATGGTCATGGCCACACCGGCCATCGAAGCGCCGACCAGAAGTTGCATCGCCACGATCCACCAGCGCTTGGTCTTCAGCACGTCCACCAGCGGACTCCAGAAGGGCTTGATGACCCAAGGCAGGTAGAGCCATGAAGTGTAGAGCGCCACGTCGGTGTTGTCCAGTCCGAGGTTCTTAAACAGCACCACGGCCACGGTCATCACCACCACATAGGGTAGCCCCTCGGCGGTGTAGAGGGTGGGCACCCAGGCCCACGGGGATAGTCTTTTCATTGAGAGAGTATGAGTCTTTGTCGTTTTTGTTGTTTTCATTGCTGCCGTATGGTTCCGCATCCTTGCTATGGCATGTTTTGCAGATACCAGTCGTAGAGCCTACCAACGCCCTCGGGCAGTTCTATGCGGTGGTGCCAACCGAGGCTGTGTAGTTTCGTCACGTCGGTTAGTTTGCGGGGCGTACCATCGGGCTTCGTAGCGTCCCAAAGTATCTCGCCCTCGAAGCCCACCGCGCCGGCCACGATTTCTGCTGCCTGTCGTATGGTGTGCTCCACGCCCGTGCCCACGTTGATGTGGCAATTGCGCACCTCCGTGGCTTCGGCGGGGTGCGTGTCGGCAAAGTCCACGTTGAGCAACACGTGTACGCTCGCATCGGCCATCTCTTCGCTCCAAAGGAATTCACGCAGCGGGGTGCCCGTACCCCATAGGGTGACGCGCCCGGGCTCGATGCCGTATTTCTGCAGGGCGCTAAGTATCTCTGCCTCCGATGCCGCCCCGTCGGTTCCCTCTACAGGTCGCAGCGTCAGGTCCTTGCGCACCCCTTGCCAGTCTCCGCGTCCGAGCAGGTGTGCCAAGTGAATCTTGCGCACCATAGCCGGCAAAACGTGGCTACGTTCCAGGTGGAAGTTGTCGCGCGGGCCGTAGAGATTGGTAGGCATCACGGCGATGTAGTTACAGCCGTATTGCAGCGAGAAACTCTCGCACATCTTCAGCCCGGCAATCTTGGCGATAGCGTAGGGCTCGTTGGTGTATTCAAGAGGCGACGTGAGTAGCGCTTCTTCCTTCATGGGCTGCGGCGCCTCGCGCGGGTAGATGCAGGTGCTGCCGAGGAAGAGCAGTTTCTGCACGTCGTGGCGGAAACTCTCGCCGATGACGTTCTGCTGTATCTGCAGATTTTGCCAGATGAAGTCGGCGCGATATTTCAGGTTGGCCATGATGCCACCCACATGGGCCGCGGCAAGCACCACGCCCTCAGGCCTTTCTTCGTCAAAGAAGCGACGCACGCTGGCAGCGTTGAGCAAGTCCAGTTCGGCGTGGGTGCGCCCCACCAGGTTGGTATAGCCACGCTCTTGCAGGTTGTTCCAAATGGCCGACCCCACAAGCCCGCGGTGGCCGGCCACATATATCTTGCTTGTCTTGGTGAGCATGGGCTTATTGGTTGTCGTCGTTGCGGTGATAGAGTTTGCGGGTGAAACGCATGTCGTGCTCCACCATGATGCGAATGAGTTCGCGGAAACTGGTCTTCTGCGGGTTCCAGCCGAGCAGCCTCTTGGCTTTGCTGGGGTCGCCGAGCAACTGGTCCACTTCGGCAGGGCGGAAGTATTTGGGGTCAACCTCCACCAGTACGCGGCCCGTGGCTTTGTCAATGCCCTTCTCGTTCACACCTTCGCCGTGCCATTCCAGTTCGATGCCCAGTTCCTGAAACGCTAGGGTGGTGAACTCGCGCACGGTGTGGTACTCACCTGTGGCGATGACGAAATCCTCTGGCGTCTCGTGTTGCAGCATCAGCCACATGCACTCCACATAGTCTTTGGCATAGCCCCAGTCGCGCAGTGAGTTGAGGTTGCCCAGGTAGAGTTTGTCCTGATAGCCCTGCTTGATGCGGGCGGCAGCCAGGGTAATCTTGCGTGTCACGAATGTCTCGCCGCGTCGCTCGCTCTCGTGGTTGAAGAGTATGCCGTTCACGCAAAACATGCCGTAACTCTCACGATAGTTCTTCACAATCCAGAAGCCGTACTGCTTCGCCACGCCATAGGGCGAGCGGGGATAGAAAGGTGTGGTCTCCTTTTGGGGCACTTCTTGTACCAGTCCGTAGAGTTCGCTGGTGCTGGCCTGATAGATGCGGCACGTCTTGTCGAGCCCGCAGATGCGCACTGCCTCAAGCAGGCGTAGCACGCCCAGGGCGTCGGCGTCGGCGGTATATTCCGGCACGTCGAACGACACCTTTACATGGCTCTGTGCCGCCAGGTTGTAGATTTCGGTGGGCTGCACTTCACGAATGATGCGCACGAGCGACGAAGAGTCGGTCATGTCGCCCCAATGCAGGTTGATCAAGCGCGCTTTCTTCATGTCGCGCACCCATTCATCGAGGTATAAATGTTCAATGCGCGCCGTGTTGAACGACGAACTGCGACGCATCGTGCCGTGTACTTCATAGCCTTTCTCCAGGAGGAACTCGGCCAAAAAAGAGCCGTCTTGCCCCGTTATGCCAGTGATTAACGCTGTTTTCTTCATGGTCTGTATTTGTTTTGCAAGGGCAAAAGTAGCATTTATGCCAAAGACGGCGCTCCACTCTCGCGCATTTTTGCTCAGTCAGAGCGTTTTGTCCGTGCGTTTGTGGCTCTTTTTTGTATCACGGCGGTCATTTTTGTGTGTGCGTTCGTATCTCATGAAAACAAGAGGCCCGACAATGCTTTCACATTGCCGGACCGATAGTGCTGATAGAGTAGGGGATTGTGCTACCTTGGGCTTCAACCCGCGTTGGTGAAACTCAGGTGGTCGCCTTCTGCCGATACGCGGACGGGGTGTGCGTGGTCCACGGTGCCAGCGAGCATGGCGCGACTTAGGTCATTGAGCAGCAGGTTCTGCAAGGCGCGCTTCACGGGGCGGGCGCCAAACTCGGGGTCGAAGCCTGCGCGGGCAATGAGACGAATGGCCTCGTCGTCCACCTCAAGGCGTACATCCTGCTCCGCCAGTCGCTTGGTGACAGATGCCATTTGCAGACGCACGATTTCCTCTATCTGTTGCTCGGTGAGCGGACGGAACATAATGATCTCGTCGATGCGGTTGAGGAACTCAGGGCGAATGGTCTTCTTGAGCATTTCCATCACGGTCTTTTCCGTCTCCTGCAGCACAGCCTCACTTTGGCTTTCGCTCAGGCGGCTCTGTATGTATTGCGAGCCCAGGTTGGAGGTCATGATGATCAGGGTGTTCTTGAAGTTCACGGTGCGTCCCTTGTTGTCGGTCAGCCGTCCGTCGTCGAGCACCTGCAAGAGGATGTTGAACACGTCGGGGTGTGCCTTCTCTATCTCGTCGAAGAGAACGACGCTGTAGGGCTTGCGGCGCACGGCCTCGGTGAGCTGTCCGCCTTCGTCGTAGCCCACGTAGCCCGGAGGGGCACCGACGAGCCGCGACACGGTGTGCTTCTCCTGATACTCCGACATGTCGATACGGGTCATCATGCTTTCGTCGTTGAAGAGGTACTCGGCCAGGGCCTTTGCCAGCTCGGTCTTGCC
>JAFSWM010000003.1 GCA_017444485.1 Bacteroidaceae bacterium | reverse complement strand
GGTTCGCCGCCGTGCTCGCCGCAGATGCCGCACTTCAGGTCGGGGCGTGCGCTGCGGCCTTTCTCAACGGCCATCTGGATGAGTTGTCCCACGCCGCGCTGGTCGAGAACTTGGACCGGGTCTACGCTGAGGATCTTCTTGTCGAGATAGACGGGCAGGAAGGAAGCGATGTCGTCGCGGCTGTAGCCGAAGGTCATTTGTGTGAGGTCGTTGGTGCCGAAGCTGAAGTACTCGGCGCTGCGTGCGATGCAGTCGGCGGTCAGGGCGGCGCGTGGGATTTCGATCATCGTGCCGACCTTGTAGTCTACTTTAATACCTTCCTCTTCGAATACCTTGGCGGCTTCTTCGCGGATGACTTTCTCCTGTGCCTCGAACTCATAGACGCTGCCGGTGAGGGGCACCATGATTTCGGGCTTGGGGTCGAGGCCTTGCTTCTTGAGTTCGCAGGCTGCGCTGAGGATGGCGCGTGTCTGTGTCTGCGTGATTTCGGGATAGGTGTTGCCGAGGCGGCAGCCACGGTGTCCGAGCATGGGGTTGTGCTCGCTGAGGTTCTCCACGCGTTGCTGGATGAACTCTACGGTCACGCCCATGTCTTGTGCCATCTCTTCCTGGCCTTTTTTGTCTTGCGGCACGAACTCGTGGAGGGGCGGGTCGAGCAGGCGGATGTTGACGGGGCAGCCGTCCATGGCCTTGAAGATACCGATGAAGTCGTTCTTCTGGTAGGGGAGGAGTTTGACGAGTGCTTTCTTGCGGCCTTCGAGGGTGTCGGAGAGTATCATTTCGCGCATGGCAACGATCTTCTCGGCATCGAAGAACATGTGCTCGGTGCGGCAGAGGCCGATACCTGTGGCGCCGAAGGTGCGTGCTACGCTGGCGTCGTGGGGCGTGTCGGCATTGGTACGCACGTTGAGGCGGGTGTACTTGTCGCAGAGGTCCATCATTTCGGCGAAGCTGCCGCTGAGTTCTGTAGCCTGCGTCTTGAGTTCGCCCTCGTAGACGTCGCCGGTGCTACCGTTGAGGCTGATGTAGTCGCCTTCTTTGAGCACTTTGCCGTCGATTTCTACGGTGCGCTTGTGGTAGTCCACGTTGATGGCTCCTGCTCCGCTGACGCAGCACTTGCCCATGCCGCGTGCCACTACTGCAGCGTGGCTGGTCATGCCGCCGCGTGCGGTGAGGATGCCTTCGGCTTTTGCCATACCTGCGAGGTCTTCGGGCGAGGTTTCGATGCGTACGAGCACTACCTTGTGGCCGTCGTCGGCCCACTTGGCGGCGTCGTCGGCGAAGAAGACGATCTGTCCGCAGGCAGCACCCGGGCTTGCGGGCAATCCGCGGGTGAGGGCTTTGGCTTTGGCCAGGGCTTGCTTGTCGAAGATGGGGTGAAGGAGTTCGTCGAGTTTCTGTGGCTCGCAGCGAAGCAGGGCTGTCTTTTCGTCGATCATGCCTTCGTGGAGCAGGTCGATGGCTATATTCACCATGGCTGCGCCGGTGCGCTTGCCGTTGCGTGTCTGGAGGAACCAGAGTTTGCCTTCTTGCACGGTGAACTCCATGTCCTGCATGTCGCGATAGTGGTTCTCCAACTTCTCTTGGATGGCGTTGAGTTCGGCGTAGATTTCGGGCATGGCCTCTTCCATGGAGGGGTACTTGGCTATGCGCTCCTCTTCGGAGATTTCCTGCATCTCGGCCCAGCGCTGTGAGCCGAGTTTGGTGATTTGCTGCGGTGTGCGGATACCTGCCACTACGTCTTCGCCCTGTGCGTTCACGAGCCATTCGCCGTTGAATACGTTCTCACCGGTGGCGGCGTTGCGGCTGAAGCATACGCCGGTGGCGCTGGTGTTGCCCATGTTGCCGAATACCATTGCCATGCAGGTCACGGCTGTGCCCCATTCGGCGGGGATGCCTTCCATCTTGCGGTAGAGTATGGCGCGCTCGTTCATCCACGAGTCGAACACGGCGCAGATGGCTCCCCAGAGTTGTTCTACGGGGTCGGTGGGGAATTCCTCTCCGGTGCGCTCCACGATGGCTTTCTTGAAGAGGGTGACGAGGCGTTTGAGGTCGTCGGTGTCGAGTTCGTTGTCGAGTTTCACGCCGCGCTCTTCCTTCACTTTCTCTATGATTTCCTCAAAGGGGTCGATGTCGGCTTTGTTGGCGGGTTTGAGGCCCATCACTACGTCGCCGTACATCTGCACGAAGCGGCGGTAGGCGTCGTATGCGAAGCGTGCGTTGCCGGTCTTGCGGGCGAGTCCTTCTACTACTTCGTCGTTGAGTCCGAGGTTGAGGATGGTGTCCATCATTCCGGGCATCGAGGCGCGGGCGCCGCTACGTACGCTGAGCAACAATGGGTTCTCGGGGTCGCCGAACTTGCTGTCCATCAGTGCTTCGATGTGGCGCATGCCGGCTTCTACTTCTTCGCGGAGCAGTTCTACGACTTTGTCTTTGCCCACTTCGTAGTACTCGTTGCAGACGTCGGTGGTGATGGTGAAGCCCGGGGGCACGGGTACTCCGATGTGGTTCATCTCTGCGAGGTTGGCGCCTTTGCCGCCGAGCAGTTCTCGCATGTCAGCACGTCCTTCGGCCTGGCCTTTGCCGAAGGTGTACACTCTTTTGTTACTTTCCATGGTCGGTAAACGTTTTTTGTTGGTTTTTTGCTAATAGTGGCGCAAAATTACAAAGTTTTTCTGAAAAGCCCCGCCGATTTAGTTCTAATGTTGAACTTTTTTGCCGTCGCTGTGCTTTTTGCTGTGCTTTTAGTGGTTGCTCTTGCGCCGGTTGCAGGCTTGGCAGAGCATTTGGCAGTTGTCTGTCACGGTCTTTCCGCCTTTGCTCCATGGGGTGATGTGGTCGGCTTCCATGTCGTCGATGTCGAAGTGTTTGCCGCATCGTGGGCAGATGCCTTGTTGCTGTTCGTAGGCGGTGCGTGCGGTGCTGCGGTCGAAGGTGCGCAGGTTGAGTTTGCGCTCGTCGTGGCTGAGGACGTATTCGTAGATGCCGCTCTTTCGCTGCACCTCGTCGTCTTGCATCAGGGCGGCTACTTCGTGCTCGAGGGCGGCGGTGTCGAGCGGTGTGTCTTTGTATTGGTTGTAGAGTTTGCCCCAGGGCAGTCCTTTCATCTCGCGTCGGTAGGTGGGGAATGTGGCCTGGACCCAGGCTATGACTTGCTGGAAGTAGAGCCACAGGGCGTTGGCGTTGGCGTCGTGCTGGTGGTCGGCCATGTATTGCCTCACGGGGTCATTCCCTGCGAGGCCTTCGGCGTGGGCAATCCATTCGAGGGCTTGTTCGAGTAGTTCCTGCCTGATGCATTTGGCCTTGACGTATTTGTCGCTGAGTGCTTTACCTGCGCATCCTGTTTTGCTGAAATAGCGTTTCGCACTGGTGAGCCACGCTCCGGTATATACGGCGTTGCGCAGTTCTTGGTCGGTGAGGCGCTCGCCGGCGATGTTGATGGTGCGAAACCAGTCGAGTTTCTCGGAGTCGGTGCCTTCGCAGAAATAGACCATCAGGCGGTAGTCAAGGATTTGCTGCCGCTGGTCGTCGGTGAGGGTGAAGAAGTATTCCTCGTAGATGCTGAATTCGCCTGTGACGTACTGACAGATGCTGATGGTGCGTTGCTGCCCGTCGAGCACTTCGTAGGTGCCTCGGTCGTTGACGCACCAGTACATCACGTTGAGCGGGAATCCGCGGCGCAGCGTGTCAATCACGGCGTTGCGCTGCTGGTCTTGATAGACGAACTCGCGTTGGTACTTGGGTCTGATGTCGAGCCGTCCGCCGTATCCGGTGACGCCCTCTTCTTGGCTGTCGCGGTATCCCTCTGTGAGTTGGCGCACGGTGATTTCGTGGAGTGAGATTTTCATGGTGTGACGATCTATATTAATATGGTGTGGCTCAGGTCAAAATAGGAAGTCCCACTTCCTCGCCCCGGAAGTAGTACTTCCTCTTTTAGGAAGTTATACTTCCTCGCCTAGGAAGATATACTTCCTATTTGCGGCGGATGAATATGCGGCCATACATTCTCTTACCATTGACATAGCCTCTGCCTCGATCGATGTTAAGCGAGTACTCATTGCCCACTATCTCAAACTGCTCTGGGCAATACTTATCGAGGAAGGTGATGGGCACGCCCATGACGCCGTCGTAGTCCATGGGTATCTCTGAGACTTTGTTCACGTTGATGGCGTCGTAGTTGTCGTAGCGCGGGAAGTCCTCGGGCGTGTAGCGCTTGTAGAGGGGCAGTTCCTCGTGGCGCTCCTTGTAGTCGAGGTTGGTGAACCAGCGCACGCCTTTCACGCGGATGAACTTGCGCCCGTGTTCATCGATGCCGCAGCCTGCCGCATTGAGCGGATAGTTGTCGGGGACGTTAAACTTGCGGTCGCCGCTGTGGATGCTCGGGCCGAGCCACATCTTGTTGGCCACGATGAGCGGGAAAACCTCCTTATAGGTGATGGCGTTCACGTTGCCGATGATGAGGAACTGCTTGTCGTGCCTGACGAGTTGTGCCAGGTATTCGCGGAAGAGCGAGAAGGGCGGATTGGTGCAGACGATGTCGGCCTGCTTCAACAGTTCCACACATTCTGTAGAACGGAAGTCGCCATCGCCTCTGAGCGGTCGCACCTCTATCTCCTCAGGGTCGACGCGTCGGTTGCCGTTGCGGTCGCCCTCATAGATCAGATAGACGCCCTTCTCGGCGGCGTTGGTGCTGAAGAGGTCGGGCTGCGTGTTCTTGTAGCATGTGGCGATGACGCGCCTGAGGGCGAGCCGTTCGAAGTTGAGGGTGAAGTACTTGAAGAAGTTGCTGACGCGCGGGTCGTCGCAGTTGCAGAGCACCGTTTTGCCTGCAAACAAGTCGCGATAGTGTCGCAGTTCTTTCTCGATGTCGCTGAGTTGCGTGTAGAATTCGTCCTTCCTTGCCCGCGCCGCTTGGTTCAGGTCATGGTTAGCCGGTGGCATGGTAGTAAGCGTTTGTAGCGCCTGCCTTGCCCTCCTTTCCTTACGACACAAAAACGCAGGCAATCCTTGCCTACGCTGCGGTCGTGGAAAAGTACCGGTACAAAACAGACAAGAATGCCCGCGTCAGAACACGAGCATTTACCAATCTGTTCCGGTTTTGTACTAATTGAAATTTCCACGTTTCAGCGTACAAGAACAAACGAGCAAACGCTAAATTAAACTTCGCCCGCACCGCTGCGCGGGCTTATGTCGCAGCAAAAGTACAAAGAAAAGGCGAAGCGCACACCGCTCCGCCCTGTTATTCCGAATTGTTTGTAGGCCGCCGAGGGGACTTTGTGCCGCCCAGCGTGTGGTATGCTATATCAGTGCCACCGCAAACAGCCCGAGCATCGTCACGTCGAGCACGGCCACGGGCAGCAGGGCATAGCGCACCTGCTGGGGGCGATGCAGTTTGGCAAAGCGCACAAGCAGGGCATACACCGCCAGCGCCACCAGCGCGCCGAGCAGCATCCCCGCCGTGACGTCGCCCAGGTAGTGCACACCGAGATAGACGCGCGAATAGGCCGTGAGCACTGCCCAGCACGTCATGGCCACCGTGAGCCAAGCGTTGCGCAGCAGGCGGTGGAGGAATACGGTGAGAGCCAGGGTGTTGGCGGCGTGGGCAGAGGGGAAGCCAAACCTGCCGCCACGGTAGTCGTTCACAATTTTCACGGTGTGCGAGATAGGGTTGTCAAGATTGCTCGGCCTCATGCGCTCTATGGTGTGGCGCAGCACGTTGGCACTCACCTGGTCGGTGATTAGGATGACTACCGCGATGCCTGCAAAGATAACCAGGGCCGTGCGCCACGAGAAGTTGAGGAACACCAATGCCACAAGGCTGGCATACACCGGTAGCCACACACACTTGTCGCTGAACCAGTACATGAACGTGTTGAGGCAGTCGGTGTGCATGTCGTTGATGGCCAAGGTCAGTTGGGTGTCGAGGTCAATGGCCCATTGCAGGAATGAGGTGAGGAGGGCTAAGAGGGGCATGGCGTGTAGAGGGTTTTGTGTGTGGGGGCAGGGTAGGGGGATTAGATCATAAACTTGCCGAAGTCGCGGTCGAGGATAGAGACGTCCTTTGCCAGTCCTCCCTCGCTCGTTTCGCGATAGAGGCTGGGGATGTCGAGGCCGGTCTGACGCATCACCTCCACCGTCTTGTCGAAACTGACGCGGTGCACACCCTCGGCGAGCGTGGCGTAGATGTTGGCATCGAGGGCACGTGCCGCAGCGTGAGCGTTGCGCTCAATGCAAGGTATCTGCACGAGGCCGCAGATGGGGTCGCAGGTCATTCCGAGGTGGTGCTCCAGCCCCATCTCGGCAGCATACTCCGTGGCAGCGAGCGATCCGCCAAACACATAGTTTGCCGCAGCGCTGGCCATGGCACATGCCACACCCACCTCGGCCTGACATCCAGCTTCGGCACCGCTGATGCTGCCGCGCGTCTTGGCTACGTTGCCCACCAGTCCGGCAGTGGCCAGAGCGTGGAGGATACGCACGTCGGGGAAGTGACGGCTCTGCTGTATGTGGTAGAGCACACCGGGCAATACGCCACTGCTGCCGCAGGTGGGGGCCGTGACCACGCGCCCGCCGCTGGCATTCTCCTCACTCACGGCCAGAGCATAGGCGAAGACCAAGCCGCGTGTCTGCAGGTTGGCGCTGTAGCCCATGGCCTTCACATAGTAGTGCGGGGCCTTACGCTTCAGTTGCAGGCCTCCGGGCAACACACCCTCGGTCTCGAGGCCGCGCTCCACAGCGCTGCGCATCACGTGCCACACCTCGGCCAGGTAGTCCCAAATCTCCTTGCCCTCGCAGGCTTCAACATACTGCCAGTAGTTCATGCCGCGCTGGTCGCACCAACGAGCAATGTGGCTCAGTTGGTCGAGGTCGTACACGTCGGGCACGTCGGCCACCTCCTGGTCCTCCATACGTAGCGCCCCGCCGCCCACGCTGTACACCACCCAGGCGTCATACGTTTTGCCGTCCTCGCCCACACACTCGAAGCACATGCCATTGGGGTGAAAGTTGGGCGTGATTTCGGGGTGCCAGCATATTTCCGTGCGGTCCTTCCCCAGCACGTCAAGGATGGCCACGTCGGTGAGGTGGCCCTTGCCCGTGGCGGCGAGCGAGCCATAGAGCGTCACCTGGAAGCGGCAGTTCTCCGGATGGCGTTTCAGGTATTTCTCGGCAGCACGGCGCGGCCCCATGGTGTGGCTGCTGCTCGGTCCGTGGCCAATGCGAAAGAGATAGCGTAGGCTTTTCATAGTCGTTGGGATGATGGTCGGTTAGGGTTTTGTGTGGGCTCACTCGTATTCGTAGGGCGTGATCAACACGAAGTAAAGGCGCTTGCCGGTGGTGGCAGAGTAGTAATTGAATTGGAAGAGGCGGCGATTGGCCACAAGTTCCCTCATGTCGGGGTCGAGCCGTAGCCTTCTTGCCAATTGCCGCTTGTGTAACAACACTTGCTGATCGTACTGCCTCCAGTATTCCTCGCTATCCGCCTCACCGCTCACAGTGTACCAGTATTGAAGCACCTGTGTGGGGATGTGGTAGGTCATGCTGTCGAGACGCGTCATCTCGTCGACGACCTTGGGGCAGTTGGTCTCAGTCCATTGGCGTGCGTCGTCGGCGATGCGGTTGTCGAGGGGTTTCTGACAGGCCGCGGGTAGTGCAATAAGGAAGAGGAGAAGCAGGTTTCTCATACGGAATGCAGTGTTAGTAAATAAGAAAGGCGGCAAGGCTTGCAGCCTTTCCGCCTTGTGTACACCGTCAGGGGCTCGAACCCTGGACCCACTGATTAAGAGTCAGTTGCTCTACCAACTGAGCTAACGGTGCTTGGTGCCGTTTTTTCAAACGCGGTGCAAAAGTAAGCACGCCTTCCGGTCTGTGCAAGCGTTTTCATGTTTTTTTTGTTTCAGAGGGCTAAAAATGGTGCGGTTCTGCGGAATGTGAGGCCGCTGGCGGAAGTTTGTACGATGATCTGAGAGGACAAGTGAATACGAAAAGAGCAGAAGAAAACAGGTGAAGTGGGTACTTATTAAATCATCACTTTTACCGTGTAAGTAAACGTCAAGATATTTAGGGGCGTTCTATAAATTAGGCAGTCACATATTCTTTGTAATTAGGATTCGGCTTGATGCTTTTTTGCGCTTGTTGTTATCTTTTGCTTTAAGTTTTTGCACCATAGCTCGCTATGCTGCTGCGAACTTAAATCAAAATCTAAGCAACAATCGCTAAAAAATCATTCAACCCTAATTTATAGAACACCCCTTTAATGAGAGGTAGCCATAGGATTAAAAAAGGGGAGTATTTGTATGTCTTGGTTAGAGTTCTGTGTGTCGCCTACACTTTCATGAAACGTTACGCGGGCGAGAAGCCCACGCCCTTAGGAGACGTACCTCTCTCTCAGTCATTCAGTAAGAAAGAAACATCGCGAAGCCTTATGTGTAAAGGGCTTTCTGCGATGTTTCGTTAAGAGCCGAGACGGGGACTCGAACCCCGGACCTACTCATTACGAATGAGTCGCTCTACCAACTGAGCTATTTCGGCGTTGCGGGTGCAAAAGTAAGTACGAAGAAGCGATTGTCCAAACGTTTTGCCGCCTTTTTTTGTTTGTAGGGCGTTTTGGTGCCTGAGGTATAATAGTTTTGTGGTGTAAAAAGCCCAATTGTTTTATGGGATGCCGAGAAGTTTGTGGGTTTGTAGTGAAAGCGACCATTCGGGGTGGTTTAGGCAATAGCGAATGGCCTGGGCGGTGATTGCGCGATTTCTTACAGCATCTCCGGTGTCGCAGGGTTGTATGAGATAGTGGTCGGCGGGGATGGAGAGATAGCGGGGTGCTGCAGCGGTAAACGCTTCTGTGTTGGTGAAAATGGCTTTCAGTTCGTTGCAACGGGTAATGACGACACCCTTATTGGCGGCGATGTTTGCAGATGGGATGTGTGTGTTCCCTTGGTGGCTGTTTGTAGGCCCTATGTCAGTACTTCCCGATGTGAAAGCGAATTTGGGAGATAGCGTGACCCAATCGATACCGGGCGGTAGGGAATGGGTGCCGTTGGTTTCCACTGCCACATACTTTCCTGCGCGGTGCAGGCGGTCAATGAGCGTGTCGGTCAGTTGCAATGCGGGTTCGCCCCCTGTGAGGACTACGTGGCGTGCGGTGTATGCGCTGACACGCTCGGCAATCTCATCCTCGGTCATTTCTGTGCCTTCCTCGTGGCGTGTGTCGCAGAAGGGGCAGCGCAGGTTGCAGCCGCTGAAGCGAATGAAGACGGATGGTGTGCCAACGTGCCGCCCTTCGCCTTGCAGGGACAGGAAAATCTCGTTTACGCGCATAGGTTGTTAGTTGCTCGCAGGCGATATGCCCACGCCCTCAGGACAATTCTTCTTAGCCATGATGCGCAGGGGCTGTGTCACTGGTGTAAATGGCAGTATTCCCTTCGCTTTCGCAGAATTCCACTTTGTAGCAAGTGGGAATCTGTTCACAGATCCACCGCGCCACGTTTTCGGCGGTGGTGTTGAACGGGAAGAGGTCGTTGAGATTCTTGTGGTCGAGGCGCATCACCACTTCTTTGATATGCATGAAATCTACGACCATGCCGTTTTCATTGAGTTCCTCTGCGGCGCAGTGCACGGTGATACGGGCGTTGTGCCCATGCAGCCCGCTACATTTGCTGGGATAGTTCAGGCTGAGGCTGTGAGCGTAGGATATTTCAAGGGTTTTGCTGACGTAGAACATTTTGAGGTTGTTTGGTTTTAAGGTTATTAGGTTTTGAGGTTATAACCTCAAAATGTGGATGCGCTGAAGTGCTTGTCGCAGTTCTGTGGCACGGCTTTGGGGTATAAGGAAAACAATGCGCACGCCTTCAGCGGTGTATTCTTGTGATTTGGGATGTGCTCCGAGGTTGCGCGCGGTGCGTAGGCAAATGTCAGTGGCGGCAAAGGGGGCGAAGACGGTGATTTCGTCCTCAATGGTGCGCTCCTCTGTCGTGGCATTCTCGATGGCCATCGCTGCAGCGGACTTGTAGGCTACTGCCAACCCGCCGGTGCCCAGTTTCACTCCGCCGAAATAACGCACCACAGCCACCACCGCCTGCGTCACACCTGCCGCTCGTAGTTGCCCGAGGATGGGCTTTCCTGCCGTTCCGCTCGGTTCTCCATCGTCATTGCTGCGCGTGTCGGCTCCATCAGTGCCAAGGGCATAGGCCCAGCAGACGTGCCGCGCGTCGTGGTATTTTTTGCGCAGGGCAGCCACGAAGTCTGTGGCCTCCCCTGCATCGGCAGCATGTGCAGCGTAGGCGATGAATTTTGAGCGCTTTTCGGTGTGTGTGGCTTCGCCGGTGGTGACGATGGTGCGGTAGGTGTCCACGCGCTTTTCCTATTTGAAATAATAGAGGAAGGTGCAGAGCCCACTCAGGGCGGGCTTCTTCTGTCCCTCTATCTCTACGGTGAAGTCAATTTCGGCTTTGCAGATACCGCGCAGGTTGTGTATCGCGGCGAGTGTAGTGACCAGCCTGATACGCTGCCCGCTGAGTACGGCCTGGCCGAAGCGCATGCGGTCCATGCCGTAGTTCACCTGCATCTTGAGGTTTTGCACGTCTACGATTTGGTTCCACATATAGGGTACGAGCGAAAGCGTCAGATAGCCGTGGGCTATGGTCTGCCCGAAGGGGCCCTCCTTGGCGCGCTCGGTGTCCACATGTATCCACTGGTGGTCGCTTGTGGCATCGGCAAACAGGTTGATGCGTTCTTGTGTCACCTCCACCCAGTCGCTGTGGCCGAGGGTTTTGCCTTCGTACTTTGCGAAGTCTTCGTAAGAGCCGATCAGTATCTTTTCCATTGTGTATTGATAATGTTTGATTAGTCCTATTCTTTTTGCGGCGCAAAGTTAGTGTTCGAATGGCAGTCTGCAACGGCGATGAGGCGAAAATGCGCATGCTGCGTCACAAAAACTATTCTGTAGCCTTATGTGAATGTTTCATCCTCCTCGTCTCCGCAGTTCGGCACATACGATGGCTGCTGCCACTGCCACGTTGAGGCTTTCGCCGCTGTCATCTCGCGGCGTATAGCGAGGTATAGCGAGGCGTTTGTCGCACAGCGTCTCCACGTCGGGACGGATGCCATTCCCTTCGTTTCCCATCACGATGATGGCCGGTTCGTGGGTGGATGTTTGATAGAGGTTTTCCCCCTGCATAAATGTGCCGCACACGGTGACGCCGCGCTTTTTCATCTGTGTGAGTAGCGTGGGCAGGTCGCAATACTCGACTTGCACCCTGCCCAAAGCGCCGGCTGTGGCTTGCACCACCTTGGGAGCATAACAATCTGCCGTGTCGGGCGAGGCATAAACGGCCCTGATGTTCAGCCAGTCCGCTGTGCGCAGTATGGTGCCGAGGTTGCCAGGGTCCTGAATGCCGTCTAAGGCTATGGCCAGCGAAAAGCCTGTCTCGCCACTGGTGCTTGCTCCAATGTCTGGTTTTTCAAAAACGCCGATGACGTGTTGGGGTGTTTGCAACAGGGAGAGGCTTCGCAATTCGTCGGGAGTTGCCTGCCGCAGATGCGCGTTTGTCTCCTTATTATAATACGGAGTGTCGATTTCCTCCGTTACTACCACCATGCGGCAAGGGAAATAGCGCAACAATTCGCTCACCACTTTCGGTCCTTCAGCGATAAAGAGCCCCGTTTCGTCGCGCCGCTTCTTCATCGCGAGGCTGCGGATGAGTTTTGCTTCCGCCTTTGTTAGGCGGGCTATTGCCTTGTCAGGAGTCATGAGATTTTATAGGCCAATTTTTTTGTGACATCCCGCCCTTTATCGCCTTCAGCCTTGTTGCCGCTGAGCAGCAGGCGTAGCATGCGTTTAAACGACATCTTGGGGAGCGTTGCATTAGCGGCGTTCTGCGGGTCGATGTTGCAATAGGTGAGTTCCTGCAATGCGGCAGCAAGGGCAGTCGGTGGTGTCTCCAACTCTTGCAGATCCTCGGGCATGGGCATGAGTACCGTAATGCCTTTTTGCTGAAGTTCTTGCGAGAGCGGGAGGAGCAGAGTTTCGTACGCGTCCTCAATATGGCTGAGTGAGAAGTCCTGCCAGTCGGTTTCGCCGATTTTCTGTACGGGGCGCAACTGCACCACATCAGCCGGCAGACGTTCCAAAAGGGTGGGGAGCAATGTCAGTTCGTCCGTGTTTGCCGAGTTCATCGTATAATTGATTCGTATGGCAAACTTCGGATACGTTCTTTTTGTTTCCTTCAGGAGTGCCGCCGTTTCTTCAAACCGAGCAAACTTTGCACCTGTCATCATGGCCTCGTAGGTGGCGGGCGTGAGGCCATGAAGCGAGAGCGTCACCTCATCCAGTCCTGCCTGCACCAATTCGTCCATGAGTTCGCTGTTGAGCAGTTGGCCGTTAGTGGTGATAGAGATGTATGGCACACCGTATCGCTTTCCGAGAGCCACAACAGCGGGTAGTTTGCTATAGAGGGTAGGTTCCGCCCCGCATCCTATTTGTAGTTTCAGCGTGTGGGGAAATAGCGTCTGTGCCAGGGTTTTGAGCGTTTCTTCGTCAAGCCGTCCGTGAAGTGTGGCGCGGCGTTTTTCATCGCTGAAGTAGCACATCCTGCAGCGCAGGTTGCAGGCCAGCACGGGGTCCAGGAACACGCCGACGTGTCTGCGCCCTGTTCGGCTCAATAGCCAGGCACCAGCCAGGCGTAGCCTCTCGCTACGCAATGAAGCGGCGCGTCGCAGCAGTTTGTACGGATTGACAGCCATTGCCGCAAAAATACGAAAAAGTCGCTTCGCACGGGGAGTTTTTACTACTTTTGCACCCCGAAAAGCACTATGTACTATGGCAAAAGAACTAAAAAACCTCACAAAACGTGCGGAGAACTACTCCGCTTGGTATAACGAACTCGTGGTCAAGGCCGATTTGGCGGAGCAGGCCGACGTGCGCGGTTGTATGGTCATCAAGCCCTATGGCTATGCCATTTGGGAGAAGATACAGCAGTCGCTCGACCGCCGTTTCAAGGAGACAGGTGTGCAGAACGTCTATTTCCCCATGCTCATCCCCAAGTCGTTCCTCTCTAAGGAAGCAGACCATGTGGAGGGTTTTGCCAAGGAATGTGCTGTCGTGACGCACTACCGCCTCAAGAACGCTGCCGACGGCAGTGGCGTGGTGGTAGACCCCGAGGCTAAGTTAGAAGAGGAACTCATCATCCGTCCCACGAGCGAGACCACCATATGGAACACCTATCGCAAGTGGATACACTCTTGGCGCGACCTGCCCTTGCTTTGCAACCAGTGGTGCAACGTGATGCGCTGGGAGATGCGCACGCGCCTTTTCCTCCGCACCAGCGAGTTCTTGTGGCAAGAGGGCCACACCGCCCACGCCACGCGCGAGGAGGCCGAGGAGCGTGCCAAACAGATGATTCGCGTCTATGCCGACTTCGTGGAGCAAGAAATGGCCATACCCCTTGTGGTGGGCGTGAAGAGCGAGACGGAACGCTTTGCCGGCGCGCTCGACACTTATACCATCGAGGCCATGATGCAGGATGGCAAGGCGCTCCAGAGCGGCACGAGCCACTTCCTCGGCCAGAACTTTGGCAAAGCGTTCGATGTGCAGTTTGTGGATCAGGAGAACAAACTCGACTACGCCTGGGCCACGTCATGGGGTGTCAGCACCCGTCTGATGGGCGCGCTCATCATGACTCACAGCGACGACAACGGCCTTGTGCTGCCTCCCAACCTCGCCCCGATACAGGTGGTCATCGTACCTATTTATAAAGGAGAGGCCGAGAAGGCAGCATTTGACGAGAAACTTGGCGCTTTGGCCGACAGCCTGCGCAAACGCGGCCTGACCGTGAAGTACGACAATGCCGACAACAAGCGTCCAGGCTTCAAGTTTGCCGACTACGAACTGAAGGGCGTACCTGTGCGTCTTGTGATGGGCGGACGCGACTTGCAGAACGGCACCATCGAGGTGATGCGCCGCGACACCCTTGAAAAGGAAACCGTACCCATGGACGGCATTGAGGACCGCGTGGAAGCCATGCTCCAAGACATTCAGCACAACATTTTCAACAAGGCAAAGGCTTTCCTCGACGCTCATATCTTCCCTTGCGACAACTATGCCGAGTTCAAGGAGCGCGTCAAGGATGGCGGCTTCTTCCTCTGCCCGTGGGATGGCACCGCCGAGACCGAGGCGCGCATCAAGGAAGATACACAGGCCACCGTGCGTTGCATCCCCTTCGATACCGACCAGAGCAACCCTGGTACGGATATGGTGAGCGGCAAGCCCGCCGTCTGCCGCGCCATCATCGCCCGCAGTTATTGAGCCATAGCGATAAGAAGCATCATCGCCCGCACACAGACAGCCCCGTTCTGTCAGTGTGCGGGCTTTTCTGTTGCTCGCCGCTTGTGCTCGAAACGGCTGCCAAAGCAGCAAAGACACCCTAATTTTGCTCAAAATCCGTTTGTAGTGTGCAAAAAATTAACAAAGAAGGCTTGTAGCATTGGCTTTTATGGCTACTTTTGCACACGAAACGCAGAAATGAGCAACATTTAGCCCCAAATCACTTTTTTTAAGCCTAATCATGATTGACACAGCCAAAACTCCGGCATCCCAGGATGCGGATGCCGGGCAGTTTGAGCACAACGTTGGAGAATTGGACTTCATCGGACTCATTGAAGACACCATTGTGCGCCATTGGAACAAGGACGCATTCACCGACTATCAGGGCGAGACGTTCCAATACAAGGACGTGGCCCGTAAGATTGAGAAACTCCACATCCTTTTTGAGAACGCCGGTCTCGTGCCAGGCGACAAGGTGGCCCTCTGCGGTCGAAACTGTTCGCATTGGGCCGTGGCCTACCTCGCCACACTGACCTACGGCGCTGTGGCCGTTCCCATCCTCCACGAGTTCAAGGCCACGCAGGTGCACGACATCGTGAACCACAGCGACGCCCGCCTGCTCTTTGTGGGCGACCATGTGGTCAAAGACATCGTGCCCGACGCGATGCCCAAACTCGAGGGAATCATCCAGATCGTTGATTTCCAACTCCACATCTGCCGCTCCGAGAAACTCTATGACGCACGCGAGCGTCTCAACGCCCTTTACGGACTCAAATACCCCAAGTATTTCCGCACCCAACATGTACACTACCGCCGGCAGGATGGCGAGAATCTGGCGCTCATCAACTACACCAGCGGCACCACCAGCCGTTCCAAGGGCGTGCTCGTGCCTTATCGCGCTCTATGGAGCAACTATCAGTTTGCCTGCGAGGTGTTCAACCAGGGCTTCCCCGAGGGCGAGGGACGCGTGGTCAGCATCCTGCCCTTGGCACACATGTATGGCATGTCCTTTGAGTTTATCTATGAGTTCATGCGCGGCGGACATATCTTCTTCCTCACCCGCATCCCGTCGCCAAAGATTATCTTCCAGGCCTTTGGCGAGGTGAAGCCCCATGTGGTCATCAGCGTGCCGCTCATCATTGAGAAGGTAATCAAGAAGATGGTATGGCCCAAACTCGAAGCCCCCAGCATGAAACTCCTCATGCGTCTGCCCATCATCCAGCAAAAGATACTCGACCGCATCCGCGAGGAACTCTATGCCGCCTTTGGCGGGCAGTTCTACGAGGTTATTGTTGGCGGCGCGGCTTTCAACAGCGAGATTGAAGAATTCTTGCACCGCACAGGTTTCCCGTTCACCGTAGGTTACGGCGCCACAGAGTGTGCCCCCATCATCTGCTACGCCGACTGGAAGGACTTCACCCCGGGCTCTTGCGGCAAGGTGGCGCCGCGCATGGAATTGCGCATCGACAGCCCCGACCCGCAGCACGTCGTCGGCGAGATACTGGTGCGCGGCATGAACGTGATGCTCGGTTACTATAAGAACGAGGAGGCCACGCGCGAGACGCTCGACGCCGATGGATGGTACCACACTGGCGACCTCGGCGTAATGGACGAGGACGGCAACGTCTTCATCCGTGGACGCAGCAAGAACATGCTCCTCGGCGCCAACGGCACGAACATCTATCCCGAGGAGATCGAGGACAAACTCAACACGTTGCCCTATGTGGCCGAGAGCATCGTCATTCAGAAGGGCGAGAAACTCTACGCCCTCATCCATCCCGACTACGACGAGGCAGAGCGCGACGGGCTCGATAAGAGCGCCGTGGCGGAGCAGATGGAGCACAACCGTCAGGAACTCAACAACCAGGTGCCCAGTTACCAGAAGATTGCCGGCCTGCGCATTTACGAAACGGAGTTCGAGAAGACGCCCAAGCGCAGCATCAAACGTTTCCTCTATCTGAACGAAGATGTCTGAAACGATCACCCCGTCCCTCATCGAAAATCCTTCCCTCACCGGAGGCAGTCCCGTTCAGGGACCCTCGACAGCGCCAGGTCAGATGACGTTGCGCAGCGAGGGCCTCGTGAAGCGCTATGGCAAGCGTACCGTAGTGAACGACGTGTCCTTCCATGTGCGTCAGGGCGAGATAGTGGGCCTGCTCGGGCCTAACGGGGCAGGAAAGACCACGTCTTTCTACATGACCACCGGTCTTGTAGTCCCCAACGCAGGGCACATCTACCTCGACGACAAGGAGATCACCGACTATCCCGTGTACAAGCGCGCCCAGGCCGGTATCGGCTACCTGGCGCAGGAGGCCAGCGTGTTTCGCAAGATGACGGTGGAGGACAACATCATGTCCGTTCTCGAAATGACGGGTAAGCCCAAGGACTATCGCCGCGAGAAATTGGAGAGCCTCATCCGCGAGTTCCGCCTCGGCAAGGTGCGCAAGAACACCGGCGACCGCCTCTCCGGTGGCGAGCGCCGACGCACGGAGATAGCCCGTTGTCTGGCCATCGATCCCAAGTTCATCATGCTTGACGAGCCTTTTGCCGGCGTAGACCCCATCGCGGTAGAGGACATTCAGTATATCGTGTGGAAACTCAAGGACCGCAATATCGGCATCCTCATCACCGACCACAATGTGGAGGAGACGCTCTGCATCACCGAGCGTGCCTACCTGCTCTTTGAGGGACGCATCCTCTTCCATGGCACGCCCGAGGAACTTGCCGAGAATCAAACTGTGCGCGACAAGTATCTCACCAACAGTTTCAAACTGCGCAAGAAGGACTTCCAACTCATGGGCCAACAGAAGGATATCTTCGAATAGCGCCCACGTCCCCATATACCACAAGCGGCAGATCTCCGAGGAGGTCTGCCGCTTGTGGCGATAGTGGGTGTGCCGAGGCGGAGGTCATTTCACGAAGTCCACGCTGCGGCGAATGAAGCGAGCCAGGGCCTCGCCCTTGAGCAGCCCGTTCTGCAAGAGGGCCAGGTCGATGAGTTGCGGGATGGCGGTGCTGCTGGCGGCGAATTCAGCGAGGTTGTCGTCGAGTTTTTTCTCCTCAGCGGCGAGGGCGTCGGCGGCTTCCTGCTTCTGCTTCTTCTCGTCCTCGGTGAGTTCGTCGTCCTTCTTTTTCTTGAAGGTGTCTTCCACCGCCGCTTTGCGGGCACGCAGTCCACGCACCTCGCCCTCTACCTTCGCCAGTTCGTCGGCGGGCATGGCGCTGAGCACGGCTTTCACGGTGGGGTGGTCAGCGTTGAGCACCAGTTGGTACATGTCGGGCATCTCGCCATAGAACGCCATGCCTTGTTGGAACTGACTCATATCCTTCATGCGGCGCATGTATTCGCTCTGGGTGAGCACCACAGGGGCGGCTTCTTCGCCCATGGCTTCTAGGCTGACGGTGAACTCCTTCTTGTCCAACTGCGGCAGGCGGCTTTTAAAGGCCTGCGTGAGGCGGTGTGCCTCTTCGGCAGTGAGGCTGAGTTCCTGACCGTCGGTCTTCGCGATGAGGCGTTCGGGGGTGTCGCCGTCCACACGGCTGAAGCGCGATTTCTCAAACTTCTGTTCAAGCATCCCTACGAGTGCGGTGTCGAGTTGGCCGTCCATGAGCAACACGTTGTAGCCCTTGGCTTTTGCCGCTTCTATGTAGGTGTACTGCTCCTCCTTGTCGGTGGCGTAGAGATAGACGAGGTACTTGTCCTTGTCGGTCTGTTCGCCTTTGATGAGGTCGCGATACTCCTCGTAGGTATAGTGTTTGCCGTCGGTATCTTTGAGCAGGGCAAACTTGTCGGCGCGGTCGTAGAATTTCTCCTCGGAGAGCATGCCGTAGTGTATGAAGAGTTTAAGGTCTTCCCACTTCTCCTCAAATTCTTTACGATTCTCCTTGAATATGGTGTTGAGCCGGTCGGCCACTTTCTTTTCAATGTAGGTAGCGATCTTCTTGACGTTCTGGTCGCTTTGCAGATAGGAGCGCGACACGTTGAGCGGGATGTCTGGACTGTCGATCACGCCGTGCAGCAGGGTGAGGAACTCCGGCACGATGTTCTCCACCTGGTCGGTGACATAGACCTGGTTGCAATAGAGTCCGATGCGGTTGCGGTGGATTTCGATGTTCGACTTGATGCGGGGGAAGTAGAGCACGCCTGTGAGGTGGAAGGGGTAGTCCACGTTGAGGTGTATCCAGAAGAGCGGCTCGTCGCTCATGGGATAGAGGTCGCGGTAGAACTTCTTGTAGTCCTCGTCGGTGAGCGTGCTGGGCTGGCGGGTCCAGAGGGGCTTGGTCTCGTTGATGATGTTGGGCTCGTCGGTCTCCTTTTCCTTTCCGTCTTTCCATTCGGTCTTCATGCCCACCTGCACGGGGACAGGCAGGAAGCGGCAGTACTTCTTGAGCAGTTCCAGCACACGCTGTTTCTCGGCAAATTCCTTGCAGTCGTCATCGAGGTGTAGCACGATGTCGGTGCCGCGCTCCTTCTTGTCGCAGGCTTCCATCTCGTAGGCGGGGCTGCCGTCGCACGACCAGTGAACGGCCTCAGCGCCCTCCTGATAACTGAGGGAGAAGATCTCCACTTTCTTGGCCACCATGAAGGCGCTGTAGAAGCCCAGACCGAAGTGGCCGATGATGGCTGCAGCGTCGTCCTTGTATTTCTCAAGGAAGTCGGTGGCGCCGCTGAAGGCGATTTGGTTGATGTATTTGTCCACCTCCTCGGCGGTCATGCCGATGCCGTTGTCGCTCACGGTGAGTGTCTTTTTCTTCTCGTCCATCGTGATAGACACTTTCAGGTCGGCGGTGTCGCCTTTGAAGTCACCCTTTGAGGCCAGGGTGTTGAGTTTCTGCACCGCGTCCACGCCGTTGCTCACCAGTTCGCGCAGGAAGATTTCGTGGTCGCTGTAGAGGAATTTCTTAATGACCGGAAAGATGTTTTCCGTGGTTATACCAATGTTTCCTTTCATAGATGTATGGAGTGTTTATTAGTTTTGACAAGTGTGAAACGTTGCCACTTTGCGGCGTCGTGCCGTTGTTCGCCTGCAATTTAGCAATTTCTGTGCCAAAGGGCGTTCTTGTGTTTCTGCACTTCGTGGGCAGTGCAGGCTGTAGCCTTGCAGAATGGGCGGGTGGGGGATTTGCGGTTTGCGAATCGCAATTCCTGGCGATTTTAGCCGTTGCGGGCGAGACAACAGTGCTCCTGGGATTAAGAGGAAAAGTTTCACAATGTTTGGATTGCGCTGAGAAATGGCGTACTTTTGTGCCGCATACACGGGCAATGTCGCCCGCCACACTATATTATATAATGACACGACGTATCTCCTTCGCCATTCTGCTCGCCACCTTTTTTGCCACCCTTCCGCTGGCTGCCCAGGTGCGCTTCGACGAATGGTTCTGCGACACCACGCTGAGGCTCAACTACATCTTCGCCGGCACCAACACCACGCAGGACATCGCACTGCACACCATGGCCTGCACCCCGTCCTGGGCGGGACGTCGGGTGAATCTCGACACCCTGCTGCTTGCCGGCAACGGACAGGTGGAACTCACCGACAGCGCCAGTGGCAAGCGTATCTATATCACCTCGTTCAGCACCCTCTTCCAGGAGTGGCAGCACTCCGAAGAGGCCACCCGTGTGCGTAAGGCGTTCGAGACGGTGCAACTGGTGCCGATGCCTCGCCGCACCTGCTTCGCCACCGTGCGTCTCTACGACAGCCGGCGGCGCATCGTGGCAGAACTCACGCACACGGTGTCGCCCCACGACATCCTCCTCCGTCGCGGTAAGGCCAGCAGCCCCTATGCCGTCACCCAACTCGCGGGTGGCGCGCCGCAGGCGGGCATCGACCTGGTGTATGTGGCCGAGGGATACACCGCCGCGCAGCACGACCTCTTCCTCAGCGATGCGCGCACGGCCATGGAGGCCCTCTTTGATCACGAGCCCTTCGGACAGTTGCGCGACCGCTTCAACATCCGTGCCCTCTTCGTGCCCTCCGAGCGCGAAGACGTGAGTCGCCCGGGCGAAGGGATGTGGCACGAAACGCCCTGCCGCTCTCACTTCCACACGCTCTATTCCGACCGCTACCTGATGACGGAGCACCTCTTCGGGCTGTACGACCTGCTTGAGGGCGTACCCGTGGAGCATGTCATCGTGCTGGCCAACACCAAGACCTACGGCGGCGGGGGCATCTACAACCTCTATGCCATGACCTCCGCTCGGCAGGCGTGGTTCCGCCCCGTCGTGGTGCATGAGTTCGGACACAGTTTTGCAGGGCTGGCCGACGAGTATTTCTACGACGACCAGTACGAGACGTTCTACCCCTCGGGCGTGGAGCCCTGGGAGCCCAACCTCACCACGTTGGCCGACTTCAGTCAGAAATGGCCCCACCTGCTCAAGGACTCCGCCGCGCTTGCCGAGGGCGTGTCGGTGTTTGAGGGCGGGGGCTATCAGAGCAAGGGCGTGTACCGCCCCAGCAACAACTGCCGCATGCATACCAACCAGTATCCCGTGTTCTGCCCCGTCTGCCGCGAAGCCATCGACCGCGCCGTGCGCTACCACACCGAGCCGCTCGCAGCGCCTGCCACCGACAGCGCCCATTGACCTCGTGCTGTCCATTTGTCAAACCCCTTCAAACATTTTCTTGATATGATTCTCGCAAATCTTTCCGACAGTGCGCGCTATGAGAACCTGCATCCCGCACTGCCGCGCCTTTTCGACTATGTGAAGACGCACAACCTGCTCACCGCGCCCGCCGGACGTCTGACGCTCGACGGCGACGCGCTGTTCATCAATGTGGTAGATCCCACGCTGATGACCAAGGACGCACAGAAGTTGGAAGCCCACCGCAGGTACATCGATGTGCATTTCCCGCTCAGCGCTCCCGAAATCATCGGCGTGCGCCATCTCTCCACGCTCGGCGAGCCCGACGCACCCTTTGATGAGGAGGGCGACGCCGCGCTCTACACCGCACCTGCCACCAACTACCTCGTGGTGGAGCCCGGCGACTTCCTCCTCGTCTTCCCCGAGGACGCCCACGCCCCAATCATCGGCAGCGGCAAAATCCGTAAACTCATCGCGAAGGTACTCCTCTGAGCCTCGCACGGCGTGCATTTTGTCCTTGTCGTTTGCTTCACGAGGGCTTACCTTTGCTGATGCAAGGCGGAGTAAGGATAGGCTACGCTGCGAATGGCTTTTCCGCCCGACAGATTGGGTGGTCACTACCTCCGAGATTGAAAAAACTATTGGCTTTGCAGTTTAAACGGCAAAGCCAATAGTTTTTTCTGGAAAGCCAATAGAAATTTCTGGAAAGCCAAGCGCTTGCGCCGAAACGCATCGGCGTCCTTCAAAAAGCGCAACCGGCTCGTTTGAACCGGTTGCGCGATGTTTGTTGTGGGCTATGTGTGCATTTTGTCCCTATGCCGTGCGGCTTGTCGCGGCTTAGGGCAGTTGGAACACCCATCCCGAGGCAAAGTCTGCCATCTGGCGGTGGGCATTGAGGAAGGCCTGTGCCTCGGCATAGGACTTGAAGGCGGAATAGTGCACGCTGAAATACTTGCCATCGTCCACAGCCTTACCCGCCGTTGCCCCGCTTGCGGCCAAACGCTCCACCATTTGCCGAGCAAACGTTTCGTTCAGGCCCTGGGCCAATACAATGGTATAGACGGGCGCTTCCGTCGGCTCTGAAACGGATTTGTCGGTAGCACTTTCTGTCTGGTTTTCAGTTGGAACAGCCTTGCTTGTTGCAGTGTTGCTTTCGGAAGTGTTCGTAGCGGACTTCGTGCCGCCGTTGAGCGTAGTGGTGGTTTCGGCCTGCTGCGTCTCGGCGGCGCGCGGTGCGAATGCCTCGGTGGTGAAGAGTTTTGCCTGTGCCGGCTGGCCTGTTTGCGGCTCTGCCGGTGCGGTCCAGTTGAAGTAGCAGAACAAGGCGCATACCGCAGCGGCAGCAGCGTTCGCCACGTGGCGGTGGATGCGCACCACATATCCGCCGCCCTCGCGCCGGATGAGGCCCCGCGTGAGGTCGGTGCTGTCGGAGGCGGTGCGAGCAGGCTTGGCTTCTACAAATTCAAGGCCGAAGAGGGCAGGGGAGGCGATGTCGTCGGCGGCAGGCTCAAACACGGGGTTACCTTCAGCGTTGGGCGAGAGGCGACCTATGCCAGGCAGGTCGTACGAGCCGTCGGTGTAGAGCCGCTCCTTGATAGCAGCCACCTTGTCTTCCACAGCCTTTTGCATCTCGGGGAACGTGGCGTCGTAGGTCTGCATCAACGACTGGACCAGGAGGCCGTCGTTGAGTGTCAGGTCGGCGTTGAAAGCCACTTTTCTCGATGGTGGGAAGAACTTTTGTGCTTCTGCGTCGAAGCGTGCCGGAACATATTGTGCAACAAATCCCCCTAAGTCGGGGACAATCACGCAGTTGTGTTCAAGAAGGAGTGTCTTAAGATGCTTGGAAATGCTAAACATGCCACAAAAATAGGCTGTTTTTCGGGCTAAAACAACCATTTGGGCCAAAAAAATCGGTTCTGCGCGCGTTTTTTGAGGCTATAGATTTTCCTGTTTCCTATATCGTTTGAAAATAAAGCAGATACCGCGTTCTGTTAAACCAAAAGAACGCGGTATCGGGCTGAATGATTGATATGTAGGAGCGTTGTGAGCGGCCTAATTTTTGGCCTTGCGCCTGAGGTGTGGGATTTTGAGCACCGTGCCTGGTTTTGCCTCGCCTGAGGCAGGCAGACCATTGTATTCAATGAGGATTTTCACGAAGTAGGGATTGCCATAGTAGTGCTCGGCAAGGCGAATGAGCATGTCGCCAAACTCCACGGTATGTTCGCACAGCACCCCATCGGGTTCAAAGTCAGTAAACACTTCCGACGGATCGTTGAGGTGAATGATTTGTGTGCGCTCCGTCGTTGCTGGCAGGCTGTCGGTGGCAAGGGTGTCGGCAGCGGTAGTTTGAAGGGCCGTATGGGCGGTGTCGGGGCTCTCTGGAGCAGGGGCCTCGGTGCGTCCCATCCTGAGGACTATGAAGAGCAGCAGTGCGAGGCATACCGTGGCCAGTACCACAGCGGTGCGGCGCCAGTGGAGGTCGGAGTGAGGCTCAGCGACTTCGCTCGCTGACAATACGCTCTCGCTTATGGCTGGCTCGGCATCTGCAGCATCGGGTTCTGAGGGCGCTTCGGGCTCTGCTGCGGGCGCTGTGGTGGGATCTGTCTCTGTATTGACTTCCGCCGCTGTGTCGTCAGCCATCGCATCATCTACTGCCGGTGCCGTGATCTCTGTTTCGTCATCCGCCGTTTCTGTTTCTGTTGGCTGGCCCTCGGCAATCTCATGCTCTGCGGCCTCTGGCGCTGTGGGCGGAGCGGCGGGGAACTCCGCGTTTACCGCTTCAAGTTCGGCGGGCGTGGTGGCGGGATCTAGTTCCACCTCTGGCAGTTCGGCAAAGGGGCGGTTGATGAGTGCGGCAAGGCTCTCGTCGGGGGTAAAAAGCGTATGCCCTTCGGTCTCGGGCGTATCTTGGTTGGTATGGAACGTGCCAAACCCTTTGAGGCTTGCAAAACCATCGGCTTGCAACCCCTCATGGAGCGTGCCGAAACACTGCGCAACGAATTGCAACGTCTGTTGCACGTCGGTCTTGGTGCGCCGTGCCAGCGCCTGGGCCAGTTCGTGGAGCGTGTGTGCAGGGCGGTCGGGAAGGGATTGGTGGTAGCGCAGCAGCAGACGCGGCGGCGTCAGGGTGCGGCGACCGGTGGCGGGGTTCTCTACGACGCGTTCCAAGCGTTTGTGCACTTCAAACGTGCCGAAGCCCGGCACGGCCACATCGCCGCCCGATTTGAGCAGGTCGGCGAGCGAGAGAGGCAACGCGCGGACGAGGTCCGACGCTTCGTTCTCGGACATACCGCTGAGCGCGGCCAAACGGCTTATGATTTCCTGGTGCTTCACTGATGTAGCATTTTGCTAAGGGACTATATAGGGTGTCGGCGCGTCATTCCGCTGGCACGCCGTAGAGGTCGAACTCGTCCGCGTCGGTGATGCGAATGTTGTAGTAGGCTCCCGTCTCGAGCGGCGTGGCGGATGTGACCAGTACCTCTCCGTCCACCTCGGGGGAGTCGGCCTCGGTGCGGCCTATGAAGTAGTCGCCCTCGCGCCGGTCGATGACCACCTCCACAACGCTGCCCACCTTCTGGGCGTTGATTTCGGCAGAGATGTCCTGCTGCACGGCCATGAGCGTGTCGAGGCGTTGCTGTTTCACCTCGGGCGGCACGTCGTCGGGGTAATGACGCGCGGCGTAAGTGCCGTCCTCCTCACTATAGGCAAAGGCCCCGAGGCGTTCGAAGCGTGCTTGACGCACGAAGTCGAGGAGTTCCTCAAACTGTGCATCCGTCTCACCCGGGAAGCCCACCATCATGGTGGTGCGCAAGGTGATGCCCGGAACTTCGCGCCGTATCTTCGCCAGCAGTGCCAGCGTCTCCGCACGAGTCACGTGGCGTCGCATCCGTGAGAGCACCTCGTCGTTGATGTGTTGCAGCGCGATGTCGAGATAGCGGCACACGTTGGGGTGCTCACGCATCACGCGCAGCAGTTCCTCGGGGAAGCGGTCGGGATAAGCGTAGTGGAGACGCAGGCGGCGCACCCCCTCAATGGCGGCGATGTCCTCCACCAGACGGGGTAGGCGACACTCGCCATAGAGGTCGGTGCCGTAGAAGGTGATTTCCTGGGCGATGAGTTGGATTTCGCTGACGCCTGCCGCCACCAGTTCGCGCACCTCGCGGAGCACGTCCTCCTCGGGGCGGCTGACGTGGTGGCCGGTGATGAGGGGGATGGCACAGTAGGCACAACGGCGGTCGCAACCTTCCGACACCTTGACATAGGCATAATGACGCGGGGTGGTGAGCACCCGTCCGCCAGGGAACTGGTCGGCGGGGAGGGTGTCGCTCAGTGAGGTGCGGGGCGTGGTATTGGCAGCGTCAAGGTCGGAAAGCAGGGCGGGGTAGTCGAACTTGCCGTAGATGCCGTCCAGTTCGGGTATCTCGCGCTGTAATTCCTCGCGGTAGCGCTCGGTGAGGCAGCCCATGGCGTAGAGCGCCCGCAGGCTGCCGTTGTGCTTACGCGCAGCCAGTTCGAGAATGAAGTTGATGCTCTCTTGCTTGGCGTCGCCGATAAACCCGCAGGTGTTCACCACGGCGATGTCGCCATGGGTAGTCTCAGGGTCGTGGTGCGCCTGAAAGCCTCGTGCGGCAAAGAGCGCCATGAGGTGCTCGCTGTCCACCAGGTTCTTGGAACACCCCATCGTGAAGATGTCGGCGTGTCGCAGGGCGGGTATGGGTTTCTCAGATGTCGGCATCGGCGAAGAGGCTTTCCACAAAGGCGCGACTGTCGAATGGTTGGAGGTCGGTCATGCCCTCGCCCAAGCCGATATAGCGCACCGGCACACCCAGTTCGTGGCTGATGCCTATGACGGCGCCACCCTTGGCTGTGCCGTCGAGTTTGGTGATGGCCAGCGCCGTCACCTCGGTGGCTTTGATGAACTGCTCCGCCTGCACATAGGCATTCTGGCCCGTGGAGCCGTCGAGCACCAGCAATACCTCGTCGGGAGCGGTGGCCACCTGTTTTTTCATCACGTTCTTGATTTTGGTGAGTTCGTTCATCAGTCCCACCTTGTTGTGCAGTCTGCCGGCGGTGTCGATGATGACCACGTCGGCGGCATTGGCGCGTGCGGAGGCGAGTGTGTCGTAAGCCACCGACGCAGGGTCGCTGCCTTGTTGTTGGCGCACCACGGGCACACCTACGCGCTCGCCCCAAATGCAAAGTTGCTCCACCGCGGCGGCACGGAATGTGTCGGCGGCACCAAGCACCACGCTCTTGCCCATCTGCTTGAACTGCCAGGCCAACTTGCCGATGGTGGTGGTCTTACCCACACCATTCACACCCACCACCATAATCACATAGGGCTTGTGGGTGTCGGGAATGTTGAAACCGCCGCCGTTCTCCTCGCCGGGCGAGAGCAGGGCGCTCATCTCCTCACAGAGCAGGCGACGCAGGTCGGCAGAGGTGAGGAACTTGTCCTTCTTCACCCGTTCCTCAAGGCGGCGAATGATTTCCACCGTGGTCTTCACGCCCACGTCAGAACTTACCAGGGCCGATTCGAGTTCGTCGAGCACCTCGTCGTCCACCTTAGATTTTCCGGCCACGGCCAGGGCTATCTTGCCGAGCATGGAACTCTTTGTCTTCTCCAGCCCGTGGTCCAGGGCCTCCTTCTTTTCTTTCTTTCCGAATAGTCCGAAAAATGCCATTGCTGCAAAATTTTCGGCAAATGTAGCAAAATCCGCCTTTCCGCACCTGCTTTGCTCAGAAAAAGGGGGTGTGTCGTCCGGCAAGGCACGGGGAAAGACGTACTTTTGCGCAGCGTTTTTCACAAACGCCATGCATCGCGATGAAGAAGTCACTTTTCCGTCCGTTTCTGCTCGCCGCCTGTGTCATTGCAGGCCTGCTCTTGCTCGGCCTGCTCCCGGAATGGGGGCTCGGGGAGTGGCGCGCCAAGCCTGTGGACCTGCTCTCCAGCCTGCGCAACGACGCTCCGGGCGATACCATAGCGGAGCAGCCCGTGATTGCCGTCGAGAGTGACAGTTGCCGACCAGGTGTGACATGCATCGCCGACTATGCCGCCGACACCGCTGAGAATATGGCCTACTTCTACGGCGCGCTGAACGAGGCCGCAGCGCGTCCCGTGCGTATCGCCTTCATCGGAGACAGTTTCATTGAGGCAGACATCCTCACCAACGCGCTGCGCGACCTGCTCCAAGAGCGCTATGGCGGCTGTGGCGTGGGGTACGTCACCATCGATCATGTGGCACGCACCGCCCGACACACCATACACCAACGCACCACGGGATTTGAGATGCACAGCGCCGTAGATAAGCATTACGAAGCCTCGCTGCCCGACCTCAGCGGATATTATTTCCTGCCCCAAACGGGTGCTGCCGTAGAACTTTCGGGCAATGCCGAATATAGCCCCCGGCTGGCACGCGCCGACGTCTCCCAATTCTTGTTTGATACACGTGGCGGCCATGCCTCGTTTACCGTTTCCACCGATGGCGGCGCCGTGCAACGGCTGACCGCCGAGGCACGCACCGGACTGCAATGCCTTACCCTCGAAGCCCCGATGCAGCGCGTGCGGTGGGCGATGGAAGGCGGTGGAAGCACCGTGTGCTACGGACTGACGATGGATGGGCGCACCGGCGTAGCGCTCGACAATCTCTCCTTGCGCGGCAGCACCGGCCTGACCATTCCCGCCATTCCCGCCGAACGGCTGGTGCGCCTTGACGCGCTGCGGCACTACGACCTCGTGGTGATGCTCTACGGCCTCAACGTGATGGCGCGTGGCAAGCGCGACTACACCGCATATGGCGTACAGGTGGAGTGTATGATCAGCCACCTGCGACAGGCGATGCCCCACACGGCATTCCTCGTGATGGGTATTGCCGACCGTTGCGGCAAACTGCCCAACGGGAGTATCGGCACGCTGCCCGAGGTGGTGCCACTCATAGAAGCCCAGGCCGCCGCCGCTGCAAAGGCAGGCGTTGCCTTCTGGAACACCTACGAGGCTATGGGCGGCAAAGACGCGATGGCCCAATTTGCCAACGCCACGCCACCGCTCGCCGCACGCGACTACACCCACATCAGCGAAGAGGGGGGACAACGCATAGCACATTGGCTCTTCAACGCCCTCGTGTGGGGACATGAACTCTACAACATGAAACAACACCAGCCATAACCATGAGATCTGCAAGCCATATAATTATCGCCCTGATGCTCGCCCTCCTTTCCCTCGCCGCTAATGCCCAGGAGACAGACACTGTCGTCACAGCCCCTGTGGTGAGTACAGCACAGCCCGGCGTGCCTGCCGCATTCCGTGCGCCCGGGCAGAACGTCATCACCGACACCGAGCAACACCTGTACCCCATCTACCTCGCCCTGCTGGACATCAAGGCTGACGAGTACCTCGACTCGCTGCGTGTGATGCACATCGGTGACAGCCATATCCGTGGGCACATCTTCCCGCAGACCTTTGGTAAACGCCTCGCCGCAGACTTTGGCGCGGTGAAGTACCGCGACCTCGGCATCAACGGCGCTACATACAGTTCCTACGTGCGTAGCGGAAAACTGGAGGACGTTTATGCCTGGCAGCCCGACCTGGTGATCATCTCATTCGGCACCAACGAGGCCTACGGCAGGTATGTGCCGGAGACTCACTACCGACATATCGACGAACTCGTGGTGCTGCTGCAGGAGAACTTACCTTATGCCTGCCTGCTGCTCACCACTCCCGCCGGTTGCTACCTCAAAGGCGGGCGTCACAACCCCGCCAACCTCACCTGCGCCGAAACGATCGACCGATATGCCCGCGAACACGGCCTGCCTGTTTATGACCTCTTCGCTGTGGCCGGTGGAGAAGCCAATGCCTGTGCCAATTGGAAACGCACGGGAATGATGCGCGGCGACGGCGTACACTTCACACCCGCAGGTTATACCGCGCAAGGCAATATGCTCTACGAAGCATTTCGCAGGGCGTACGATGAGGCGGTAAAACAGATGTAACAGCCGATGGAAAGCCTCCGCACTCTTGTCGAAAGCCTTGTCGCGCAACTGGCGTACGACCCCAAGGCACCACTGTTGTTCAACAGCGGACTCTTCTTGTGGCTCTTCGCCGGCTTCGCCCTAATCTACGCCTTGTTGCAGCGCAGGCTTACGGCGCGGTTGCTCTTCGTGACGGCTTTCTCGTACTATTTCTATTACAAAAGCAGCGGCACCTATTTCTTCTTGTTGGCGGTGGTGAGCACCACGGACTTTGTGCTGGCTCGCGCCATTGCCGCATCGGCGCGTCCAGCGATGCGCAAACTTTTCGTCACGCTGAGTCTCTCGCTCAACCTCGGCCTGCTGGCTTACTTCAAGTACACCAACTTCCTGGCGGAGGCCTTTGCAGGTATCACGGGCGGACACTTTCAGCCTGCCGACATCTTCCTGCCCGTAGGCATCAGTTTCTTTACGTTTCAGAGCCTCAGTTACACCATCGACGTATACCGCCGCCAGATAGAGCCGCTCAGCCGTCCGCTCGACTATTTCTTCTACGTCAGTTTCTTCCCCCAATTGGTGGCCGGCCCCATCGTTCGTGCCCGCGACTTCATCCCGCAGATACGTCGCCCGCTGGCTCTTTCGCGAACCATGACGGGCGAGGCCGTGGCGCTCATCGCCGCAGGTCTCGTCAAGAAAGCCGTTATCAGCGACTACATCAGCACGAATTTCGTAGACCGCGTGTTCGACAATCCCTTGCTTTATAGCGGCGTGGAGAACCTGGCTGCCGTTTATGGCTATGCCTTGCAGATCTATTGCGACTTCAGCGGATACAGCGACATGGCCATCGGCATAGCCCTGCTACTCGGCTTCCGCTTCCCCGACAACTTCCGCTCGCCCTACAAGAGCGCGAGCGTCACGGAGTTCTGGCGGCGATGGCACATCAGCCTCTCGTCATGGCTACGCGACTATCTGTACATCTCACTCGGCGGTAACCGCAAGGGCAAGGTGCGGCAATATGTCAATCTGTTCCTGACGATGCTACTTGGAGGCCTTTGGCACGGTGCATCGTGGAACTTCGTGGCCTGGGGTGGGCTACACGGGGCAGCACTGGCGATACATAAGATGTGGATGCGGGCTACGGGGCAGCCACGAGGCGGACTGCGTACCACAGGATGGCGGCGCGCCGTTGCCGTGCTGCTGACGTTCCACTTCGTGTGCCTGGCGTGGGTGTTCTTCCGCTGTCATACCTTCGACACCGCGGCACAGATGCTCTCGCAAATCGTCACAAACTTCCAAGGCTCGGTGCTTCCCCAACTGCTCACGGGCTATGCCCCGACGATGTGCCTTATTGTGGCGGGCTTCTTGTTCCATTTCGCTCCCCACCGCTTGTGCCGCCGCTGGCAGGCGGTCATGGCTGCTGCTCCATTGCTCGTGCAGGCCATAGTGTTGGTGCTGGCTGCCTATGTCGTGATACAAGTCAAAGGCAGCGAGGTGCAGCCGTTCATCTATTTCCAGTTCTGACAGAAATGCCCCCACAACCACCTGTAAAAGGTCGGGCTGCGGGGGCGGACGAGAGCAACATGGCCTGTCGTCATCCGTTTCTCGCCGAATGACACTGCAAAAGTATGCTGCCAAGGCGCGATTGATTAAAAGAAAATTGCTTTCGGTATGAAAGGGTGGGGAAACGTGACGAAATGGATACAGCAAAAGGGGAAACTGCCGCCAATAGCAGCAATTCCCCCTCAGGATAGCATCGGGATAGGTCCCCTTATTCTTTTTCAGGATTGTCGATGCTGGAAATCCACTCCTGCTCTCGGGGCAGCAGTTTGGAGAAGTCGGCCTTATAGGACGGGTCGGGCATATACCACCACAGCCCTTCGAAGTACTTGCGCAACTGTTTGTCCTTGAATACCAGCCCGCGTGCAGCGAAGGGCAGGTTGCGCAGGATGCGTTGCGCGGGAATCTCTTTCCCGTTCACAACGGGGGTGTGCTCGCGGTCGTAGAAATTGCTGGCATAGGGCATGCCGGCGTCGTAATAAAAATCTGTGGGTGGCACATCTTCCGAACTGCGGAACATGTAATTGTCGGCAGATTGTATGTGGAGTTCTGCGTCGGGGGCAAAGTTGGTGGCATGGAAACGCGCCTCAGCATTGCGTAATGCAAACTCGGTGGCAAACTCCGTCATCGGCTCGGTGATGGTATCGCCAGTGTCTTCGTCCACAATCACATCGCAACCGTTCGAAATTTCACGCTGCCGCTGCTTGCCCGTGCCGTAGATGGTCCATACGGGTGCGCCATTGAAGGTGTCGAAAGCCAAGTCGTCGATGCAGAAATTCTTGAACGTGTTGTCGGCGCGCACGATGCACGTGAAGTCGCCAATCTTTCCGCCTTGCCAACGCGTTGCCGGCGTGAGTTTGTAGTCGAGGAAAAAGGCCTGCCCCACGGAAATCCCGACATGGTAGCGGTAGGTGTGGTGGATGGTGTTGATGCCGGGTTTGAAGTGGGCTTCAAAGTAGTAGGCATAGGCATACTGCGCGAGGCTGTCCAAGCGCTGATTGTAGAGCACGCCCTCAAAGTAGTCTTGGTCGCTTGAGGGCTCTTTCCATTCCGCAGGGTTGAGCGTGATGAGGTCTTGGTGGCAGTCTATGGCGCCCAGCAGCACCAGGGCGTTGCGATAGGGCAGGCGCGTGCCGTTGGTCTCTACGGAGAAATCCTTGATGTACGGGTGTACGCCGCTCGCGTCGAAGTCAAGGCCCATATAGGGGGCATCGGCCTCGAAGCCCATCGTCACGTTGCGCTCTGCACCCGAATTGAAGAGTACGTAGCGCACATCAACCAGGGCATAGCCATCGTTTTGCAGCGTGATGGTCAGTACCTCCTTGTCCAGGCGGATGTCGGTGGCCTGTATGGGCACGAGTTGCGAGCCGAGGGTGTAGTACATGCTGTCGTTGGCGGTTGCGCTAATAGCGAGCAAAACGACAGCAAGGGCGGTGAGAAACTTTTTCATAGCAAAGGATTTGAATAGGTTAGGCTATGTTTGCCAAATAGGTGGCATTTGCGTGGCAAAGTTAATCACAAATCTATTCAAAAGCCCCACTGACGACTCAGAAATCGAAGCCAACACTGCCCGTAGTGGTAGGAAAAGCGGCGGCATAGCGCCCCAAGGCCTTGTTCTTGCTAAAAAAATGTGTGCTTTTGCGCATTTTCGAGGGCTGGTAGTGCACGAAAGTGCGGATTTTAGTAATTTCGCGGCTGAAAAGCGCGGTAGTCGTGCGCCACTTCTGATATGAACATTCCACAAACGCAAAAGAAGATAGTGCGTTGGCTATGGATAGTCTTCGCCGTACTTGCGGCCTTCGCCGTTTTTGTGATACTCGCCCTCGACTGGGGCTGGTTGGGCTATATGCCCGACATGAAAAAGATGCAGAACCCCATCAGTCAGTATGCCTCGCGCGTCTATAGCGCGGACGGGAAGTTGATGGGCACGTGGTCGGAGGCGGGCAACCGCGTCTTCTGCGCCTACGACAGCATCGCCCCCGCCGTCTTCGATGCCTTGATTTCTACCGAGGACGAGCGCTTCTATGAACACAGCGGGGTGGACGCCCGTAGCCTGGGACGCGCCGTGGTGAAGCGTGGCATGATGCGCCAGCAGAGCGCAGGCGGCGGAAGCACCATCACACAGCAACTTGCCAAACAACTCTACTCCGAAAAGTCGCACAGCGTGATGCAGCGCCTCTTCCAAAAGCCTGTGGAGTGGGTCATCGCCGTGGAACTGGAACGTACGTTCACCAAGGAGGAAATCCTTACGTTCTACCTCAATTATTTCGACTTCTTGCACAACGCAGTGGGCATACGCACCGCTGCACGCGTGTATTTCGACAAGCACCCGCGCGACCTCACCGTGAGTGAGGCCGCCATGCTTGTCGGTATGTGCAAGAACCCCTCGCTCTACAACCCCATGCGTGCGCCGCAGCGCGCCTTCGAACGCCGCAACGTGGTGCTCGGACAGATGGTGAAGCAGGGGCGCCTCACGCAGGCCGCCTTCGACTCGTTGGCCGTGCAGCCCGTGAGGCTGAAGTTCCACACCCTTGACTATAAGGATGGCAACAACGTCTATATGATGGAGTACCTGCGCCGCATCATGATGGCACAAAAGCCCGAGCGCGGACAGTATCAGAAGTGGCAGGCACAGCAGTTCTACGAGGACAGCCTGGCCTGGGCCGACGACCCGCTCTATGGATGGTGCAACAAAAACACCAAGGCCGACGGCTCGCCCTATAACATCTATCAGGACGGCTTGCGTGTCTATACCACCATCGACTCGCGCATGCAGCGTTATGCTGAAGAGGCCGTCAAGCAACATGTGGGACGTACGCTCCAGCCCGCGTTCTATCACGGCAAGAAAGGGCAGCGCAACTTCCCCTATACCACGCGTCTCAGCCAGCAGACCATCAACAATATCATCCTGCGCAACATCAGGGTGAGCCACCGCTATCGCGCCCTTAAGGAGAGCGGGTGGGACGAGGAACGTATCCTCAAGAACTTCGACGTACCGGTGCGCATGACTGTCTTTACCTACAACGGCGACATAGACACCACGATGACGCCGCGCGACAGCATCATGTACTACAAGAAGTACCTGCGTTCGAGCCTGTTCAGCATCGAGCCTCAGACAGGCTATGTAAAAGCCTACGTCGGCGGCTTGGACTACACGCACTTCCAGTACGACATGGCCATGACGGGACGCAGGCAGATAGGCTCCACGATGAAGCCCTTTGTCTATACCCTCGCCCTGGAGGACGGGCGTATGCCCGACGACCGCGTGCAGAACATCCGCAGGGTGTACCGCATCGGACCGGAGCGATGGTCGCCGCGTAACGGCAGCCGCGCAGCCTATGGCAGCAGGGTGACGCTGGAATGGGGACTCTCGCACTCTAACAACTGGGTTACTGCCGAGGTGATGAGCCAGACCGACCCCACCGGCCACCGATTGGTGTCGATGCTCCACAACTTCGGCATTGCCAACAACAAGATTATCCCGAGCATAGCCCTTTGCCTCGGCCCCTCTGAAATCAGTGCGAGCGAATTGGCCAGTGCCTACACCGCCTTTGTCAATAAGGGCTTGCGCTGCCCGCCCATCTTTGTCACCCGCATAGAAGATGCTGAAGGCAACGTGCTGGCTGAGTTCGGCCCTCGCCCCAATGAAGTGATCAGTGAGGGTACGTCGTACAGGATGATCAAGATGCTCGAGGGCGTGGTCAATCACGGCACCGCACGCCGTCTGCGCGGCAGCGGCTTCAGTTGCGAGATTGCCGCCAAGACGGGTACCACCAACAACAACTCCGACGCTTGGTTCGTGGGTTGCGTGCCCAGGCTCGTCACGGCAGTATGGGTGGGTGGCGAAGACCGCGACATCCACTTCGACAGCGGAGCCATGGGACAGGGCGCAGCCGCAGCACTCCCCGTCTGGGCCATCTACATGAAGAAGGTCTTTGCTGACGAGGACCTGGGCTATTCGCAAAAAGAGAAATTCGACATCCCCGACAAGATTCCCGACGGCCCGGAGCAGATGCTCACTGTGGAGAATAAGGGCGACAAGCGCGATTATGCCGACCGCCCGCGTCCGCGTCGTCAGTCCGCCAAGCCCGCAGCCGAACGCAGCAAGGAGGAGGGCTCCCTGACCAGTGGCGATAAGGGAGGTGGCGAGAACCGCGCCTCAGCCCCTGCCCAACCTGCCGCTCCAGCACCCGCCAAACCCGCAGCCTCGGGCGGTGGACACAGCGCAGCCGACCGCCTCTTTGAGTAAGAGGACCAGGAAAAGAGTATTATACTGGTGAAACGACCACCTCAAAACCTATCAACACCGTCATACGCCATGCAATTCCTCGCCATCATCCCCGCACGCTATTCCAGCACACGCTTCCCTGGCAAACCGCTCGCTATGCTTGGCGGCAAGCCTGTAGTGCAGCATGTGTACGAGCGTGCGCAGGCGGTGTTTGACCGCGTGGCCGTGGCCACCGACGATGAGCGCATCGCAGCCTGTGTGGAGACGTTCGGCGGAATGGCCGTGATGACAGCCCCGACCCATCGCAGCGGCACAGACCGCGCTTTCGAGGCGTCCCAGAAACTCGGCGGCGACGCTGACGTGGTGGTGAATATCCAGGGCGACGAGCCTTTCGTCCATGCTTCGCAGTTGGAAGCCCTGAAATCGCTCTTCAACGATTCCCGTACCGATATCGGTACGCTTGTTAAACCTTTCCCCGCCGACACCTCTTGGGATACGTTGGCCAATCCTAATACGCCCAAGGTTGTACTGGCAGCCGATGGCTCCGCGCTCTATTTCAGCCGCAGCGTCATTCCCTACCTGCGTGGCTCTGAGCGCGACGAATGGCCTGCCCGCCACACCTATTATAAGCACATCGGGCTTTATGCCTATCGTGCCGATGTGTTGCGCCGCATCACCGTTATGCAGCCTGGTGTTCTTGAACAGGCTGAGTCGCTCGAACAGTTGCGGTGGTTGGAGAACGGACTCCGTATCCGCACAGCGCAAACCCACATAGAAACCATTGGTATCGACACGCCTGAGGACTTGCAGCGTGCCGAACAATTCATAAACAGCAAAGGTAGCAACCCCAATAACGTATGAAAAGACTCCATATATATATATTGTTAGTAAGCCTCGCGTTCTCTCCCGCCATAGCTCAGCGTGTCACGGTGGGCACGGTGCAGTTGCGCGGCGGTGCTGTCTATACCGGCGAACTCTCTGGCAACAAGCCCAATGGCAAGGGGCGCATCCTCTATGCCAACCGCGACACCTACGAGGGCGAGTTCAAGAAAGGGCAGCGCAACGGGCAAGGCATCTACACCTCTGCCAATGGCGAACGCTACGAGGGAGAGTGGGTCAAGAACAAACGCAACGGACGTGGCACGTTCTATTTCGCCAACAACAACCGCTACGACGGCACGTGGTACATGGATCAGAAGCGTGGCAAGGGCGTGATGACCTACTACAACGGCGACCGCTACGAAGGCGACTGGGAGGGCGACGTGCGCCATGGTAAGGGCCGCTACACCTACGCCAACGGTGCATACTACGAGGGCGACTGGGTGCACGACATGCGCAGCGGCGGCGGGCGCTTCGATTGGGGCAATGGCTCTACCTACGTCGGCGCCTGGCACAATGGTGTGCGACAGGGCAAGGGCACCTACGTCTATGCCAACGGCGAGAAATACATTGGTATGTGGAAGAACGACCTGCAAGAGGGCAAGGGCATCTACATCTTCGCCAATGGCGACCGCTACGAGGGCGACTATCAGCAAGGGGTGCGCACCGGACAGGGCACCTACTACCTCAAGAACGGCGACTCCTACACCGGTGCCTTTGTGAACGGCCATCGTGAAGGCAAGGGCATGTTCAAATGGAAGAACGGCGCCTTCTACGACGGGCAGTGGCACAATGATGTGCGCGAGGGCAAAGGCATCTTCCGCGAGGACGGCGGCAACAGTTACAACGGCTATTGGAAGGCCGACCTCATGGAGGGCGACGGCATCCTCATCTATTCCGACGGACGGCAGTTCAAAGGCTCGTTCAAGGGCGGACGACGCCACGGACGCGGACAGGAAATCCGTAAGGACGGCACCAGCGACACCGGCGAATATGTCGAGGGCGTGCGCCAGGGGCAGTTTGTGGAACGCGACCGCAATGGCAACATCACCCGCCGCGTCAATTACCGCAACGGTCGCGAAGTGAACTGACAATAACAACTCTTCACGCAAAGAGCCGAAGGTTATCTTAGCGTAGGCTTCTGCATTTTTGTTTTTCACCTTTGGCTTCTTTGCGTGATTTTTCTTTACAATACCAACAATCTCTACACCTATTCTTCTTCCCATGAGAACCTCCCGTAAACCTAAACACCTGCGCATCGTAGCCGAAGACCCCTGGCTTGAACCCTTTGAGCCGGCCATACAAGGTCGCCACGACAGCGTGCTACGCAAAGAGAAGGAACTGGCGCGGGGCAGCAAGACGCTCTCCGACTTTGCCGACGGACACCTCTACTTCGGCCTGCACCGCACCGACAGCGGCAAGTGGGTGGTGCGCGAATGGGCACCCAACGCCACGGCCATCTATCTCGTAGGTACCTTCAACGACTGGACGGAGACCGAGGAGTATGCCTTCAAACGTGTGCGTGGCACCGGAAACTGGGAAATCAAACTTGGCAAGAACAAACTGCGCCACGGCGACCTGTACAAGATGAAGGTGCACTGGGACGGCGGCGAGGGCGAGCGTATCCCTGCCTGGACGCGCCGCGTGGTGCAGGACGAGGACACCAAGATATTCAGTGCACAGGTGTGGGCGCCCGAGGAGGAATACAAGTTCCGCCACAAGAAGTTCAAGCCCGCCAGCAAGACGGTGCTCATCTACGAGGCACACATCGGCATGGGCCAGGACGCTGAGCGCGTAGGTACCTACAACGAATTTCGCGAGAAAGTGCTGCCGCGCGTCAAGGCCGATGGCTACAATGTCCTGCAACTGATGGCCATACAGGAGCATCCTTACTACGGCAGTTTCGGCTATCACGTCAGCAACTTCTTCGCTCCGAGCAGCCGCTTCGGCACGCCCGAGGACCTCAAGCGTCTCATCGACGAGGCCCACGGCATGGGCATCGCTGTCATCATGGACCTGGTGCACAGCCACGCTGTGAAGAACGAACTCGAGGGCCTCGGCAACCTATGCGGCGACCCCTGCCAATACTTCTATGGCGGCGACCGGCGCGAGCACCCGGCCTGGGACAGCCTATGCTTCGACTATGGCAAGAACGAGGTCATCCACTTCTTGCTCTCCAACTGCAAGTACTGGCTCACCGAGTTTCAGTTCGACGGCTTCCGCTTCGACGGCGTGACCTCCATGCTCTACTACAGCCACGGCCTCGGACAGGCCTTCGGTGGCTATGGCGACTACTACAACGGCGCGCAGGACGACAACGCCATCGTCTATCTCACCCTGGCCAACCTCCTCATCCACGAGGTGAAGCCCCATGCCATCACCATCGCCGAGGAGGTGAGCGGCATGCCCGGGCTGGCCATGAAGTTCGAGGACGGCGGCCTGGGCTTCGACTATCGCCTGGCCATGAACATCCCCGACTACTGGATAAAGACCATCAAGGAGCAGAGCGACGAGCACTGGAAGCCCAGCAGCATCTTCTGGGAACTCACCAATCGGCGCGCGGGGGAGAAGACCGTGAGTTACTGCGAGAGCCACGACCAGGCCCTCGTGGGCGACAAGACCATCATCTTCCGCCTCATCGATGCCGACATGTACTGGCACTTCAAGAAGGGCGATGAGAACGAGACGGCACGCCGAGGCATCGCGCTGCACAAGATGATACGCCTCGTCACAGCCTCCACCATGAACGGCGGATACCTCAACTTCATGGGCAACGAGTTTGGCCACCCCGAGTGGATCGACTTCCCCCGCGAGGGCAATGGCTGGGACTATAAGTACGCCCGCCGGCAGTGGAGCCTTGTGGACAACAAAGAACTCTGCTACCATTGGCTGGGCGACTTCGATAAAGCCATGCTCAGCGTCATCAAGGCACAGCGCCTCTTCCCCGCCACCAAGGTGGTGGAGATCTGGCACAATGACGACGACCAGGTGCTGGCCTACACGCGCGGCAACCTGCTCTTCGTCTTCAACTTCAGCCCCACGCGCAGTTACGAAGACTATGGCTTCATGATGCCCGAGGGCGCCTACGACGTGGTGCTCAACACCGACGCCACCGACTTTGGCGGCAACGGCCTCGCCGACGACAGCATGCGCCACTTCACCAACTTCGACCCGCTCCTTAAGAAAGACGGCAAAGGCTGGCTCAAACTCTATCTACCCGCACGCACCGCAGTGGTGCTCCGAAAGGCACAAGAATGACGCTCTCTGTCCTGCTGCCACGGATCATGTGCAGAGTACACATATAGGTCAACTGCAAGTACACCTATAACTCAACTGGCAGTACACCTATACTCTGGCTGGCAGTACACCTATATGTGTACTTTTGGCACACCTAATATCAATAACCAAAAAACCCGCCCCCCCCATGTTTTCAGGAATAGTAGAAGCCATGTCCGAAGTCGTCGCCATCGAGCACGAGCAGGACAACATCCATTTCACCCTGCGCTGCCCCTTCGCCCACGAACTCCACGTGGACCAGAGCCTGTCGCACAACGGCGTCTGCCTCACCGTCACCCGTCAGCAGGGCGACACCTACACCACCACCGCCATGCGTGAGACACTCCAGCGCAGCAACCTCGGCCTACTGATGGTGGGCGACCAGGTCAACGTGGAACGCTCCATGCTGATGAATGGCCGGCTGGACGGACACATCGTGCAGGGACACGTAGACACCACCGCCCGCTGCACCAACGTGGAAGATGCAGCAGGCAGCAAGATCTTCACCTTTGCCTACGACATCGCACCCGAAATGGCTAAGCGAGGCTACTTCACCGTGGACAAAGGCAGCGTCACCGTCAACGGCGTGAGCCTCACCGTATGCAACCCCACCGACAACACCTTCGAGGTGAACATCATCCCCTACACCCTCGACAACACCAACTTCGGACAAATCGAGCCCGGCACCATCGTGAACCTCGAGTTCGACATCCTGGGCAAATACATCGCACGGCTCAGCGCCATTCAATAGTGACATGCGACTCGCGGAACGCTACACCACCGTCCTGGCCCGGCTGGGCAGCAAGTTCGGACACCTCGACACCGAACTCGACTACGGCACGCCGTTCCAACTCCTCGTGGCCACCGTACTCTCCGCACAGTGCACCGACAAGCGCGTGAACCTCGTCACACCACGCCTCTTCGCCGACTATCCCGACGCACCAACCATGGCACAGGCCGAGCCCGACACGCTCTTTGAATACATCCGCACAGTCAGTTACCCCAACAGCAAAGCCAAGTACCTCAGCGGCATAGCCCGCATGCTGACGGCAGAGCACGGAGGCCAAGTGCCGCAGACCATGCAGGAACTCGTGAAACTACCCGGCGTAGGCCGCAAGACAGCCAACGTGGTCCTCGCCTTCGCCTACGGACAACAGACACTCGCCGTCGATACCCACGTGTTTCGCGTCAGCCACCGCCTCAGCCTCGTGCCCAAACGCTGCACCACACCCCTTGCCGTAGAGAAAGCCCTGCTGCGACACATCCCCGCCGAACAGCTGGCCCCGAGCCACTCCTGGCTCCTGCTACACGGACGCTACACCTGCACCGCCCTGCGCCCCAAGTGCACCAAGTGCGAACTCGCCGACCTGTGCAACAGTAAAGACAAACAACCGATTAATCACTCATAAACAAACACACAACACTATGACCATCGACACAGCTAACTTCAAGGACAGCAAAGTCATTGTCCGCGTGGACTTCAACGTCCCCCTCGATGAGAACGGTAAGATTACCGACGACACCCGCATCCGCGGCGCACTCCCCACACTCAAGAAGATCCTCGCCGACGGCGGCGCACTCATCGTCATGTCGCACATGGGCAAGCCCAAAGGCAAGGTGAACCCCAAACTCTCCCTCGGACAGATTGCCGACGCCGTGGCCGAGGCCCTCGGCGCACCCGTCAAGTTCGCCCCCGACTGCGCCAAGGCAGCCGACCAAGCCGCAGCCCTCAAGCCCGGCGAGGTGCTCCTGCTTGAGAACCTCCGCTTCTATCCCGAAGAGGAAGGCAAACCCGTAGGCGTAGAGAAAGGCACGCCCGAGTTTGACGAAGCCAAGAAAGAGATGAAGGCACGCCAGAAGGAGTTTGCCAAGACGCTCGCATCCTATGCCGACTACTATGTGATGGACGCCTTCGGCACCGCCCACCGCAAGCACGCCAGCACCGCCGTCATCGCCGACTACTTCGACGCCGACCACAAGATGCTCGGCTACCTCATGGAGAAGGAAGTCACCGCTGTGGACAACGTGCTCTCCAACATCCGTCGCCCCTTCACCGCCATCATGGGCGGCTCGAAGGTGAGCACCAAGATTGGCATCATCGACAACTTGCTCGGCAAGGTGGACAACCTCATCCTCTGCGGCGGCATGACCTACACCTTTGCCAAGGCACAGGGCGGCGCGATCGGCAACAGCATCTGCGAGGACGACAAACTCGACGTGGCCCTCGGCGTGATTGCCAAGGCCAAGGAACTCGGCGTGAACCTCGTGCTCGGCACCGACTGCGTGGCTGGCGACGACTTCAAGAACGACTGCAACACGCAGGTATGCCCCGCCGGCAAGATACCCGCAGGGTGGGAGGGCCTCGACGCAGGTCCTGAGACGCGCAAACTCTTCGCTGAGGCCATCAAGGGCGCGAAGACCATCCTGTGGAACGGCCCCGCCGGAGTGTTCGAGTTCGACAACTTCGCTGCCGGCAGCCGTGCCGTGGCCGAAGCCATCTGCGAAGCCACTGCCGACGGCGCCTTCTCACTCATCGGCGGCGGCGACAGCGTGGCCTGCATCAACAAGTTCGGCATGGCCGACAAGGTGAGTTACATCAGCACCGGCGGTGGCGCACTGCTCGAGGCCATCGAGGGCAAGGTGCTCCCTGGCATCGCTGCTATCAAGGGCTAAGCTCCGAGTCCCCCCCCGTACAATCAGCGCGGGCCGCTACCATTCAGGTGGCGGCCCGCTGCGTTTGCGGTGTGTAGTCGATGTCCCGCTTATACTCTGTCGAACGGTTGTCGGTGGGTGTTTATTCGCAACTGGCTTGGTAGGCAGCGGCGTCCATGAGGTTGTCGAGTTCGGCCATGTCGCTGAGGCGCACTTTGATGATCCAGTTCTCAAAGGCGTCCTTGTTGATGAGTTCGGGCTCGTCCTCGAGGGCGGCGTTCACTTCTACTACTTCGCCGCTGACGGGCGAGATGAGGTCGCTGGCGGCTTTGACGCTCTCTACGGCGCCGAACTCTTCGCCGGCGCTGACTTCGTCGCCCTCTTCGGGCATGTCCACATAGACCACGTTGCCGAGTTGGCCCTGTGCGTAGTCGGTGATGCCTACATAGCCGAAGTCGCCCTCGACCTTGACGTACTCGTGGCTCTCTGCGTAGTAGAGCCCTTCAATCACTTTTGCCATTTGTCTTGATGTATTATGGTTTGTTGTTGTTATGAGTTGCGTTGAAGCGGGGTGGGGTGCGAGGTTATTTCTTGTAACTCTTCTGATAGAAGCGTTTCTTGCATACCAGTCCGCGGCGTGCCTTGCCGTGTATCATCACGTCGACGGGGGTGTCGAGTTTGGAGTAGGCGACGTCGATGAGTGCCATGCAGACGCTCTTGCCGGTGGAGGGGCTCTTGTAGCCTGTGGTGACGTAGCCTATCTCGTGGCCCTCTGCGCAGACGGGATAGCCGTGGCGGGGTATGCCTTTGTCTTGCAGTTCGATGCCTACCACCTTCTTTGCGATGCCTTCGGCCTTCTGCTGGGCGCAGGCTTCTTTGCCGATGAATTCGGGCTTGTCGAGTTTCACAAACATGGAGAGGGCTGCCATGACGGGGCTTATCTCGTCGGTGAGTTCGTCGCCATAGAGCGGCAGGCCTACTTCGAAGCGCAGTGTGTCGCGGCACCCCAGGCCGCAGGGCTGCACGCCGGCTGCGATGAGTTTGTCCCAGGCGCTGCGGATGAACTGGTGGGAGCCATAGACTTCGAAGCCGTCTTCGCCCGTGTAGCCTGTGCGCGAGGCGATGATGGTCTCGCCGTCGACTGTGATTTCCTTGAAGGTGTAGAACACCAGTTCGGCGCAGTCCAGGCCGAGCACGGGTAGCATCAGTGCTTCGGCCTTGGGCCCTTGTATGGCGAGTTGGCCGTAGTGTTCGCTCTGGTTGTCGGCCACGGCGTCGTAGCCTTTGATGTTTTCGAGCATCCAGGCGTAGTCCTTGTCGATGTTTGCTGCATTGATGACGAGCAGGAAGTCGTTCTCGCCCATTTTGTACACGAGCAGGTCGTCCACGGTGCCGCCGTCGGGGCGCAGCATCATGCCGTAGAATATCTTGCCGTATTCGGCGCCTGCCACGTCGTTGGTGAAGATGTGCTGCACGAAGCGTTCGGCGTCGGGCCCTGTGACGCGCACCTCGCCCATGTGCGAGACGTCGAAAAGGCCCACTTCGTGGCGCACGGCGTTGTGCTCGGTGGTGATGTCTTGGTAGTAGAGCGGCATGTCGAAGCCGCCGAACGGCACCATGTTGGCGCCGAGTGCCACATGCTTGTCATGCAGGCAGGTTTGTTTGTCCATAGTGGTTTGGGGAAAAGAGTGTTTTTCAGGTTTGCCCTGCAAATATACGCAGTGTGTGGGATTATGCGCACTGCCCTGCGCTAAAAAGTTCATTTCGGGCAGGAAACCGCTTGCTCTACTTCGTGAAAGCCGATTGTTTCACCTAGTGACACACGCTGTTTCACCTAGTGGAACTCGCTGTTCCACCCCATGGAACCAGCGGTATCACTGCATGATACTAACGGTATCACTGCATGATACTAACGGTATCACTGCATGATACTAACGGTATCACTGCATGATACTAACGGTATCACTGCATGATACTGGGGCTTTGTCTTAGGTTCAGGCTTTGGCAAGGAGCGCGGCGAGCGCCTGTTCGGATAGACCGCGCACGGAGCGATGGAGCGCGTGGCGATGTGCGCTCGCTTGCAGGCTGGCGGCGGTGAAAGGGGTGCCGCGGAAGGCTTGACAGAAGGCGGCGCGGGCATCGGAGAGTTCGAAGAAGTCACCACGCAGTTCCACATCCTCCACCATGGAGCCGCGCAGTGTGAAATGTAGTTCAAGCATGCCGCACCCCTCGATGCGCCCGCCCAGCGTCACGTCGGTGCTACGGATGTGGCCCATGAGGAAGTCGGGCCGTCGGTAGTGGCGCTCAAGGCGTTCGATCTCTGCCACCTCCGTGGCGGTGAGCGTCAGCACGCGGTCGGTGAGCCTACGGGTGAGTGAGGCGCGCAGGCAGTCCGTGCCGCCGCTGATGTGGTCCTTGAGCAGCCCGATACGCCGCCTGACGCTCTGCACGCCCTTGGCCTTCAACTTGTCGGGGTCGGGACGTAGGGCGCGCTGCATGGCCTGGGCGTTGGTGTCGTAGAGCATCGTGCCGTGAACGATGCTGCGGTCGCCGAGGCGATAGAAGGCGTTGCCGCACACCTTGCCGCCGCTCTTCAGCACGATGTCGTTGCGCCCCGTGGCCTGCGCGGGTGCACCGAGAAGGTTCAGCGCACGGGCCATGGCGGAGGTGTATGCGCGGAAGATGTCTTCCACCTCCCCGCCGCCGCAGACGAGGCTCCACATGATGTTGCTCCCGTCGGCAAACACCGCGCCGCCGCCGCTCTTGCGTCGCACCACGTCGATGCCCGCGCGGGCACAGTAGTCGAGGTCAAACTCCTGGTGAGCCACTTGGTTGCGGCCCATTACCACGGTGGGCGGGAGCACCCACGAGAACAGATAACTGCCCGCCGCCCATCTGCGCGCCACGTACTCTTCGGCGGCGAGAAAAAATGTGGCGGTGCGTACCTTCTCGCTGGCGGGGAAGCACACTTCGCAGGCGGGGAATAGAGAGAGAGGCATTATCAAAGTTTATTTTTAGGAGAAGAAGTGGAGTATCGTTGTTATAACTACTTGCGCAGCATTAACTCCGCTTTTAACTACTTGCGCAGCATTAACTCCCTATACATATATATTATGGAGTCGTTACGGCCTTGTCGAAATCGCGGCCATCGTAGAGGATACGCGGCCTGGGAACGTAGCGCGGGGATAGCGGGTTGGCCGTGGCAGAGTAGAGCGGCGTGCGCAAGGCGGCGAGGTCGAAAAGCAGGTGGGGTAGTGCAGTGGTCATGATTGGCAGCCTGCTGGCAGCGGCTACACGGCGAGCAGCTTCAGGGAATGCGGCGCGGTAGACATCGGAGAGCCAAATGGTCAGCGGCACGCGGAAATAGAGTTCCGTCTGCGCCGCATCCTCGTATCGGTGCGTGCGCCCCCAGCGGTCGCGATAGTCGTACACCTCCTCGCCGTGGTCCGACAGGTATACGATGACGGCGCGCTTGTGGCGATAGTGGTCGTACAGCCGCCCCAACTGCAGGTCGTTGTAGAGCGTGGCATTGTCGTAGTCGGCGATGTGTTGCCTCTTTTCCTCAGTGAGCCACGCCTCGTGCCGCCAGCCGTAGTCGCCTGAGGAGAAACGCTCGTGGGCAGCATCGTTGGGGAATGTCCAAGCAGCATCGAAGTGCTGACCTTTGAGGTGCAGGATAGTGAGGCAGCGGGAAGCGGTGTCGGCCAGGCAGAGCAGTTCGTCGATGAGCCCGCCATCGTAGTCGTGGCTCGTGGTGCCGAAGTAATCATAAGAGAGACGCACCATAGCAGCGTCGAACATCGGGTTCAGCACAGGGAAAGCCTTGTCGCCCACACCCTCCTTGCGCAGGCCAGTGCGCATCGTCTGTTGGTTGTCGAGGAACGCAACGTGGAAGCCCGCCGAGCGAAACACAGCCGGGAAGAACACGCCGTCGTACCAGGTTGTATCGTCGCCATCGGTGACGAAGAACAAACGCTGCATGGCCACAATCGTAGTGGCAGCAGGCGACACGGCATCGGTAAACACGGCGAGCGAGCCGCCTCGACGTTCCATCTCCTGGCGCGGCGTGGTGGGCAGGCGGTAGCCGTAGAGGGCAGAGTGGCAGCGGATGTAACTCTCGCCCACCACTAGCACCACGTGTAGGCTATCGGCATCCGAACGTGCAGGCTCTTTGGCCACATACTCCGCCGTGCAGCCCACCGAGCGCACCACCGCACGGCGCATACTGCGGAGGTCCAGCACGGCGAAGGCAAACTTCGTCAGCGGATCGCGCGGAGCAATGGCGGCGGCACTCGCATTCCAGTGGGCCGAGTCGCCGCTCATCTTGGCCCTTACTAATAATACGGAATACCTCACGAACAGCCCGCCGCCAATGAGCAACATGGCAATCAGCAACCACCCGAGGGGACGGCGGCAACGGAACGTGGCAACACGAGGCACGAACTCTTGCCAACGCCGTTCCACCCACACCCATACAGCAACCGCAACAATCAATAAGGCACTGACAGTGATAACGCCGAAATCCATCACATACACCCGCAAGAACGCAGCGGCCTCGTTCATGTCGGTCTCGTAGGCCATCTGCAACGCCGTGCCGCAAATCTCCATGCCAGCCTGCTCGCGCATAAACCATGCGAGGACAACAGGCACGACAACAAAGGCATAGGCAGCGAGGCGGACGATGCTGCGTCGCAGCACCAGCCTGACGCAGCAAGCAATAAGAAAGGCTTGGAACACCACGATGCAGAGCCTGCCCGCATAGTGCAAGAGCGGCGTAGTGCCATCGTAGCGAAGCAATCCCTCCACGTCGCGTAGGCACTCGCTCCCCCAGAGCAGCAACGTGGTGGCAAAGAGCGGCAGTTCGTTCAGCACCGTGCGCCCCACAAAGCGCATGCCACCCACAGATAGCCCTTTCAGTCGCGCACCGAGGCCTGAAACCCTCAGCAGGAAAACGTGTAGAAAAGTATCGTGAAGCATCAAGCCGCAAAGGTAGCCAATCCTGCCCGAAACGTGCACAGCATTGCAGCGTAAAGGCACGAAAGCATATGCTTCAACACTGCCAGGAACAGAAAAATGCGTCAATATCTTCAAAAAGTTTGAGAAAAATTTGGTTCGTGGTACTGCCTTAGCGTATCTTTGCACCGCTTTTCAGCGGAAAGCCCGTCTCAGACGGTAGAAACAAGCGGCAATAGCTCAGTTGGTAGAGCGCAACCTTGCCAAGGTTGAGGTCGCGGGTCCGAGTCCCGTTTGCCGCTCACATATTGCGAACAGACTTAATTCGAGCCCAGGTGGCGGAATGGTAGACGCGCTAGTTTCAGGTACTAGTGTCTTCACGGACGTGCAGGTTCGAGTCCTGTTCTGGGCACAAGTCGGTTCAACAAACGAAAATCAAGTAACCCGAGAGAAACGGAGAGGTGGCGGAATTGGTAGACGCGCTACTTTGAGGGGGTAGTGTCAATTGTGACGTGGGAGTTCGAGTCTCCTCCTCTTCACTCTCAAACGGGAACGCAGGCGGCAATAGCTCAGTTGGTAGAGCGCAACCTTGCCAAGGTTGAGGTCGCGGGTCCGAGTCCCGTTTGCCGCTCAATACAATTAGGAGCCGTGTCGCTCCTTTTTTGTTAAACACACACACAACACTCCTAAACAATAGCCACGTGAGCATCTACGCGAGATACTTTGACAAGGAGACGCTTGCCCATTCGGCAGACGAGATTCTTGAATTCCTGGCCGAAATTCCCGATATAGAAGTCACGCCCCAACTCATAGCCGACGTGCGTAACTATGTGGAGGGCGACATGCCTTATCCCAAGCGCTACAAAGTGAGGCCACGCGTCTATTTCATTCTCATCAAGAGCAATGCAGACACGATGGAGGAGTTTCGCGCCAACAACCGAAAGCGCAACGAAGAAGGCTATACACCCGCAAACGTCGACAGCAAGGATCTCCGCCAACAACAACTCGTACGTGAACAATACGGTTGGTACCGTTGCGCTATGGGCTTCAAGCGAGTGATACAAATACCCGAAACCCTCAAGTTCCAATACCAAGACAACGAGTTTGCCGCGTTCATCAAAGGCAACACCCCCATGGAGTGCTACAACCGCATACTCGACTACTTGCAGACTCGTCAAGACATCGACCCGCGAAGCCAGTTCCCCAGCGCACGCAACAGCAGTTTCAGTTTCGAGTACGTCGGCGAGCGGCTCACAGAGACTGAAGCCGGCGAAATAGACCTCAACAGCCTCACGGCCATCGCCTGAAAGCACCATCTCAGCGGCACGAACGTCCTACAAACATACGGTTCAGTAGCTCAACTGGATAGAGCAACAGCCTTCTAAGCTGTCGGTTTTGGGTTCGAGTCCCAACTGAATCACGAAGTGCTCCCAAGCGGATCACAAAGTGATGCCAACGGAATCACGAAAACACTTCGAAGCAAAACAAGAACAAAGCACTATCTTGTTTTGCTTTTCCTTTATAAATCAAGGATATAACACTGCAACTTCTTGAAAATTGGCTGCTTAAAGCTGTAGAACAAATATGTTCAACCAGCAGCGGCTTGACTGAATTAAAG
>JAFSWM010000031.1 GCA_017444485.1 Bacteroidaceae bacterium | reverse complement strand
AGGTTTTGAGGTTATTAGGTTTTGAGGTTATTAGGTTTTGAGGTTATTAGGTTTTGAGGTTATTAGGTTTTGAGGTTATTAGGTTTTACTAATGGTTAACGGTCAATGTTCAACGGAGAACGGTGTTTGGCGGATGGTCTCGCCAGGCTGCACGTCGTGTGTGAGCCACACGTTGCCGCCGATAACCGCACCATCGCCTATGGTGACGCGTCCAAGTATCGTGCTGTTGCTATATACAATCACGTCATTACCCAGTATGGGGTGGCGCGGGATGTGTTTGATGGGGTTCCCATTGTCGTCGAGCGGGAAACTACGAGCACCCAGCGTCACACCTTGATAGAGTTTCACATGGTCGCCGATGATGCAGGTGGCGCCGATGACCACACCCGTGCCGTGATCAATGGTGAAGTGTGAGCCGATGGTAGCCGCAGGGTGGATGTCAATACCTGTCTCACTGTGCGCCATTTCGGTAAGAATGCGGGGGATGAGCGGCACGTCAAGCAACTCCAGTTCGTGAGCCACGCGATACACCGTGAGGGCCTTGATGGCAGGATAGCAACTCACCACTTCGTCACGACTTTCGGCTGCAGGGTCGCCATTGTATGCCGCCTCCACATCGGTGAGCAACAAGCGCCGCACCTCAGGCAAGCGCCCGATAAGCCTTGCCGCCAGGTCCGCCGCGCGGGCCCTTAGCCCCGTGCCGTACAAGTCGTCTGTTACAGCGCGTCGGAAGCATAGCCCCGCTTCAATCTGTTCGGACAACACGGAGAAGAGCCTCTCCGCGTCTACTCCTGCATGGTAGGGTAGGGAAGAAACATCGGTGGTGGCCTCGCCGTAGAAACCTGGGAAGAGCAGGGCGCGGCATAGGTCTATCACCTCACGAAGCCGCGGACCACTGGGCATAGGCTCACCAGGACGGCGGGTGTGGAAAAGTCCCTGCAACGTGCCCGCGTCGCCCAACGAGCGCACGGCTTCGGCTATTGTAGCGGCATTCTTGTTCAAAGGCATAATGAGCGAATGTGCGGCAAAAGTACCAATTTACACATACTCCTTGCCCTTTTCTAATGAAAATCAAGTACGCACACGTTCAAAAACAAGACCCCGAGGCCTCTGTCCAACGAGAAACGTTACTTTTGTGGCAAAAATAGCGTTTGTATGATTACAGGCGTTAGTGAGCGGCTTGCGACCTCGCGAAAATTCATAACCTTACAAATCCCCTATTCTTATGGTTACCTACACATGCCCCCGTTGCGGCGGACAAATCAGCAGTTACCAGCCTATGGCTATTGTGCAATGTCCTCATTGCGGCCTGCAATTCCAACCCGCGCCTTCCTATGGCCCTCATGTAAACACAGGCCCCACGCCTGAGGCTGGTCCGCAGGACTACAATCAAGGCTATTCACAACCTCAGTATGCTTATCAGCCAGCGGGTCCTGGTGTGTTTGACGATGGCCCCTCGGGAAAGAGCCGTGGTGTGGCTGGACTGCTCGCCATATTGCTCGGCGGCTTCGGCGCACACTATTTCTATCTCGGAAAAATAGGAGGAGCCTTCCTCTGCATCTTACTCACCATCATTACTTGTGGGCTTTGGTCGGTTCTTACCCTCATACAAGGCATCCTTTTCTTCACTATGAGCGTGGAAGACTTTGAGCGCAAATACGTTCACACCAATTCATCTTTTCCCCTCTTCTGATTGTCTTAGTCGATTTTGTTATCTGCGCAGCCCCTCATAACCTCATAACCTTATAACCTTATAACCTCATAACCTCACCAATGATATATCAAAGCCTAACAAAACTCATCGGGAACACCCCGTTGCTTGAACTATCGCGTATTGAAAAGGAGGATAGCCTCCCCGCCCGTCTCATCGTGAAATTAGAGCGTACCAACCCGGGCGGTAGTGTCAAAGATCGTGTGGCTCTGGCCATGATAGAAGAAGCCGAGCGTGCGGGGAAACTCCGTCCTGGCGCTACGGTGATAGAACCCACCAGCGACAACACCGGTATAGGCATTGCTTGGGTGGCTGCTGTGCGCGGCTATAAGACCATCCTCACTATGCCAGAAACCATGAGCATTGAACGTCAGAACCTGCTCCGTGCTTTGGGGGCTACTATCGTGCTCACTCCTGGAACGGCAGGGATGAAAGGGGCTATCGCCAAAGCAGAGGAACTCAGGTCCGCTACGCCCGGCAGCGTCATACTCGGGCAGTTCGACAATCCTGCCAATCCTGCTGCGCATCGCGTCACAGCCGAGGAAATTTGGGCGGACACCGACGGGAATGTGGACATCTTCGTGGCTGGAGTAGGTACAGGCGGCACCATAAGTGGTGTGGCTGGAGCGTTGAAACAGAAGAAGCCCTCGCTCAAAGCCTTCGCCGTGGAGCCCGCCTCTTCACCCGTGTTGAGCGGTGGCGCCTCGGGGCCCCACAAGATACAAGGCATCGGCGCGGGGTTCGTTCCAGCAAATTATGACGCTTCTGTTGTGGACGCCGTTGTTCCCATCGCCGACGATGAAGCCATAGTTGTTTCGCGCCGCCTGGCCCGTACAGAGGGACTATTGGTGGGCATCAGCAGTGGTGCTGCCGTGGCCGCAGCGCTCAAACTCGCCGCCGACCCCCAAAACGCAGGGAAAACGATCGTGGCATTGCTGCCCGACACCGGTGAGCGCTATCTCAGCACCGTCCTTTACGCCTTCGAGGAATACCCGCTTTAAAACGTTCCTCCCCATATTTGCCCCATCAGGAATGTGCAAAGGCATGTTCTTGATGGGGCAATATGGGATTGTACATCATAATCGCGTTGTTCTCGGTAACGAATTCCTCAGTTGAGGTTCCCGTCTCAATATCTATGATGCGCCTCATGATTCTGTTGTGACGCGTATAGTCGCCCCACCACTGGAGTTCTATGCGGTGGTCTTTTTCGATAATCTCGTATTCAACCATTGGTTTCCGGCTGCCGTAAACAACCCCGTTGAGATATTCGTCGTCTATCCAAAGATTGATCTTGAAGGTGATGTCCGTTGTATTTTCCAGTTGTAGATCGATATAGTTATAGGCCAACGTTGCCCCGCAGGCAAATGGTATCGTGCGGTTCACGTCAGGAAAGACATCAAAACTATGCCGCCACCTTTCTTTTATGGTCAGTGGCGTGTGCAAAGCCATCCAATAGAGGAGATTGCCTAATTGGCACAGCCCACCGCCTATGCCTGTGGAAACATGCCCGTTGTGAATCATCATGCCCATCTTGTAGCCTTTCCGCTTCGTAGGGCGGCCCACCATGCGCCAAACAGAGAATACTTCGCCAGGCTTTATCACCACGCCGTCAATGTTGGATATAGCTATTCGCAAGTTCTCAATCTTGTTGTATTGCAGGTGCATATCCACGTCCTTGAGTTTCCTTAGCAGGACGGAACGATGTTCCTTCCAGATGTACGGCGCAGTTACGCTATCGTCAGTTGTCGCATAATTTACATCGGAAAAATGCCACTTTATCTTTCGCCGGAGAATATAATATTCTCTGCCGAGCAACCTGCGTAGGCGGCTACGCTCTATGGGCTTTTCAACTTGATGAATCATGGGGCTACGTATTGTTGCTGAGAACCTGTATGCTTATAAATGAAAACAGACCAGTTTTCTCACGAAGACTGGCCTGAAAACAAGTATGCACGAAATACATGGGTGTGGGCCAGCTAGGGCTTGAACCTAGGACCTCCAGATTATGAGTCTGTTGCTCTAACCAACTGAGCTACAAGCCCGCTAATCGTGCTTTTGCGGTGCAAAAGTAGCGCAAGGCACGCATTAAAGCAAGCGAAACTATACCTTTTTTTCCATTGACCATTATTCATTGACCATTGACCATTGTCAATACCAGCAGCAATGGGTTTTGCTAATGGTCAATGTTCAATAAGTGGAGTTCCAATGAGCGTGGCGGAACTGCTCCCTGTGATGCGCACGTGGACGTACTGCCCAGGGCGCGCCCCGTCGGGGCGAGGGAATACCACCATCTTATTGCGCGGAGTACGCCCGCACATCTGTTCCCGATTGCGGCGACTCGGGCCTTCGGTCAGTACCTCTACCACGGTGCCTACCTCTCGCGCGTTGCTCCGGGCGCTGAGTTCGTTCTGAAGAGCGATGAGTTCATTCAGACGGCGCACTTTTACCTCTTCAGGCACGTCGTCCTTGAGATTCCGCGCGGCATAGGTGCCAGGCCGTTCGCTGTACTTGAACATGAACGCGGCGTCGAAGGCGCATTCGCGCATTAGGGAGAGCGAGAGGGCATGGTCCTCTTCGGTCTCGCCGCAATATCCAGCGAAGATGTCGGTGCTGACGGCGCAGCCAGGCACGATGCTTCGGATGGCGGCGATGCTTTTGATGAAGTCAGCACGGGTGTATTTGCGATTCATGGCAGCGAGTATGCGGTCACTACCGCTCTGTACGGCGAGATGGATGTGTGGGCAAACATTGAGCTCTTCGGCGATGACACGAAGCGTGTCGTCGCTCATGTCCTTGGGGTGGCTCGACGTGAAGCGCACTCGAACATCCTTGCCGGCTTCGCGGGCCACCGTTCGCAGCAAGTTGTGGAAGAGGATGGCTTCACCACCCTGCATGAAGCGGTAGGAATTGACGTTCTGTCCGAGCAGGGTGATTTCTTTATAGCCTCGGTTGCGCAGATCGCGCACCTCGGTCAGGATACTTTCAATGTCGCGACTCCTCTCGCGCCCCCTGGTGTAGGGCACGATGCAATAATGGCAGAAGTTGTTGCAGCCACGCATGATGCTGACGTATCCGCTCACGCCGCCTCCGCAGAAACGTTGTGGTACAATGTCTTTATAGGTTTCTGTGGTGGAAGGCTCAACGTTGATGGCCTTGTGTCCAGTCTCGGCCTGGGCGATGAGGTCGGGCAGGGTGAGGTAGGCGTCGGGCCCAGCTACGAGGTCTGCCCCATAGTCCTCAAGGAGAGCCCCTTTGACGCGTTCGGCCATACACCCCAGCACACCAATGATAACTTTGCGTCCCTTGCGCCGTTCGGCCCGCAGGGCTTCGAGGCGGTGCAGGATGCGCTGCTCGGCCTTGTCGCGCACGGCGCAGGTGTTGAGAAATAGGGCATCGGCACCACCAGCGTCGTCGCAGAGTTCGTAGCCTGCCATGCGCATCACGGAGGCTACCACTTCGCTGTCGGCTACATTCATCTGGCAGCCGTAGGTTTCTATGAAGAGTTGTTTCATGAGCAGTTTTATTTTATTGAACATTGATGATTGACCACCAGAACGTTGAACATTGAACATTAGCAAAACCTGTTATACCTGCAATAGATGCGGGCGGGGACGCCCGCGCTCCCAACGATTGCAATAGGCGGGCTGACGATTGCTAATGTTCAATGTTCAATGTTCTGGTGGTCTGGTGGTTCAAGCACGCCCACCCATCCGCCACCCCGAGCCAAGTGGATATGGAGTGTGTCGGCGGGGGATATGGTTTGTTCGAATCGGTTGTAATGCATGGCTTGATAATTGGCATTCAAACCGTCGCGAAAGGCTGTGAGTCGGTAAGTACCCTTTGGTAAGAAGTTGAGCGAGAGCGTGAAATCACGTTCTTGGTTGTTGGTAATGCCACCGATGTACCAACGTTCGCCATTCCGCCTGGCCACGATAGCGTATTGCCCGGCGCGGGCTTCAAGCGCACGTGTTTCGTTCCAGGTGACGGGTACAGAGGTGATGAGACGCGTACACTCGTCGGCCTGATAGTAGCGGGTGGGGCAGTCGGCAAGCATCTGGAGCCCGCTTTCCAATACTATATAAAGTGCCATCTGGTGTACCCGTGTACCTACGGCGCCGCTGTTGGGACGACCAGCGCGGTATTGTTCAGGCTGCATGTTGTTCATCCCGCCTGGCGTGAAGTCGGCTGCGCCCACAGCGTTTCGGATAAACGGGAGGAAGAGGGTGTTGTCGGGTTTGCAGGAGCCCATCTGTTCTAAACCGAGTACCCCTTCGTAACTAAGCAGGTTGGGGTATTCGTGTTCCAGTCCGGCGGGAGTGAACGAACCGTGGAAGTCCACCACGGTGTGATACTTCGCCGCTTCGCTCACCACGCGTTTGTAGAAGTTTACCATCCACTGGTCAGAATGGTTCATGAAGTCTATCTTAACGGCATGCACGCCCCAGCGGTCGTAAACGTTGAAGAGACTGTCAAGATGTTGTTCCACGGTGAGCCAGGGCAACCACAGAATAACCTCCACACCTTTTGTTTTGCAATAACTGATGAGTTCGTGCAGGCGCAGGTCATCGTTTCCAGTGAATGGGTCGCGTGTGTTTTTGGCCCATCCCTCGTCCAGGAGGATGTAGCGGAGACCGTAGCGAGCGGCGAAATCGGCGTAATAGCAATAGGTGTCGTAGTTGCAGCCCGCCTTGAAATCCACGTCGGGACCGTAGGGTGCAGCACCGTTCCACCACTCCCACGACACTTGTCCAGGCTCAATCCATGACGTGTTGCCCAGCGTGTTGCGTCGTGCCAGTTGTACGGGCAACGTCTGCTCCAGCAGCCCGCGCGAGTCGGTGATGCACACCCAGCGCCAAGGGAGCGTGCGTGTTCCTGAGGTTTTGGCGATATAGGGGGCTTCCTGAAGAATGTTCTCTCCTCTGTCGCCGCGCGGCTCCCACCTGAGGGGTGTCTTGGGATATAGGGGAGTAATGAACGTGCCGTCGGTGGTGAGAAACTGACGGGGATAGTCGTCCACATCGCTTTCTCCGATGAGTAGTTGGGTGTCGTTCGCACCAGAGAGCAACATGGGAATCGTGGCTAATGGCTGGTCGCCTTTGGCCCAGTCGTCAAGCGAGACACTGCGGTATGCTTTCTCGTAATCTGTGACGAACGAAGGGGCGGGCTGGTACGTGGCAGTAAATCCATTAGAAGGCTTGACGCGGAAGCGGTCGTCAAAGACTTCTACGTCGCCTAGCTTAGCGATAGAGAAGCGGTAGGCCACGGCATTATCATACACGCGAAGGATGAAAAAGAGGTCTTTGCCATAGGATACGACCGTCTCATTGTAAATGTCCTCTATCTCTGAAAACTTCAGGGGAACAGCGGGGCGAAACGTCTGTCTGACGCTGGTGGTCTTGCCGATTTTAGCCTTACCTGCGGGGAGGGTGGTTGTGCCGAGGTGCAGGCTGATGCTGTCCACGGTGTAGAGGTCTTTCCCGTTTTTTGCCACGGAATAGGAGATGAAACCATCTGCGGCGGTGAGCGAGACGGCGATACTGCCATCGGGAGAAAACATTTTTATGGTGTCGGTGGCCACGCAGCGCAGGGGCGTAACGGTCAATAGACACAAGAGCGCCACTGCGAGAAAACATCTGTTAGGAAAGTAGGCTTTCATAATTGTGAGGATTTTATTTCATTGACCATTGATGATTGACCATTGACCATTAGCAAAACCCTTTGCTACCGGTATTGGTAATGGTCAACAGTCAATGTTCAATGTTCAATGGGTCTGTCACTGAGAAAGCGAAACACCATGTCGGACTCGTACCCTTTAGAAATGGCGTGGCGTCCCAGTTTCTGAAACGTCTTGTAGGCGTCGTTGGAAATTTCGTCTTGCCCTATCGTGCGTATCTTTGCCTCGATGACGGCTTTAAGGTTTTGTGCATAGAGGGTTTCAGGCACCAGGTCAAGGGCGGTGCGGATGTCGCTGTCCGAAAGTTTCTTTTGTCGCAGTGTAGCCTGAATCTTTTGTTTTCCCCATCGGTCATAATGCACCTTGTCGTGGACAAAGGCGTGAGCGTAGCGACTTTCGTCAATAAATCCCTCTTTCTCCAGGTGGTCAAGAATCTGTTCCGCATCCTCGCTTTCCACCCCCCAGCGCAAAAGGGCCATGCGCAGATCGTAGCGGCAACATTCCTGTTTGGCACAACGGGCTTCTGCTCGGCGTGTGGCTTGTTCGGGAGAGAGCGGTTTCATGGTGATGAAAAGGTTTTGTTCATTGACCGTTATTCATTGACCATTGACCAATACCGGCTGCAATGGGTTTGCGAATGTTCTGGTGGTCAATACCTGCGGGCGAGGACGCCCGCGCTCCCATCGTTTGCAATAGGCGGGTTGATGAATGTTCTGGTGGTCAATACCTGCGGGCGGGGACGCCCGCGTTCCCATCGTTTGCAATAGGTGGGTTGATGAATGTTCTGGTGGTCAATTATCAATGGTCAACGGCAATGATTCGTTTGATGTCGCTAAGTTTGTTGAGCGCCTCGAGCGGTGTGAGGTTGTTCACGTCCAAGCCGAGGAATTCGTCGCGTATCTGTTCCAGCACGGGGTCTTCCAGGCGGAAGAAGTTGAGTTGGGTGTCCGCATGTTCTTTCGGCACCAGTTTCTCAGAGCCTATGCCAGCCCCGCCGCGCGACTGGTTTTCCAGGTCGCGAAGTATCTGTTCAGCGCGGGCCACGATGGCGGGCGGCATGCCAGCGAGTTTGGCGACATGGATACCGAAACTATGTTCCGACCCTCCGCGCGCCAGGCGACGCAGGAAGATAATCCGCCCATCGGCTTCACGCACACTGACGTTGTAGTTCTTGATGCGGCTGAAGCGGTTTTCCATCTCGTTGAGTTCGTGATAGTGTGTGGCAAAGAGTGTGCGGGCATGGGCAGTGGGGTTTTCGTGTAGGTGCTCCACAATAGCCCAGGCGATAGAGATGCCATCGTAGGTGCTGGTGCCGCGTCCCAACTCGTCGAATAGCACCAGGCTGCGCATGGTGAGGTTGTTCATGATGTTCGCCGCCTCGGTCATTTCGTTCATGAACGTGCTTTCGCCCATCGAGATGTTGTCGCTGGCCCCCACACGAGTGAATATCTTATCGACTACGCCGATGCGTGCAGCAGCAGCAGGGACGTAACTCCCTATTTGTGCCAAGAGCGTGATAAGGGCTGTTTGGCGCAGGAGGGCGCTTTTGCCCGACATGTTGGGGCCGGTGACGATGATGATTTGCTGCTGCTCGGTGTCAAGTTGCACATCATTGGCCACATACTCCTCACCTGGAGGCATGAGGGTTTCGATGACGGGGTGACGACCTTGTGCAATGTCAATCTCCGTGGTGTCGTCCACCACAGGGCGCACGTAGCGTAGAGCCTGTGCGGTGGCCGCCATTGAACAATAGCAGTCGAGGGTGCTAATAGCCTGCGCCGTGCGCTGTATCTGTGGGATGAACTTGGCTGCATAGGCAAGGAGTTTGGCGTATATGTCGGCTTCAAGGGCCAGGATGCGGTCGTCGGCACCGATGATTTTCTCCTCGAGTTCTTTGAGTTCCTGCGTGATGTAGCGCTCGGCCTGAACCAGCGTCTGTTTGCGCACCCACTCTTCAGGCACGAGGTTCTTATACGTGTTGCGCACCTCCAGGTAATAGCCAAAGGTGGTGCTGTATCCCACTTTCAGAGAGGCGATGCCTGTGCGTGCTGCCTCCTTTTCTTGGATGCTGATGAGGTAGTCGCGCGAGGATGTGGAGATTTGGCGCAGTTGGTCCAACTCTTGATTTACGCCATCGGCGATATATCCCCCATTCGTGATCTTTACCGGCGGGTCAAGGCGCAGGGTGCGCCCGAGCGTCTGCACCAGTTCTGTGAGCGAGTCAATGCGGTCGGCCTGTGTCTTGATGGATTCTTCGGGTACACCCGTCGCCACTTGTTTGATGCGTGCCGCACTCTCGAGCGAGTAGCGCAATTGCTGCATTTCGCGGGGATTGGCGCGAGCGGTACTCACTTTCGAGGCGAGGCGTTCAAGGTCGCCCACCCGTGGCAGTTCTTGTTCGCAAATTTCTCGCAGGGAGGTGTGACGGAAGTATTGTTCCACCCCGTCCTGCCGCTGTTTGATGGCCGCCACGTCGCGAAGGGGAAAGAGTAGCCAGCGGCGCAGCATACGTCCGCCTGGGGGTGTGAGCGTGTGGTCAATGACGTCAAGCAGGGTGCGCCCACCGGGTTGCATCGGGGCGACAAGTTCCAGGTTGCGCACCGTGAAAGGGTCAATGCGCACATAGCGCTCTTCCTCTATGCGGCTGATGCGTGAGATGTGCCGTGTGGCAGTGTGCTGCGTGAGTTCCAGATAGCAAAGCACGGCGCCTGCTGCCGCCAATCCGTCGTGGAGGTGGTCCACACCAAAGCCGCGCAGGGTTTTGACGCCGAAGTGAGTGAGCAGAGACTTCTCGGCGGTAGCGGCATTGAAGGTCCAGTCATCGGTTTCGTAGGTGTATAGCGTCGTGCCGAAGAGCTTTTGGAGACGGGGCTTCAAGCCGCGCTTCACAAGCACCTCTTTCGGGCCAAAACTATCAATGAGTTTCTTCACTGCCTCTGGTGTGCCTTCCGAGACAAGGAATTCTCCTGTGGAAAGATCCAGGAAGGAAAGGCCGAGCGTCGCCGCTCCGAAATGCACGGCGGCCAGCCAGTTGTTTTCCTTCTCGGCCAACACGCCTTGCTGCATGGCTACGCCAGGTGTGACGAGTTCGGTGATGCCGCGCTTTACGAGTGTCTTAGTGAGTTTGGGGTCTTCGAGTTGGTCGCAGATCGCCACGCGAAATCCTGCACGCACGAGCCGAGGCAGGTAGTTGTCGAGTGCGTGATAAGGAAAGCCAGCCATTTCCAGGTCGGCGGTCCCGTTCTTGCCGTTGTTGCGGCGCGTCAGGGTGATGCCTAAGGCTTTGGCCGCTGTCACAGCGTCTTCGCCATAGGTTTCGTAGAAGTCGCCGCAGCGGAACAGCAACAGCGCATCGGGGTGCTTCGCCTTGAAGTCGAAGAACTGTTTCATCATCGGGGTGAGGCTTTCCTTAGGCATAGGGGGGAGTGTGTGTGGTAGTCAGGCCAGCACGCCGCGTGGCAGTTGCATGGCGGCGCAGTGGATGCTGCCGTGTTGTCGGATGAGTGGGCGGGCGTCGATATCTATCAAGTCAAACTTAGGAAAGAGTTTGGCGAGTGCGTGGCGTGCCTCATTGTCTTTTTGTGCGTCGCCGTAGGTGGGGTATATGACGGCGGTAGGCAAGCAGAGGAAGTTGGCATAAGTTGCCGGCAGGCGATGTCCGTCAGTGGGGTCAAAGCAGGCGGGGGCCATCGGCAGCGGCATGAGTGGGTAGGGACGGCTCTCCGCGTCGCGCAGACTCTGCAGTTCCTGTTCCATCAGGCGCAGGCTGTCGAAGTGAGGGTCGGTGGTGTCATCACATTTCACATAGGCGATGACTCCTCCCGGACAGAATCGTGCCAGCGTGTCGATGTGCCCGTCAGTATCGTCACCTTCAAGATGTCCGTTGCTGAGCCACAGCACGCGCTGCGCGCCGAAGAGTTCGCGCAGCCTTGCCTCCACTGCCGTGCGGCTACGATCTTCGCCCCGTGTGGCGGTGCAGAGGCATTGCTCGGTGGTGAGTAGCGTGCCGGCGCCATCACTTTCTATGCTCCCGCCCTCGAGGACAAAGTCCAGGGCATCAATGTATGTACCTTTTAGGATGCCCGCGTCGTAGAGGTGGCGTGTCAGGGCGTTGTCGAGCGTTGCAGGGAATTTTCCGCCCCAGCCGTTGAAGGCGCAGTCCACCAGTTCCCATCCTGCGGGACCCGTGACGGAAAGCACACCGTGGTCGCGTGTCCAAGTGTCGTTGGTGGGGGCGGAGAAGAATATAATATTGTCGCAGACGGGTTTTGGTAATCGTTTGCGGAGCAAGGTCTCCACCTCGTCGGCGCGGGGATGTACAATGAGGAGTCTCTCGCGGCGGGCTATCTCGTAGGCCAGACGGATGTATGTCTCCGTGACTTCCTCCAGCATGTCTGCCCAATCCGTGTCCTCGTGCGGCCACGTGAGCCATACACCGCTTTGTGCCGCCCATTCGGCAGGCAACACACGGCGGCTTCGGCGTATCGTCACGGTGTTTAGTTCGGTAAGCAAGGTGTCGAAGTCGCCGTCCTGCTTGGGGAGTTTGGGCCTCAGGGCGATGAAGGGCATGGGAAAGAGGTTCTTAAGGTTGTAAGGTTATGAGGTTGTAAGGTTGTAAGGTTTTAAGGGGCTACGCGACACCCTCAAAACCTAATAACCTCAAGACCTCAAAACCTCGTTCAACAAATCTCAGAACATTCTCTGCCCCCAGCGCCCAATCTTCATTTTCTTATACGGCACGATGCAGGGCACCGCGCCCGCGGGTATGCTTTCGCGGCGCATCAGATAATCGATAAAAGCCTGCGTGCTGGTGGGCATTCCGGTGAAGAATAGTTCTTGCGAGCGTGGGAAGAAGTCCGTGCTGTAGCCATCGCCACCGCCGGCCTGAAATTCGTCGGCCACAACGAGGTAGGTGCTCTTTTTGCGAAGCACGGTGCGCGTGCCGTCGGGATTGATATAGGCCAGTTCCTTGACGTGGCCGGTCTTAGTGGTGTCAATCTCCAGACTGCTCGTCTGCATCCATCCGTAGGTGCAGTTGTGCAGGCCGAATTCCACGAGGTTCTTGATTTGTGCGCCAGTCAAGCGGAACACGCGAAGTTTGTTGGCAAAGGGCAGGGCCTCGCCCACATCAAGGATGCGGATCTGTCCCTCGGGGAAGCCGCCGCGTATGCTCCCGAAGTGGCTCACGCCGATGACGGGTGTGGAGGCAGGCATGTGGCCTGTGGTGCGTAGCGCTTCGGCGTACGCTTCGCAAACCATATAGCCCATTTCTGTCTGGCACAGTTTGTTTGAATTGCGGTCGTGCACGAGCTCACGGGTGCAATGCGTCACATTCTCACTCAGCGCGTGCCCTTCTATTTGGGTGGACGAAAGTTGCTCGCCCAGCAGCGCGAGGTAGGCCTGTTGTTTTGTGCCAAGAACGATGTCTGGATTGACGCGCACGATTTCGGGCTGAGCGCTGATCACCTTGCGGGTTTGCAAGTCAATCTCAAAGCGTATCACGCCGATGTATTCGCCGTGCCACTTGCCCTGCACCACGGGGTATCCCATGCTGTTGATACGCCCGCACACGGGGGCATGGCTGTGTCCGGTGAGGATGCCATGAAAATCCGCGTCGTTCAGTGTGGCGATGTGTGCTGCGTCGCAGTCGTCCCACACCGGTGTGCCGTCTTGCATAGCCGTGCCTACGTGGGTGAGCAGCAGGCGGATGTCGGCGCTGGCCACGGGTTGGTATTGTGGAGTGCGCTTTAGCGCGGCCACCACGTCGGCATAATTGCCGTTGAAAGTGAGTCCCGTGAGTTTACTCTTGGAGGTCTGGTTGGGCGTGTTGCTGGTGAGTAGCCCCACAAATCCCACTGTCACGGTCTGTCCGCCAGGAAGCGTCACCGTCTGTGTGGCGCAAGGCTGAGCAAAGGCCGGAATTTTGCCCGAAGCGTCAGCGATGTTGGCGCAGACGTAGGTGAGGTTCCACCCTGCTGGGCGGTAAGTGCTCCATTTGTCTGCCAGTTTCTGCTGTCCGTCGTCGAATTCGTGGTTGCCGAGGGCCGACACTGTGACGCCGATGCGGCTGAAGAAGTCGGGCATGAGGCGTCCGTCCGTGGCGTTATAGAAATAACTGCCGCCGAAGTTGTCGCCTGCGGCTACGGTGACGCTGTTGGGATAGACCGCCCGCAGACTGTCCAAGGTCTGCCATACGGCAGGCGCGCCAGGTATGCCTTTGCGCGCATCGGGCAAGAAGCCTCCGTGAAAATCGTTGAGGCTAAACACTGCTACGGTAGCCGTCTGCGCCCGTGCACCGAGGGCCAGCGTGAAGCAGACGAGCACGAGGACTTTGCCTATCGTTCTAATGGAAGGGAAGGTACGCATAGATTTGTTTTTCTTTGTATTTGCGTGCAAAGGTAGGTAAAACATATCAATATCGTCCGCCTTGCCGCCAAAAACCATTATAGGAAGGGGGAATGAAGTCTTTTGGTTTCGGACTTCATTCCCCCTTCTCAACGAGGCCTTCAGTGTTGTATTCGTTGCCCGCGTTCTTTGGACGCTTCAAGTGTGAAACTACATCCGTGTGACTTTAAAGTCACACGGACCTTGTTTAAACGAAGTCTGTTGTAGTTTTATGCAAGTCGTCTTGCGCCCGATTTGGATCCGTTCTTATGAAGTCGGGAGCGGGCATCGTTAGTGTTTTCGGCTTTTAGCCTTTCATCCTCTTCCTTATTTCTGCACCCAGAGCGAGGCAGAGGGCGAGCAGGGTGAGTGCGAAGCCACACCAGGCCACGGCTTCGGTGCGGGCTATGCTGCGCGGACGGAACTCCATGACCACTTCGTGGCGGCCTGCGGAGACGCGTAGGGCACGTAGCACATAGTTGGCACGTCCGACCGCGGCTTCCTGCCCGTCGATGGTGGCTGTCCAACCAGGATAGTAGATTTCTGAGAATACCACCACGCCGCCACGTTGGCTCTCCACGGTGTAGTGCAACTCGTTGGGGGCGTAGGACGTCTGAACAACGGTGCCGCTGTCGAGAACGGCACCTTCGAGTTGTGGCTTGAAGGTGGCATCGGCCACGGCGGCATGTTTGGTGTCGAGCCCGCTAAGCCCAGCCATCTCAGCGTCGGCGTCTTTCACGAAACTGAGGTTGCTGACGAACCATCCGTTGCCGTTGGTATAGGCATTCTCTATCACGCGGTCGGCCTCCTTGCCAAAGATGATGTACTTGAGGTTGAGCATGTTGAGTACAGGCGCCAGGCTGTCGCCTTTGATTTGAGTCATGTCGCCCTGTGCATCGTTGATAGCTCCCACAAACTGCGGGATTTCCTTGGAGATGTGGCGTTCTATCAGGTCTTGATAGCGATGGAGTTTTGCGGGATGGTAACCGCCGATGTTGTGGTGGTGATAACTGGCGGTGTTGTCGTTGAAGATGTCGGTGGTGATGTTGAGCACGCGGTATTCTCCTTTATCCTGCAAGATCCTCTTGTCAGCCTCGGTGGGCGTGACGATGTCCTCGGTCTGCGACACGGGGTCGGTGAAGTTGTCATCGTTGAGGTAGCGCTTGTCTATCTGCCAGAGGTCGATGAGACACACCACGCCGATGAACACGGCGAGCACGGCGCCATTTATCTTCTTGAAATAGAAGGCTGCGAGCGCCGCGAGACCAATGAGGATGACGATGAGCGAGCGCAGCGCGTCGGCAGAGAGGATAGCGTGGTGCATGGCCGAGATGCCTTCGCGATAGGCTACGGCTTGGGGGCCGAGTTGCGAAAGCAGCGCGCGGTCGTTTTGCGAGATGCAGTCGCCTGCCAGCGAGGGGAACAGGGTGAGCAACAGGCATATACCTGCGGTGAGGACAAGGCTCGTGCAGAGGCCTATGCGCCCCGCCTTCTCGCCAAGTGCCTGCGGGGTGCGAATGATGTGCGCCAGGCAGAGCACGGCGAGCAGGGGTATGGTAAACTCGGCGATGACAAGCGCAGAACTGACAGTGCGGAACTTGTTGTAGAGCGGCAGGTAGTCAATGAAGAAGTCGGTGACGGGCATCAAGTTCTTGCCCCAGGCGAAGAGCAGCGACAGCACGGTGGCTGCGAGCAACGCCCACTTCATCGGCCCGCGCACCAGGAACAGGCCGAGGATGAAGAAGAAGCATACCAGCGCTCCCACGTACACAGGACCGACGGTGCCGGGCTGGTCGCCCCAGTAAGTGTTGAGCCCAGGCGGAATGATTTGCTGATTGCTTTCTTGTGCAAGTTGTTGCACGGCAATGGCGCCTTGCACAAAGTCTTCGTAGCCGGGGAGGTCCTCCGACCCTTCGTAGTCCTGAATACTCCCCGAGCCGCCGCCCTTGAAGTTGGGCACGAGTAGCGTCATCGTCTCGCCGATGCCATAACTCCACTGCGTGATATAGTCGCGCTCAAGGCCGTCGGTGGCTTGGGGCGTGGCTTTTCCGTTAGCGGCGGGCAGGGGTGTGAGTTCGGCCTTGCCGCGCATGGAGTACTTCTGATACTCATAGGTGTGATAGAGGTTGGAGAGGTTGGCACCCACGCCGATAAGCCCGGCCACGATGATGACTGCCGTGCCTTTCAGCCAACCTGCAAGGGTGGGAATTTCCAGGCCGCTCTCCGGCGCGCCATCGGCCAGGGTGCTACGTTTGCTGAGAACAGCGGCGATGCCGTAGGCCATGATGATGAACAGCATCACGAAGCCGAAGTAATAGGACATCTGAACGTGGTTGGAGAGTATCTGCAAGGCGGTGAACAGTGCCGTGACCGCTCCGCCCCACAGCAGTTTGCCTCGGTAGCAGAGCACCAGGCCTGCAATGGTGGGCGGGATGAAGCCCAAGGTCATTACCTTCCAGATATGTCCAGCGGTGATGATGATTAGGAAATAAGACGAGAGTGCCCACATCACAGCCCCCGCCAATGCGGTCAGATAGTTCAAGCGCAGCACGCGCAGCAGGATGTAGAACCCCAGGAAGTAGAGCATCAGATAACTCACCACGCCCGTTGTGCCGAGTTGGTACACCTTCTGCACGACTGTGAGTGCGCCAGTGGAGGGGTAGGAGGGCGAGATTTGGTAGGTGGGCATCCCGCTGAAGAGGCTGTTGGTCCATCGCGAGTGCTCGCCGGTCTGTTCCTGATACACTTGTGTCTCGTGGCCGGCACCCACGCCACCGGTGTTGTCGTGGCCATCGAGAACGAGACCTTGGCTCACGGGCGTGATGAAGTAGAGCAGGCTCAGCAGGAGGAATACGCCCACAGCGAGCGCGTCGGGCCAGGTTTGTTGCAGCAGTTTTTTCATATTAGGAAGGAGTGAGTCTTGAGGTCTTGAGGTTGTTAGGTCTTGAGGTTTTAAGGTCGTCGCGCAGCCCCTTATAACCTTACAACCTCATAACCTTATAACCTAAAAGAGGGGATTAATACCTGTAGTGTTCAGCCTTATAGGGACCTTCAACCGGCACGCCGATGTATTCGGCCTGCTCGGGAGTGAGGCGGGTGAGGTGTACGCCGATGCGCTCAAGGTGCAGGCGTGCCACTTCTTCGTCAAGATGTTTGGGCAAGCGGTAAACGCCGATGGCATAATCTTTTTGCCAAAGTTCTATCTGCGCGAGCGTCTGGTTGGTGAAGGAGTTCGACATCACGAACGAGGGATGGCCTGTGGCGCAGCCGAGGTTCACGAGACGCCCGTCGGCAAGCAGTGTGATGCGGTGGCCATCGGGAAACGCGTAACTGTCCACCTGGGGCTTGATGTTTGTGCACTTTACGCCAGGCAAGTGTTTGAGGGCCTCCACTTGTATCTCGCTGTCGAAGTGACCGATGTTGCAGACAATGGCTTGGTCGGGCATTTGTTCCATGTGGTGCGTGCAGATCACGTCAATATTGCCAGTGGTCGTGACGAAGATGTTTCCTAGTGGTGCGGCTTCGTCCATGGTGAGCACCTCGTAGCCCTCCATGGCGGCTTGCAGGGCGCAGATGGGGTCGATCTCGGTGACGATGACGCGTGCACCATAACTGCGCATGGACTGTGCGCAACCTTTGCCCACTTCGCCATAGCCAGCCACTACAACGGTCTTTCCGGCTATCATCACGTCGGTGGCACGTTTGATGCCGTCAGCCAGACTCTCGCGGCAGCCATAGAGGTTGTCGAACTTCGACTTGGTCACCGAGTCGTTCACGTTGAAGGCAGGGAAGAGCAGTTCTCCGCGTTCCATCATCTGATAGAGGCGGTGCACGCCTGTGGTGGTCTCTTCGCTCACGCCGCGCACGTTCTGGGCAAGTCGTGTGAACCATCCTGGACGCTCGGCAAGCACCCTGCGCACGATGTTCTTGAGTTCGGCCTCGTCGCCGCTCGTGGAAGGTGTGTCGAGAATGGTGGCGTCTTTCTCGGCTTGCACACCGAGGTGTATCATCAGCGTGGCATCGCCGCCGTCGTCCACAATGAGGTCGGGCATCTCGTCCTCGCCGAAGTTCAGCGCTTGCAACGTGCACCACCAATAGTCGCTCAGGCTCTCGCCTTTCCAGGCGAAGACGCCAGTGCCTGCTCCAGCCACGGCAGCGGCGGCATGGTCTTGGGTGCTGTAAATGTTGCACGAGCACCAGCGCACCTTGGCGCCGAGGGCTTCGAGCGTCTTGATGAGTACGGCGGTCTGTATGGTCATGTGGAGCGAACCCATGATGCGCGCACCTCGGAGCGGCTGTTCTGCTCCGTATTTCTCGCGAAGGGCCATCAGGCCAGGCATCTCGTGTTCGGCGATAGTGATTTCCTTGAGGCCGAAGTCGGCCTGCGACAGGTCTGCCACTTTATAGGGAAAAGTGGAAAAAAGTTCTTGTTCCATTCGCAGCGTTTCGTGTTTTGCGGCGCAAAGATAGTTATTTCCTGTCAGCAATGGGAATATAGGCGGGGCGCGTCTCGTCCACGAAGCGATAGGCGGGGCGGATGATGCGCTTGCCCTGGAAACAGAGTTCCTCGTTGCGGTGTGCACACCAGCCCACGATGCGGGCCATGGCAAAGATGGGGGTGAAGACCTCGCGGGGTATGCCGAGCAGTTCGTAGATGAAGCCGCTGTAGAAGTCCACGTTGGCGCAGACGGGCTTTGTGCGTCCTTTCATCTCGGTCACCACTTGCTTGGCGATGCGTTCCAGGCGTTGCATGAAGGCGTACTCGCGCTCGCGTCCTTTCTCGCGGGCCAGTTCGCCGGCCAGTTCCTTGAGCAGTTCGCAGCGTGGGTCGGAGAGTGTATATACGGCGTGGCCTATGCCATAGATGAGGCCGCTGCGGTCGAAGCCTGTGCCGGCCACGATGTCGCGCAGGCGGTCGCGTATCTCGGCTTCGTTCTCCCAGTCTTTCACTTCGTCCATCAGGTAGTGGAGCATCTTGTTCACTTGCAGGTTGGCACCGCCGTGCAGCGGGCCTTTGAGCGAGCCGATGCCGGCTGCGATGGAGGAGTAGGTGTCGGTGCCGGCGCTGGATGTGACGCGTACGGTGAAGGTGCTGTTGTTACCGCCTCCGTGTTCGGCTTGCACGATGAGCAGCAGGTCGAGCATTTGGGCTTCGAGCGGGGTGAAGTCCTTGCCTTTGAGCATATAGAGGAAGTTCTCGGCAATGGAGAAGCGTGGCTGCGGGTGGCGTATGGAGAGGGAGCGCCCCAGGCGGTTGTGGCGCAGCATGTTGTAGGCGTAGGCAATGATGGTGGGGAACTTGGAGACGAGTTGCACGCTTTGGCGCATGAGGTTCTCGCGTGTGGTGGTGTCGGGGTCGGGGTCGAAGGTATAGAGTTCGAGCACGCTGCGTGCCAGGATGTTCATGATGTCGTGTCCCTCGAGTTCGATGATATGGAGCGTGGTGCGTGGGTCAAGGGGCATGTTGTCGCGCACCAGCATGGAGAACTCGCGCAGGTCGTCCTTGTCGGGCAGTTCGCCGCTGAGCAGCAGCACGGCCACTTCCTCAAAGGCAAAGCGCCTTTCCTGCTGTGCGGCGTGCACCAGTTCGGCCACGTCGTATCCACGATAGAAGAGGCGTCCCTCTGCGGGGTGGATGTTGCCCTGTGCGTCGCGCTCGTAGCCGTGCACATCGCCGATGTTGGTCAGCCCCACGAGCACGCCTGTGCCGTCTTGATTTCTGAGGCCGCGCTTCACGCCGAGGCGGGTGAACTGCTCGGCGTCGAAGTGTATGGCGTGCTTCATCTCGTCGGCCAGTTTGTAGATGACGTATTCTTTCTTGATGCTCATCGTGTAGGTCTTTTAGTTTAGGTGGGAAATGATTTCGGCGGTGAAGTCGCTGGTGGTGAGGGTTGTGCCGCCGGGCATGAAGCGTGCGAGGTCGGCAGTGGCTTTGCCCTGGCTGAGGCAACGTGTGATGGCCGTTTCGATGCTTCGGGCTGCTTCTGCCCAGCCGATGTGTTCGAGCATCATGCAGGCTGAGAGGATGAGCGAACACGGGTTGGCCTTGTCTTGCCCGGCTATGTCGGGGGCTGTGCCGTGTGTGGCTTCGAAGATGGCGTGTCCGGTGGTGTAGTTGATGTTGCCACCTGGTGAGATGCCGATGCCCCCCACCTGTGCGGCGAGCATGTCGCTGATGTAGTCGCCGTTGAGGTTGAGTGTGGCCACCACGCTGTAGGCCTCGGGCTTGAGCAGTGCGTTTTGCAGGAAGGCGTCGGCGATGCAGTCGTCGGCGATGAGCCGCCCGTCCTTCATTTCTTTGGCAAATTCGCGCTCCAGCAGTTCGTAGCCCCAACGCTTGAAGCCTCCCTCGGTGAACTTCATGATGTTGCCCTTGTGCACCAGTGTGAGGCGTTTGCGCCCTGTGTCCACGGCATAGCGTGCTGCGGCGCGCACCAGTCGCTCTGTGCCTTCGCGCGAAACGGGTTTTATGCCAATCGAACTGGTGCTGGGGAAGCGCACCTTCTTCACGCCCATTTCGTCTTGCAGGAAGTGGAGCACCTTGGTGGCTTCGGGCGTGCCGGCTTCCCATTCTATTCCGGCGTAGATGTCTTCGGTGTTCTCGCGAAACACGATGATGTCTACGTCTTGCGGGCGTTTCACGGGTGATACCACGCCCTTGAACCATCGCACGGGGCGCTGGCAGACGTAGAGGTCGAGCCCTTGTCGCAGGGCTACGTTGAGCGACCGGATGCCGCCTCCCACGGGTGTCATGAGTGGGCCTTTGATGCCCACGAGGTGGGTGCGGAAGGCCTCTGTCGTCTCTTCGGGCAGCCACTCTCCGGTGCGCTCGAAGGCTTTGCCGCCGGCGAGCACCTCTTTCCATTCGATGCGTCGGCGGCCTGAGTAGGCTGTCTGCACGGCTTTGTCGGTCACGGCGCGCATGGCTGCTGTGACTTCGGGGCCTACGCCGTCGCCTTCCACAAAGGGTATGGCGGGGTTGTCGGGAACGCTTGGGCGGCTGTTGGGGAGCAGGGTGATGAGGTTGTTCATAGCGATTGTCGGATGTGGTTCAATGCCGAGCCTGCGTGCAGCCATTCTATTTGCAGTGTGTTGTAGGTGTGGCATACGGGGATGTGGTGGCGCGTGCCGTCGGTGTGGAGGATGTGTAGTGATAGGCTGCTGTCGGGGGTGAAGCCTTGCAGGCCTTCGATGCTGATGCGGTCGCCGCTGCTGATGCGGTCGTAGTCGGCGGGGTTGGCAAAGGTAAGGGCCAGCACGCCTTGCTTCTTGAGGTTTGTTTCGTGGATGCGGGCGAAACTCTTGGCCACCACTGCCCGCACGCCGAGGTATCGTGGCTCCATGGCTGCGTGCTCTCGGCTGCTTCCTTCGCCATAGTTGTCTTCGGCCACGATGATGCTGCCGCTGCCGGCTGCCTGGTAGGCGCGGGCTGCTGCGGCGGGTGTGGCGTGGGTGCCGGTGAGCGAGCAGACCACTTTTCCTGCCTGCTGGGTGAAGGCGTCGGTGGCTCCGAGCAGCAGGTTGTCGGAGATGTTTTGCAGGTGTCCTCGGAAGCGTAGCCACGGTCCGGCTTTTGAGATGTGGTCGGTGGTGCACTTGCCGCGCACTTTGATGAGCAGGTGCAGGTCTTGGAAGTCTTGGGGTGCGGGCGGGGCGAAGGGTGCCAGGCGTTGCAGGCGTGCGGAGTCTTCGGGGATAATCACTTCTGCCGTGCCTTCGGTGGGTGCGACGTATCCGGTGAGTGTGGCTGCGTAGCCCGCCTGTGGCAGTTCGTCGGCCACGGGCTCGCTGAGGTGCACGGCTTGGCCTTTTATATTATATATGGTGTGGGCCTGTGGGTTGAACTTCAGCGATCCGCTCAGTGCGTAGGCGGCCACCATCTCTGGCGAGCAGACGAAGGCGTGGGTGTTGGGGTTGCCGTCGGCGCGTGCCACGAAGTTGCGGTTGAAACTCGTCACGATGGTGTTTCGCTCGCCGCGCTCGGCTCCCTCTCTGCGCCATTGGCCAATGCATGGTCCGCAGGCGTTGGCCAGCAGTATGGCTCCGGCCTCGTGCAGTGTCTGCATCACGCCGTCGCGCTCCAGTGTGGCGCGTGTGCGTTCGGAGCCTGGGTTGATGTAGAGTCGGGCCTTTGGCGTGACGCCTTGTGCCTTGGCGCTGAGCAGGATGTGGGCCACGCGCGAGATGTCTTGATAGGACGAGTTGGTGCAACTGCCCACCAGTGCTGCCTCTACCTGTTCGGGCAGTCCCTCTCGCTCCACTTTCTCTGCCATGCGGCTCACGGGGCATGCGGCGTCGGGGGTGAAGGGTCCGTTGGTGTGGGGCTCCACTGCTGTGAGGTCGATGTCGATGACTTGGTCGTAGTATCGTTCGGGCTCTTTGGCCACTTCGCTGTCGGCCTGCAAGCCTGCCTCGGCTGCCATGCTGGCCACTTCGGCGCGGCCTGTGGCGCGTAGGTAGCGGGCCATTTTGTCGTCGTAGGGGAACAGGCTTGTCGTGGCGCCCACCTCGGCTCCCATGTTGCAGATGGTGGCTTTTCCGGTGGCGGGTATGGTGGCCGCCCCTGGTCCGAAGTATTCGATGACGCTGTTTGTGCCGCCTTTGACGGTGAGCAAGCCGCATAGGTGCAGTATGATGTCCTTGGCCGCGGCCCATCCTGAGAGCCTGCCGTTGAGTCGCACGCCGATGATTCTGGGCAGGCGCAGTTCCCATTCCATGCCTGCCATCACGTCAACGGCGTCGGCTCCTCCCACGCCTATGGCCATCATGCCGAGTCCGCCGGCGTTGGGTGTGTGGCTGTCGGTGCCCACCATCATGCCGCCCGGGAAGGAGTAGTTCTCGAGCACCACCTGGTGTATGATGCCTGCTCCTGCCTCCCAGAATCCCATGCCGTAGCGTGCTGCCGCCGTGCGCAGGAAGTCGTACACCTCGCGGTTCTCGGCCTTTGCTGTGCTGAGGTCGTGCTGCGCGCCTGCTTCGGCGCGCACCAGGTGGTCGAGGTGGATCGTGGTGGGCACTGCCGTGCGTTGCAGTCCGGTGTTCATAAACTGCAGCACGGCCATCTGCGCCGTGGCGTCTTGCATGGCCACGCGGTCGGGGCGGAATGTGCCATAGTCCTCGCCGCGCTTGAGGCCGCTCAGGGCGTGGGGCTCGGCGGCGTGAGCGAAGAGGATTTTCTCGGTCAGGGTGAGCGGGCGCCCGAGGGCTTGCCTGGCTTCTGCTACGCGCTGCGCGAAGGTGGCGTAGTGGGCTTGGAGCATCTGTAGGTCGAAGGTCATTGGCGGTGTGTGGTGGTGTGGAAAATGCATCGTGGGCAAAGATAACACAATGCACGGGTTTGGCCAAGGGTATGTTGCAGCGCGTAAGGCCGTGGGCCCAAATGATGTCCTTGCCGGCCTGTTTTCCGCTGGGCGGGCTTACATTTTGTGCCTTTTCAGTGCTTTTCCGTGCTTTTTGCGGGGGCTGAGGGCGGGGGCTGAGGGCGACAGTTGGGCAGTGGGAGGGCGTGTGTCACCAGGTGGAACAATGAGTTCCATTAGGTGAAACAGCCATACAATGTACCGTGGGTGCCGTCGGAGGCAGCGGCAGCGGTGTGGGGTGCTTATGCCCTGCAAAACTACTCCTTCCCAGCCTTTCGCGCCGCCTGCGGAGCGGAAAAAGGCGGGTGGCGGCAGTGTCTGTAGCAGGAAAAGGCTATCTTTGCCTCGTCAGAAGATTGCGCCTTGTACTAACCTTTTCTCCCTCCCCCCTCGCCATGAAACACCTGCCCATCACCCTGCTGCGCTACCTCATCGCCACGCTTGGCCTGGCGCTGGTGGCCGTCGGTGTGGCATTGTCGCTGAAGTCGAACCTCGGCACAGCCCCCATCTCCTGCCCGCCGGCCGTGCTCAACCTGCGCTTCTCGGGCATCAGCGTGGGCACGTTCACGTGGATGATGCACCTCGTGCTCATCCTCTTCCAGCTGGTCCTGCTGCGCAGCAAGTTCCGCCTGGTCTATCTCATGCAGATCCCCGCCGCCTTCGTCTTCGGCTACCTCTGCGACGCAGCGATATGGGCGTGCGCGGCGTTGCCCGCTGGGAGCTATGGCTGGCAACTGCTCTGGAGCCTCGCCGCCGTGGTGGTCACCGCCATCGGGCTGCGCATCGAGGTGCTGGCCAACGCCTGGATGATAGCCGGCGACAAGGCCACGCAGGTGCTCGCCGAGGTGAGCGGCGCCGCGTTCAGCAACGTGAAGGTCTGTTTCGATGTCTTCTTTGTCCTCGTGGCCTCGGCTTTCGCGCTCATCGTCTTCGGCCACTTCTTCGGCGACGGCAGCCACCATGTCATACGCGAAGGCACACTCATCCTGGCCCTGCTCACCGGTCTGTGCATGAAACTCACCGACCCCCTGGTATGCGCCGCCTGGCACAAGTGCTTCCCCCGCGGTATGTGTTAGGGGTTGGTGGGCTGTGGCTTGTTCTTCTTCTTGGGCTCCAAGCGCAGGCTGAAGGAGAGGGCCACGTAGCGATGGAATTGCTCCCAGCGATATTCCGAGCGCTCCGAGGCACTGACGTAGGCGTAGATGGGGTCGGCCTGGTTCAGTATGTCCTGTGCGCTGAGTGTCAGGCGGCCCTTTCCTTGCATGAATTTCCAAGCGATGGCGGCGTTCCAGTGCAGGCGATCGCGGTTGTAGCCGCTGCTGGCGTAGCCGCGGCGGCCCAGGTCGGTGAAATCGGTCGTGAGTTCAAACTTCCCGAACTTCCAGAGAGCCGTGATGCCGAAGGAATACTCGTAGAGGTCGTAGTCGTCGGCAGCATTGTTGCGCAGCCCGGAGTATTCCAGGCCGCCCTGGAGTATCACCTCCCACGTGTCGCGCTCGTACGACAGTTGCGCCCCGCCGCTGAAGCCGTGGCTGCGCTGGCTGTTGAGCACGAAGCCCTGGCCCGTGTCGGTGAGGTATCCATACGTCTTTTGGAAGATGGCGCGCAAGCGTTGGAAGCGCAGACGCATGTGTTCGCCTAAGCCTTGGTCGAAGGAGGCGCGCAGTTCCCACGATGTGCCGCCGCGCACGTTGGCGAAGGTGGTGTGGTATGCGCCGCTCTGCGGGTTGTAGGCCACGAGGTTTTGCACCGGGCTATAGTCGCGACTGAATGCGATGCCGGCGGTGATGACGCGCTGGTGGCGCACCATGTTGGCCGTATAGTCCAGGGAGGTGGAGAGGCTGTGGCTGTTGTGCAGCGAGGGGTTGCCCGACGAGGTGTTCAGCGGGTCGGTGGTGTCGGTGTAGCCGAGCGTCTGGATGATGTCGGGCTGCGAGGTGCCGTATTCGGCGAAGAGTTCCAACTTGTTTTGCTGATTGATCTTATAGACGGTCCGCAGCATATAGTCCATGATCCATGCACTGCGTGTGGCAGCGGTGTCGAGGCTGCCGCGCAGGTAGTCGAGGTGCTCAACCTTGCGCTGCACACGCAGGATGGGCATGATCTGGAAGGGCTTGAAGTTCATCGTGCCGTCGAGCGAGAGGGTGTGGGTGTGACTCACGTCGCGGCGCCGATAACTGTTGGCAGCGTCGGGCTGCGCGTCGATGCACATGTCCTGGCGTGAGTGGCGGTTCTCGAAGCGGTAGCCGTAGGAGGCGTTGAGCAGCACGTTCTTGCTGAACCATCGGGAATACGACGTGCCAAGGTTGAGGCGCAGCAGATGGTTGTTGCCCGTGGTGGTCTGTAGGTAATGGGTCTGCCTGCCCTCGGCTACATAGTCGATGTGGCGCGTATTGCTGTTGTCGTTGTCATAGTGGTTGTAGTAGGCCGAGGCATTGAGTGCCATTTTGCTCTTGTCGGCAAAGAAGTGAAGGTAGTTTGCGCCGACTTGTGCAGAGCCTCCCTGCTGGCAGGACTCGGAGTGCGAGGACTGTTGGGAGATGGGTGCATCGGCGTCGTCGTAGCGCGTCAGTTCCGTGTCACTGTGTGAGCGATTCTTAGACAGGCTGAACTGGTAATCCACCGAGAGCGTGTTGGCGCTGTCGGGCCGCAGGAGCAACTGCCCCCGCAAGTTGGGCTGGAGACTGTGGGAATAGAAGTCGCGGTGCTGGCGCGATCGGCTGAAGGCTGCGCCTGGAAGGAAGTTCTCTATGTCCTCCTCCGACCACCGGCCTATGTCAAAGTGGTCGAGGTCGGCATTGATGGTGAAGGTGCTCTTGTCCTCGCCCTTTGCCCGCGGCATCATCCAACTCTTGTACCAGCCTCCCGCGCCGTAGGTCTGTCGGCCCAGGCCGTAATTGCTCTCACTATGATCTATGACACTGCGGCCAAAGCGCTTGCCGAGGTTGTTCCAGTCGGCAAAGACCATGGCCTGCTCCTTCGTGCCGAGGCGCAGCGCGTCGAACTTAGCCAGGGCATGGACAGGCAGCACACCCTGCGCCTCTATCTCGGCGGACCACTTGTCGAGCCAGCCTTCCTTTATCTGCAGGTCGAGCACCATGTCTTCAGCCCCGTCGTCCTGCCCCGTCTTGCGTGCGGCCTCGCTTTGCTTGTTGTAGCCTTTGATCTTGTCCACCGCCTCTGCCGGCAGTTGGCGCAGCAGGTCGGGGGATAGGCTCTCCTGCCCCTGCACGAGGAAGCGCACGGGCTTGCCGTTCCACAGCATTTCGCCCTCGTCGGTAAGGGTCACGCCGGGCAGTTTCTTGATGAGGTCCTCCAGGCGCGCCCCCTCTTCCAGTTGGAAGGCTTCGGGATTGAACATCACGGTGTCGCCGTGCATGGTGAAGCGTCGGGCCTTAGCGGTCACTACGGCACTGCCGAGCATCGCCTCGGAGGGACGCAGGGCGATGTCGCCCAGGGCCAGGGTGTCCGTGCCGCTGCTGATGGCGAAAACGCGCCTCGCACCGTAGTAGCCAGGGCACTCCACGCGGAGCGTCACGTTGTGGCAGTCGGTGCTGAACTGCATCGTGCCACGTCCTGCCGAGTCGGTCTCGTAGCCCGACTGAAGGGCTTTGCTGTACTCCCACCGCATTTCCGCTTCATACGTGGTGCCCTCAATGGGTCGCTGCGTCTGAGCGTCGATGACGCGGAAGGTGATGACATCGGCGCTGAGCGGTTGGGCTGTCAATGCGGCGAGCACGGCGGCGAGCAGGGCTGCTGTGAGGTGTTTCATGGGTGGGGTGGTGGGGGTTTTGTTTGTCGTGCGGCAAGGGGGGGAGGGAGATTCCTCGCCGCACTGGATGTGTTTGTGTGTGAGAGGGGCCGCGCATCGCTGCGCAGCCCCCCACTCCGCGGTACATATCATCTCATTATTAACCAATTCATCATTCAGTCAGTCTCGGCGCGCGGCTCAAGGCACGCTGTTCGTCTCGAGTACCTTGATGGCCAGGCGCAGGTAGTCAGCAAAGGAGCGGCCGTCCCTGTCCTGTGCGCAGGAGCGTACCATATCTTTAAGTTGGTTGATCATCAGCGTGCGCTCGTCGGCGGTGGTCATGCCGCGCTGCACCATGTGCTTCGCCGTGTCGTAGAGCATCGTGCAGATGGCGGTGCGTTCGCTCACGTCTTTGGCCTCGTAAAACTGCGTGCGCAACTGGGCGAACATCAGGAGCGGGTTGTTCTCGGCCAGCGCGCTAAGCATCGTGTTCAGCGGGCTGAGCATCGTGTTCAGCGGGCTGAGCATCGTGTACAGCGCCGTGTCCACCACTATGTCCATCGCCGTGTCCACCACCATGTCCAGCGCAGCCGTGGCTTGGGGGATGCGGGCGTAGGTCTTGATGAGTTTGCCTTCAATAAAGCGCGTGCGCACACCGCCCACTTTTGGGCCGATCCACTCCACGGCATAGCAGGTGCGGTAATTGCCTTGCGCCTCGGGAGAGTTGTCGGCCAGGTTGATGAAAGCGTAGTTGTAGTGCCTTTTGCGTCCTATTTCTACCTTCTGGGAGGCACTCTCGCCGTAGAGTATGTCCCAAGCACGCGGCTTGTCCACACCGTTGGCGGCGAACGACTCCACGCGGTAGCACTTGGGGTCGGAATATGCTCCGAGCAAGGTCTGCACAATGTCGTCCACAAGTTTGTGGTACTTCCGCTTGATCTGGAACGTGTAAACTTCAAGTACGGGCCTGACGTTTCCCTGCTCCCCGTCGTAGGACACGGTGCGGATCACGGTGGCCTTGGGGTGAGTCACCAGCCTCTGGAAAGCGGCTTCGATGTCGGGGCGCTGCGCTTGCAAGGGCAGCATAGTGGCTGCGAGCAACGCGGCCATGAGGAATCTGAACGTTTTCATATACTGATAGGTTTGAGGTTGTTTTGTTCTTGACGATTGAATACGGCGGTGCATCTGGGCAACAGTTCCATCGCGCCCAGCCGCTGCACGGCCAGTTCCTCGCTGAGCATGAGATAGGCGTGGGAATGCCTGCTCGCTTCGGCCAGACGGTCGAGGTGCACCTCCGCAGCGGTGAAGGTCGTGGCGCGGGGCTGTGACGGCAGGGCCTGTACCGGCGGCGCGGCCTCGGCAGTCTGCACGGCAGGAACCGTGGGAGCCGCGGGGGGCGTAGCAGCAGCGACGGCGATAACGACTTCGGGCACATTGGCAGCAGCCTGTATCACCACGTCAGCCGCCGTTTCTGCCGCGGCGCTTCCTGCGCTTCTTGCCTTCGCCAGTTGCTCCTTAGGCTTCGCTGCAATCCGAGGTGTCGGAGCGATGGTGCGGGTATCGGGCGCAGCGGGGCTGTCGTGCAGGGCAGCGGGTGCTTCCGGCTGTCGCGTTGCTTCCGCAAGCGTAGTATTGGGGCTTGTAGGAATGGCAATCTTCCTCTCTTGCGAGGGCCACAACACCACAGCCACAGCAACCACAGCGGCGGCAGCCGCCGTGAAGGCGAAGAAATGCCGCAGGGTGCGTCGGCGCGAACGTGCAGGCACCACGTGTCTTCCTTTCACAGCCTGTTCCTGTGCCATCCGCTCCATGAAGCGTTCGGCCATGCCCTCGGGAGCGGCGGGTTGCCGCTGCTCGATTCGTGCCAGGGCGGCGCGCAATGCGGCGGCGGTAAGCGGGGTGTTCTTCATTGTTTAGGTGGTGAGTTTCAGGTAGAGTTTCTTGCGAATTCGGTTCAGACGGCTGCTCAGTGCGGCATTCGAGAGCCGCATGATGTATCCGATCTCATTCAGTGTGCGCTGCTCGAAGTAGAAGAGTGTGAGCAGGTGCCGCTCTTCGGGCGGCAGGGATTCCAGGGCTCGCATCAGTTGTTCCGTGCGGCTCTCGTCGGCGCTGAAGGCCGGTTCGTCGGAGATGCTGTCGGGCATCTCGCCCTCGGAGAGCGGGCTGTCGTCAAGGCTGATGTGGCTCGGCGGCGGCTGTCGGCGCAGGTGCGAGACGCAGGTGTTGTAGGCAATGCGCTGCAGCCAGGTGGCAAACTGTGCGCGGCTGTCGTCATAGGTGTCCAGGGCGTTGAACGCACGCAAGAAGGTGTCTTGCGTCAGTTCCTCCGCCGTTTCCGCATTTCCCGTGAACCGCATCGCTGTGGCGAACACAGCACCGCTGTGCGCCTCAAACAGCCGGCGGAATGCCAGTTGCTCGCCTCGTAGGGCAGCCTGCACTTGTAGGGCGGTCTCGGTTTGTGTCATGCGGAAGGTCGTTGCCGTTGATCTTTGCGGTCTTCTACTTATATATACGCAGTGCGCGGCCAAATCTTTCGCAAAGGAAGCAAAAAAATGTCACATCCCCCTTCTTGCCACCCCGTAAGCCAATGGTCGTGGCGGCCACGGGTGCGCTCGTACGGCGCGTGGCGTTTGCCATATCGCCGCGCGGCGAATGCAAACTTTGTAGTACCTTTGCGGCGCGAACACCACCCAATACCCCCAACTGCTATGGCCTCCCGACTGCTTTGGATTGACGACGAGATCGACATGCTCAAGCCCCATGTGCTCTTCTTGGAAAAAAAGGGCTACGACGTGGCAACGTGCAACAACGGCTCCGACGCCCTGCGGCGCTGTGCCTCCGAGCCTTTCGACCTCATCCTGCTCGACGAGAATATGCCAGGCCTGAGCGGGCTTGAAACGCTGCAGGGCATCAAGGAGATGCAGCCCGACGTGCCGGTGGTCATGGTGACCAAGAACGAGGAGGAGGACCTCATGGACCAAGCCATCGGCGCACAGATCGCCGACTACCTCATCAAGCCCGTAAACCCCAACCAGATACTCCTCACACTAAAGAAGAACATCCATCAGCGTGCAATCGTGAGCGAAGCCACACAGTCGGCCTACAGCCGCGCCTTCAGCGAGTTGCAAATGCAGATCTCCGAAAACTCAGGCTTCGAGCAGTGGAAGGAACTCTACCGCAGCCTGGTGCGCTGGGAGTTGCAGATCGAGGAAGCCGCCGTGCCCATGGCCGAGATGCTCGCCATGCAGAAGGTCGAGGCCAACGCCCATTTCTTCCGCTTCGTCAAGCGCCACTATGAGGACTGGGTGAACAACCCCGACGAGCGACCTCTCATGTCGCCCGACGTGATGAAGCGCACCGTGTTCCCACTGCTGCGCGAGGGGCGACGCGTCTTCCTGCTCGTGCTCGACAATTTCCGCTACGACCAGTGGCGCGCCCTCGCCCCCGAACTCAGCGACGCCTTTGACATCGACGAAGACCTCTACCTCGGCATCCTCCCCACCGCCACCGGCTATGCCCGCAACGCCATCTTTGCCGGAATGATGCCCGCCGACATCAAGCGCATGTACCCCCACCTCTGGGTGGACGACACCCAAGAGGAGGGCAAGAACCAGCACGAAGAAGAACTCCTGCGCCTGCAGTTGGAACGCTTCAGGCGCAAGGAGAAGTTCTCCTACAACAAACTCAACGACAGCCAGGCCGCCGAACGCCTGCTCGGGCAGTTGAAGGGGCTGGCCAATGTGCCGCTCAATGTCCTTGTGGTGAACTTCATCGACATCCTCTCGCATGCCCGCACCGACTCACGCATGGTGCGCGAACTGATGGGCGACGAGGCGGCCTACCGCAGCATCACGCTCTCCTGGTTTCGCCACACCGCCGTGAAGGAACTCTTTGCAGCCCTGGCCGAGCAGGATGCCGACATCGTCATCACCACCGACCACGGCAGCATCTACGTGGACAACCCCGTCCGCGTGCAGGGCGACCGTGAGGTGAACACCAACCTGCGCTACAAGTTGGGACGCAACCTCAGTTATCCCGCCCGCGAGGTGTTTGAGATGAAACAGCCCGCACGCTTCGGCCTCCCAGCGCCCAACCTCTCCACAGTGTATATCTACGCTGCGGGGCGCAGTTTCTTCGCCTACCCCAACAACTATAACCACTACGTGCAGTACTATCGGGGCACGTTTCAGCACGGAGGCATCTCCATGGAGGAAATGCTCATACCCCTTGTACGCCTGCGTCCCAAAAGCAGCCGATAGCGCACAGCCCATGGTGCCGTGCCTCGGGTAGGGACAAAATGCCGCGTTGGAGCGTTGGCATCTTTTCAATAGGCCCAAAGAAAATCAGGCAGCCATAGCCGAAACGCCGCATCCCGCCGCCTGAATCCCGAAGTGGGAGATAGAAAAAACTGTTGGCTTCGCAGTTTAAACCGCAAAGCCAACAGTTTTTTCTACCTCCGATGTAGTTTTTGCCAGATGGCTGGCACGGGTGGGCTTAAGGGAGAAGGGCCTTTTCCATTCGCCTGTGCAAAGTTAGGCAGGCCTCCTGCCCTGCGCAAGGACAAAATGCGTACCGCCGCCTTGCGCTGCGTATCATTTAGAAGTCGGGGCCGCCTCCAGGAAATCCGCCTGGGAATCCACCCTGGAACCCTTCGCCCGGGCCATCCTGGCCACCAGAGTTTTGGCGCTGGCGGTCGCCGCCACGCGGACGCATGCCCATCACCATCACACGGTACACTTGCTTCTCGCTCAGGCGAGTGCGGAACTTGGTCAGGTAGACGCGCTTCACCGCTGTGCTTTGTACGTCGCGCTCGAGGCTCTCCTCAATGAGCGCCGACACGGCAGCGTCGTCCATGCCCTCAAGCACTTTGTCTTCCATGCGCTGCGAGCGCTGCAGGGCCATCAGTGTGTCGCGGTATTCCACATAGAGCGGGATGAACCACTCCTTGGTATCGCCAGTGAGTTTCATTTCCTTGGCCAGATGCTCTGCCATGCGCTGAATGCCCTGCCTGGGATCGCCGCCGCGCTGTCCGCGCTGACCGCCGCGCCCCTGAGCCGATGCCGTCAGACCGATCAGGACGGCGGCAAAGAGAATAAGAATTTTTTTCATAAAGATGAAAAGGTATTAAAACGTTGTTTGGTTGCTGTTTCCGCGTTGTATGACGTGGAAACAACACAAAAGTTTAATCCAACACCGCTTTTTTTCACAAAAAAGGGCGGCCCAACCAAAATCATTGGTCAGGCCGCTTGTGATGGTTGCTAGGCGTCGCGCCGAGCGAGATGTCTTGAGGTTTAATGGTGTTAGGCTTGAAAATTGTTCGCTAAAACCTCAAAACCTCAAAACCTTACAACCTCATAACCTAAAGTGGAGCTGGAGGGGATTGAACCCTCGTCCAAACGAAGAACAAATGAGCTTTCTACACGCTTATCTCCGTTTTGATTTTCGTGCTGTGGCCAGACCGGAGCAGCCCTATTCCACAGCCTTATCCTCTTAGTGTTTCGCCGCTGGCGCGAGGCCGCCGCCGGCTATTCCCGATTTTGCTGCACCGCCTTGACGAAGCCGCCTCGGAAAAAACGGCTGCTTCAGGCGATGTCCCGTCCCCGCTCCTGGAGCAGGGATTAAGCCAAACCTACTGTGCTTCAGTTTAGGCAGCGAGAGCGTAAGTGTTTTCGCCAATTAGTTGTCGAGGGCCGAGATTAGAGTGCCCACCCACGGCGCACTGCGTGCTTACACACCCCTCCTTTCGCTGTCAAATCCATTCAGCCCCGGGCTTTGCGGTAATGCGACGCAAAAGTAAGTCCAATGCACCTGATTTCAAACACATCGGTCCGTTTTTTGAGTTTTATTAACAAAAAACAGCGCGAAAGCACCGCGCTGACGACGATGTCGCCCAGGATTGCGTATCTTTGCCTTCGCATGACGGCTTCCTCTGTCCGCCACCTTTTAGGGTATAGGATTGTGAGGAACAATCTCATAACCTGATCTCCTAAAAAGTTTCGTCCTATCACCAATACAAATGACAATGAGAAACAACTTCAGACTGCTTCCCTTGCTCGCCGCCTCGCTGCTGTTGGCGGTGGCTTGCGACGACAACGACTCCACCGTTCCCGAATTTGACGACGTGCCGAGCGTCGTCGTGGTGAACCAAGGCTCTATGGGCTACCTCGCCGGTTCGCTCGACCTGCTTAATCTCACTGACGGCACGTATTCGGCAGGCGTCAGCACACTCGAGGGCACTCCCGAAAACGTGGTGGAATGTGGCGGATACCTGTTTGTGCCACAATACGAGAAGAACGCCGTGGCCGTGTTCGACAAGAGTTCCTTGCGCGCCGCAGGCACCATCGCCGTGCCCGCTCCGCAAAGCGTGTGCACCGATGGCGAACGCGTCTTCGCAGTGGGGGCCGACAGTGTGTTCCGCATCAGTCCAGCAACCCTCGCCGTGGAGAAGAAAGACACCGTGGGCCACACAGCCTATGCCTCGGTATGCGCCGCCGGTGCCGTCTATGTGGCTATCGGGCGAGGTATGGGGCAGACCGAAGGCGGCAGTGCCGTGGCCAAAGTGAACCCCGAAACCCTCGAGAGGGAATACATTGCCGTGGGGGTGAACCCGTATAACCAGATGGTGGTCGATGGTGCAGGCAATGTGTTTGTGGTCTGCACCGGAAACTATTACGACATCCCCGCCGCTGTCTATAAGGTGACACCCGCGGGGATGGCCTCCGAGGTATGTGGCGGCACCTATATCGACGTGTGCGGCGGCACGCTTTATGTGGTCAGCCGCACCTCGGCATACGACGCGGATTGGAACGAAACGAGTTCTTGCACCTACCGCACCTATGACACGGCCACCGGCGCGCTGCTCGCGAGCGATTTTCTCGCCACCGACGCGCCGCACCCCACAGCAGCCACCTTCGTCAGGGTATCGCCTGACGGCAGCAACATCTATGTGGGTGAGAACGGCGTTACTGACGGCGGACTGGTCAGTTACACCACGCAGGGTAGTCTCTATCGTTTCACCGCCAGCGGCGCACTGGTGGAGCGTTATGCCGCTGGCGTGAATCCCTACTCCCTGGCGTTCGTCACGCGCCGCGTGGTAAAATAGTCAGGCAACACTGAGCGGGGCGGGGTTTGTGGAACGCGTCACGGCGGCCAAAAACCCTGCCCCGTTGCTGCCCTTTCGGGCAATAATCCGTACTTTTGCGCTGAAAACCAAGGGATATGGCCGAAAACCTCAAGCAACGCACCGCACGAAACTTGTTTTGGAGCGGTTTTTCAAGTGTGACGACACAGTTGCTGAACCTTGCCTTTGGCATTTGGTTGGCAAGAAAACTCACGCCGGAGGACTACGGTATGGTGGGTGTGCTGATGGTATTCACCGTGGTGGCTACCGCGCTTCAAGAAAGCGGCTTTATCGCCGCTATTGCCAACCTGAAGAAGGCCGAGGCGCGCGACTACAACGCCGTCTTTTGGTTCAGCCTGTTCATGAGCCTGGCGCTCTATGCCATACTCTTCCTCTGCTCCCCACTGATAGCCCTCTTTTTCAACAAACCGGCTCTCACGCCCCTTGCCAGATTCGTCTTTGTGGGTAGCCTGCTGGCCGGTATAGGCACGGCCTTTTCAGCCTACATATTCCGCGAACTGATGAATCGCGAAAAGGCCCTGACAACCCTCGCGGCCCTGCTCTGCAGCGGCACAACGGGCCTGGTGCTGGCTTTTTCGGGCTATGGCTACTGGAGCCTGGCCTGGCAGCAGGTGGTGTTCATCGCCGTATCCGTCAGCCTGCGTATCTGGTGCGTGCCGTGGCGCCCATCGCTACAAATAGATATGGCGCCCGTGAAGCGCATGTTCGGGTTCAGCAGTCGTTTGTTGGTGACCAATATATTAAACGGCGTGTCGGGAAATATCCTGTCCCTTGTGTTCGGAAAAATGTTTGCCGGACAGATGCACCTCGTGGGCAATTTCACACAGGCCAACAAGTGGAACACCACGGTGGCGGGTGCGCTGAGCGACGTCGTGAAACCGGTGGCGCAGCCCGTGCTTTCTACTATCGGGGATGACACGGCGGGGCGGCTCAGGGCGTTTCGCAAGATGACACGCTTCACCGCCTTCCTCTGCTTCCCCGCCATGATAGGGCTCAGTGCGGTGAGCGAGGAGTTTATCCTGGTCACCATAGGGCCGGTATGGGTGGACTGCATACCCCTGTTGAAGTGGCTCTGCATCGGTGGTGCTTTCATCCCTCTCCATGCCCTCTTCCAGCAGATGACGGTGGCGGCAGGACAGAGCGGGGTGTATATGCGAATGAACATCGCGCTGATCGTCTTGCAGGTAGCCGTGGTGCTCGCTGTCTCGGGCTTCGGGATGGAGACGATGGTGGCGGCCTATGCCGTGCTGAACGTGGTGTGGCTGTTCGTGTGGCATTTCGCAGCCTCACGCTTCGTGGGCCTCAGACTGACGGACCTGCTGCGCGACACGCTGCCCTTCCTCGTCATCGCCACCGCCATTGTACTGCCAGTGTGTTTCACCACCGCAGGAACGGAAAGCCTGTGGCTACGACTCCTCCTGCGCATCGCTTTGACTGCGGCCCTATACTTCCTGGCGCTCTACCTGCTGCATGCCGAAATCCTGCACGAGGCGCTTCGCTTCATCCGGCACAAGGCTTAGCCTCTCTGTCACCAAAACACCAAGCCCGTAACCTGGCTCTTGCCGAAGGCTGCGGGCTTGTCTTGAAAAGGATGTACCCCGGCGGGGAATCGAACCCCGATCTGGAGTTTAGGAAACTCTTATTCTATCCGTTGAACTACCAGGGCGGCAGGGTGCAAGGCGATGCGTTGCGGCGCGTGGCTTTCCGCGCCGGTGCCCGGAGCGGGAATCGAACCCGCACGGCCATTTCTGGCCAAAGGATTTTAAGTCCTTCGTGTCTACCATTTCACCATCCGGGCGGCAGATGTGCCATTAGCGGGTGCAAAGTTAAAGATTTATTGCCTATAGGGGCAATGCCCTGCCTAAGTTTTTGCGCGGCGGCTCACTTGTCCAGCCGCCAGGTAGCACCGTCTTTGGTGTCTTTCACCTCAAAACCGAGGGCGGCGAGGCGATCACGTATGCGGTCGCTGGTGGCCCAGTCTTTCGAGGCCTTGGCGGTGGCGCGTATCTCCAGGAGCAGATCCACTGCGGCGCCGTAGGCTGCTTCCCGTTCGGCATTGCCGCCTTCCGCCTCATCGTGCAGGCCGAGCAGATCGCAGACGAAGGTGTGCATCACCGTCCGCAGACGCTCCAGCCCCTCTTGGCTGATGGTGGTCTTGTGGTCAGCGAGTTGCCCGATGATGCGGCAGGCGTCGAAGAGGCGACTGATCACCTGCGGTGTGCCGAGGTCGTCGTCCATGGCGGCATAGCACTGCGCCTCGAGGTCGTTGGCGTACTCCACACCGATAGCCGCGTCGGGCGCTACATTGACGCTGTCAAGGCGTTTCATTGCCTCGAATAGACGGTCGAGCCCTTTCTTCGATGCGGCCAGTGCCTCGTCGGAGAAGTCGAGTGTGCTGCGGTAGTGGGCCTGAAGGATGAAAAAGCGGATGGTCATGGGGCTGTAGGCCGTCGTGAGCATGGGGTGCGAGCCAGTGAAGAACTGATCGAGGGTGATGAAGTTGCCCAGGCTCTTGCCCATCTTCTGCCCGCCGATGGTCACCATGTTGTTGTGCATCCAGTAGTGCACGGCTTCGTTGCCTTGGCTTGCCACGGCCTGCGCAATCTCGCACTCGTGGTGTGGGAATACGAGGTCCATACCCCCGCCATGGATGTCGAAGTGCTCACCGAGGTATTTGCGCCCCATCGCTGTGCACTCGCAGTGCCAACCCGGGAAACCGTCGCTCCATGGCGAGGGCCAGCGCATGATGTGCTCGGGCTGCGCTTTCTTCCACAGGGCGAAATCCACCTGGTTGCGCTTCTCGCCCACGCCATCGAGGGCACGGCTGGCGTTGATCACGTCTTCGAGGTTGCGACCAGAGAGTTTTCCGTAGTGGTGTGCGTGGTTGTATTTCTCTACATCGAAGTACACCGAGCCGTTGCTCTCGTAGGCGAAGCCTGCATCGAGGATTTCCTGCACGAGGCGTATCTGCTCGATGATATGGCCGCTGGCATGGGGCTCGATGCTGGGTGGCAGACAGCCGAGGCGGAGCATGGCGTCGTGGAAGCGGTTGGTATAGTATTGGGCCACCTCCATCGGCTCCACCTGTTCTAAGCGTGCCTTTTTGGCAATCTTGTCCTCGCCCTCGTCGGCATCGTGCTCAAGGTGGCCCACATCGGTGATGTTACGGACGTAGCGCACCTTGTAGCCTTTGTGTTGTAGATAGCGGAAGAGCAGATCGAAGGTGACGGCGGGACGGGCGTGCCCCAGGTGGGCGTCGCCATAGACGGTGGGGCCGCAGACGTACATGCCCACGCGGCCTTCCACCAACGGGTGGAACTCTTCCTTGCGGCGGCTGAGGGTGTTATAAATAGTAAGCATGATGGGGAATGATTGTGGGGCTATTTCACTTTGACTACCTGAACCTTGAACACCAATGTACTGAAGGGCGGGATGTCGCGGTTGCCCTGCTCGCCATAGGCCAGGTTGTAGGGGATGCAAAGTTCCCAGGTGCTGCCCTCGGGCATCATCTGCAACGCTTCGGTCCAGCCTTTGATGACCTGCGTGGGCTTAAATTCGGCGGGCTTGCCGCGCTGGTAACTGCTGTCGAATACTGTGCCGTCGATGAGTTTGCCCTCGTAGTGCACCTCCACGGTGTTGGTGTCGGTGGCCACCACGCCCTGCCCTCTCTCTATGATGCGATACTGCAGGCCGCTGGGCAGCGTCACTACGTCCTCCTTCCCAGCGTTTTCCATCAGGTAGCGGGTATTGGCGTAATGGTACACTTGGTTCTGATAAGCCATCTGCCGCTCTACGGTAGCACGGGCGGCGTTTGTGGCGTCCTGGTCGTTCAGAGAGAGGCCGCTGACAAGGCCTTCTACAAAGAGCGGAATAATCACGAAACTGCTGTCTGCCTTTCCGGTGGCGGAACGGTTGAGGCCAGGAATGACGTTGTCCTTGTTTTGAAGACCGATGGTGAGGCCGGCGTTGTAGGCGTTCATCTTCTTGGCATAGGCCTCATCGACATTGGCGCGAAGGCCCTCGATGAAGTCAGACATATAGGCAGGGTCCACGCTCAGGTTCTGTGTGGCATAGGCTTTGAGGCTCGGGGCGAGCATGATGCCCGCTGCCGTGCTGAAACTGTCGGCGGGGACGGGCTTCTCCTTGATGATGGTGTCGAGCGCAGCGGTGGCCGATTGCTGTGTGGAAGCGCGGCGGTTGCCCCGACGCTGGGCTGTCGCGGTCAGTGATAGGCCGGCCAGCAAGCAGCAGGTGAGGATTATCTTGGTTTTCATTGCTAAGAGTGGAATGATGATGAATAAATGGACTTGCGTTGTCCGCAAGGTGTTTCAAAAGGAATGTTGTGCTCTTCTTGGACTATTCAAAAGAGAGCAGTTCCATGGTGAAGACGAGGGTGGAGTAGGGGGGCATGTCGGGCGGGTTTCCGGCAGCGCCATAGGCCTGGTCGTAGGGGATATAGACCTCCCACTTCGCACCAACGGGCATGTGGGTGAGTGCTTGCTGCCAGCCTTTGATGACGCCCGAGACGGGGAATTCGTCAAACTCCTTGTTGCCGTGATTGGCTGTGGCATCAAACACCTTGCCATCGATGAAGCGACCCTCATAGCGCACGCGTACCCTGCTTTGCATGGTCGGTGCCTGGCCGCTGCCCGCCCGCAGTTCTTTATAATAGATGCCGTCAGCGAGAGGTTTCACGCCGGGTTCCTTGGCGCGCGCCGCGATATAGTCGAGCCCGGCACGTTTCTCCTTGCCATAGAGGGCTTCGGCGCGTTCGTCGCTGATGCGTTCCATCAGCCTACCGGCCAGGTCGGAGAGTTGCTCCCGAGTGGCGGGCTTGCCATCAAAGGTGAGGGCCACCGTGCCGCGCACGAAATCAGCAAATCCGGCGGCGAACTCGCTCGGGTCGAGATGGAGGCTGTCGCCCAGTTGTAAAATCTTTTCAGCGGTGGCAATGCGGCGATCGAGCATCTGCAAGCCCACGTTGATGCCTTGGTTATAGGCCAGCGATGCCTTGTCGGTCTTGCCCGAAGCGTAGGCTTCCGCTCCCTCTGTGAGGCCGACGTAGAGGCCGGAGAGGAAGTCCTCGGTATGTGTGCTGTCGCTGTTTACGCTTTCAAGGTATTGCGCCATCCCCGCGCGGTCGGTGGCATTTCCTGCACCCATGCAGTAGGCCAGCGTGTCCAGCGCCGTTTCAAGACGTGCCTGCGGCACTTCCTGATGGCAGGAGGCCAATCCCATAAGGGCTGCGAGGGAGAGGGCCAGTGTCTTTTTCATAATCAAGAGGAAAAAGTGCGGGCCTTATAAGTCTTATAAACCGTATAAGACCTATAAGACCCGTCAAGGTAAAGACGTGTGAGCTTACTTCTTGCCCACAACTTCGATGGTGAACACCAGGTTAGAGAAGGCGGGGAGCATCTCGCCCATAGGCTGTGCGCCATAGGCTTGCTTGTAGGGGATGTAAACCTCCCACTTGGAGCCAGCGGGCATGGCGAGCAATGCGGCCTTGAAGCCGGGCACCACACCGCTGACGGGCATAGCCACGGGTTCGCCACCCTTGCTCTGGTCGAAGACCTTGCCGTCGATGAGGCGGCCTTCATAGCGCACCATCACTGTGTCTTTCTCGCCGGCACGGGCACCAGTACCCTCGGTGAGCACCTTGTAGTAAACGCCGTCTTTCAGGGCTTTCACACCGGCGGTCTTGGCGATCTTGGCCATGTAGTCGTCGGCGGCTTTCTTCTCCTTGGCGTATTGGCTGGCAAGGGCAGCCTCCTGCATCTGGCGACCGATGGAGTCGAGGAACTTAGCGGCTTGCTCAGGACCGTACTTCACGCCGCCGATCATCATCTTGGTCTTGCGGTTGAAGCCGTCGGTGAGACCTTGGAGGTATTGCGCATCGTTGAGGTGGCGCAGGCTGTCTTTGCCAAAGATTTGCTGCTCGATGTTAGCAAAGCCCATCTTCTTTGTCTGGAAGCCGGCCTGTATGCCCTGCATATAAACGAACTTCGTGCTGTCGTCGGCCATGGCCATGCCTTCCTTGAAACCTTTGATGAACTCGTCGATGTGGGTAGAGTCGCTGCCCATCTGCTCCAGGAAGGTGGCAATCTGTTCAGGCTGGCCCTGGGCCATACCGAGCATGTAACTGATGGTGTCGGCCTGGCCGTCACCAGAACTGCTGCCGCCGTTGCAGGAGGTCAGCGCGGACGCACCCATAAGGGCGGCGAGGAAGAGTAATTTTTTCATTGTATGTGTGTGTTATTAGGTTATTAGGTTTTGAGGTTATTAGGTTTTGAGGTTATTAGGTTTTGAGGTCGTCAGTCTGCCTATTGCAAGGGTTGGGAGCGTTTGCAATAGGCGGAAGGACGATTGCGAATGTTCAATGGTCAATAGTCAACGGTCAACGGTCAATAACCTCAAGAAGTTCCACATCGAAGATCAGCGCGGCGTAGGGCGGGATGCTACCGCCCGCACCGCGTGCGCCATAGGCCAGGTCGTAGGGTATGAAGAAGCGGAACTTAGCCCCTTCTTTCATCAGTTGCAACCCCTCGGTCCAGCCGCTTATCACACCATTCAAGGGGAACTCTGCGGGTACGCCGCGGCGGTAACTGCTGTCAAAGACGGTGCCGTCGATGAGACGACCTTCGTAGTGGCAACGCACGGTGTCGCTCGCCGTAGGACTGGCGCCGTCGCCATCGTTCAGCACGAGGTATTGCAGACCGCTTGCAGTGACGGTCACGCCTTCGGCCTTGGCATTGGTGGCAAGGAAGTCCTCTCCCGCCTGACGTGCGGCCTTACCTCTTTCGGCTTCGCGGCTCTTCTGAACGCTTTGGAAGGTGGTGATTTCGTGCTGCGCCTCGGTGTCGGAGAGCGCAGTGGGCTTGCTGTCAAGGATGTCGGACACAGCCTGTGCGAAGTCGGCGGGCGAAAAGTCTTCTACGCCCATCTCGCGGAACTGGCGGCCAATAATCATGCCCAAGGCATAACTGAGTTTGTTCATCGTGGGAACACTTTAAGGTTATTAGGTCTTGAGGTTGTTAGGTTTTGAGGGGCTGCGCTGGCCTTAAAACCTCATAACCTTAAAACCTCAAGAAACCTTAAGTCTTGTAAAATTCGCGCAAAAGTAACTAAATCCTTTTGCACCCGCACAGCCCTTGTATGTTTTTTGCTAATTTTGGCGGTGGACACAAAGTTAATGCCAATCGCAATGAAAAAGAAACTTGTCATACTGAGCGGAGCCGGCATGAGTGCGGAGAGCGGCTTCAGTACCTTCCGCGATCAGGGCGGGCTGTGGGAGAAACACCCCGTGGAGGCCGTCGCCACACCCGAGGGGTGGGAGCGCAACTCGAAGTTGGTCACCGAGTTCTACAACAGCCTGCGCAAGGGGCTGGTGGAGGCCGAGCCCAACCAGGGGCATTACGACGTAGCCGCTTTGGAGCAAGATTACGACGTGACGGTCATCACCCAGAACGTGGACAACCTACACGAACGGGCGGGAAGCACGCACGTCATCCACCTACACGGCGAACTGATGCGGATGTGCTCTTCGCGCCAGCCTGACAATCCCCGCTACCATCGCACGCTGCGCGACGAGGAATGGGAGGTGCCTGTGGGCACGTTGGCAGGCGACGGCTCCTTGCTGCGCCCGTGGATAGTGTGGTTTGGCGAGGCCGTTCCCAACCTTGACCTTGCGGCGCGTGAGGTGGAGCAGGCAGATATCTTTGTCATCATAGGCTCTTCGTTGGTCGTCTATCCGGCAGCAGGGTTGGTGCATTATGCCCCGCCTGCCGCCCGCCTGTTTCTCATCGACCCCAAGGAGGTGAGCGTGCCCACACACCGACATGTAGAAGTCATTCGGGAGCCGGCTTCGCGGGGTGTGGCAGAATTGCGCCGCAGGCTTTCAATCATTGACCATTGACCATTGACCATTGACCATTTGCAAGACCCATTGCTACCGGTATTGAGAATGTTCAACGGTCAATGTTCAACGGTCAATGGTCAATGTTCAATGTTCAACGGTCAATGGTCAATGTTCAATGTTCAATGTTCAACGGTCAATGGTCAATAAAAAATCAATCACATGCAAACGTTTGAAGAATTGGGCGTCAGCGCTGAGTTGCGCCACGCCGTGGAAGAGATGGGCTTCGCTGCGCCGATGCCTGTTCAGGAGGCGGTTATTCCGCAGTTGCTCACCGCCGACCACGACCTCATCGCTCTGGCACAGACGGGTACTGGCAAAACGGCTGCCTACGGCCTGCCACTGCTGCAACGCACCGATGCCACATCAAAGACGGTGCAGAGCCTCGTGCTGTGTCCCACACGCGAACTGTGCTTGCAGATTGCCGACGACCTCAAGGACTTTGCCCGCTACATGCCCGCCCTGCACATCGTGCCGGTCTATGGCGGCAGTAGCATTGAGAGCCAGATACGTGCGCTGAGGCGCGGGGTGCATGTCATAGTGGCCACGCCTGGCAGACTGATGGACCTCATGCGCCGCGGCATTGCCAAGCCCGAGGGCGTGCGCACCGTGGTGCTCGACGAGGCCGACGAGATGCTCTCCATGGGCTTTGAGGAAGACATCGCCTCCATCCTTGCGCAGATGCCCGAGGGGCGGCGCACCTTGCTCTTCTCTGCCACGATGAGCCGTGAGGTGGAGGGCGTGGCCAAAAAATATCTGGGGCAGTACGAGGAGATTGTGGTAGGCTCGCGCAACGAGGGGGCAGAACACGTCAATCATATATATTATATGGTACAGGCTCGCGACAAGTATGCCGCCCTGAAACGCCTGGCCGACTATTATCCCCGCATCTACGCCATCATCTTCTGCCGCACACGCGCCGAGACTGCTGAGGTGGCCGACGCGCTGATACGCGATGGCTACAATGCCGAGGCCCTGCACGGTGACCTCTCGCAGGCACAGCGCGACCTCACCATGCAGAAGTTCCGCATGCACCACACCCGCCTGCTCGTGGCTACCGACGTGGCGGCCCGCGGCCTCGATGTGGACGACCTCACGCACGTCATCAACTACGGCTTGCCCGACGACATCGAGAACTACACCCACCGCAGCGGGCGCACCGGTCGTGCTGGCAAGCAGGGCACCAGCCTCTCCATCATCCACCTGCGTGAGCGCGGCAAGGTGCGGCGCATAGAGCGAGCCATCGGTAAGACCTTCGAGCGCGGCACGCTGCCCGAGCCCCGCGAGATATGCACCAAGCAACTCTACAATGCCATCGACCGCCTGGAGCACACCGAGGTGAACGAAGCAGAAATCGCTCCCTTCATGCCCGAGGTGATGCGCAAGTTGGAGTGGCTCTCGCGCGAAGACCTCGTGAAGCGCATGGTCACACAGGCCTTCGGACGCTTCCTGGCCTACTATGCCGACGCGCAGCCCATCCACCAGCCCGAGGAGAAGCCCGCCCGCCGTGAGAAGGGACGGCCCCTGGGAGCGCGGGCGTCTTCGCCCGCGGGGTATAGCCGACGCCGCGCGACCGAGCCAGGCTACAAACGCCTCTTCATCAATATGGGCAAGCGCGACAACTTCTATGCCCGTGAGATTATCAACCTGCTCAATCGCCACACCAACGGCCACATCCCCGTGGGGCGCATTGACTTGCTCACCAACTGCAGTTTCTTCGAGGTGCCGGAGGACGCCGTGGACCGCGTCATGCGGGGCATGAGTCGTGCCCGTGTGGGCGACCGCCGCGTGGTGGTGGACTTCGCCGATCGCGAGGACCAGCAGGCCGCCGCGCCACCTCAGCGTGAGAGAAAAGGCAATGCTCGCCACACGGCTTATGGCCCACCCGAACATTTTAAAGTACGGCGCGCCGACCGCCCGGGGGAGTCAGGAAACAAAAAGAAACCCGACGATTGGCGCCAGTTCTTTCAGCATTGACAGACGCACCCTGCGCCCCTCTCTCCTCCTAGGCGCAGGGACTTTTTTGCGGCAATCGCGGGGCGCGCGGGCATCCCTACGCACGAACGAATTGTGTGCACACTTCGTGGGACTGTTTGTCAGAAAAGGCTTTTCTTTGCCCACGGAACTTAATAACTCTAATGGCACTAAAGTATACCTTTAATGGCACTAAAGTATACCTTTAATGGCACTAAAGTATACCTTTAATGGCACTAAAGTATACCTTTAATGGCACTAAAGTATACCTTTAATGGCACTAAAGT
>JAFSWM010000030.1 GCA_017444485.1 Bacteroidaceae bacterium | reverse complement strand
TAGGGTTGAATGATTTTTTAGCGATTGTTGCTTAGATTTTGTTTTAAGTTCGCAGCAGCATAGCGAGCTATGGTGCAAGAACTTAAAGCAAAAGATAACAACAAGCGCAAAAAAGCATCAAGCCGAATCCTAATCACAAAGTGACTGCCTAATTTATAGAACGCCCCTTAAGCCCAGTCATCCCCCGCCCCATGCCAAAAAAGCAACCAAACACTTGGGAGAAGCCCGCTCTTGTCGCTAACTTTGCGCCCAAAACAAATCCCAAAAGCATCCCCACAATGAAAAAGGCCATACTCACAGCCCTCATCCTCCTCTTCACCATCAACGCCCACGCACAGTTCTACGCCGGAGGCCGCACTGGATGGTGGCGCGACGGAGAGACACACCAAAAGCGCTTCACCATACAGCCCGAAGTAGGCTACGAGTGGAACGAACGCATCAGCGTTGGCGCAGTTGTAGGCTACTATCACGACCACACCGAGCGCGTTAAGGAAACGCCCCTCGCTGGAGAAGGCGGCACCACCACCCGTTCCTTTGAATTTGCGCCCTATCTCCGCTACAGCCTCCTCAAAGCAGGACCCGTCAGCCTCTTCGTCGATGGCACCGTAGCCCTTGCCTCAAGCAAGACCACTGATCAGAACTCCCGCAACAGTTTCCGCATAGGTGCACGCCCCGGAGTCAGCGTTGCCCTTGGTAAGGACTTCTACGCCGTAGCCCATGCCGGATTCGTGGGCTACGCCGACAGCGAAACAGGACTCTATCGCGCTGGCGCAGGCTTCGACTTCAGTGGCAACCAACTCCTCTTCGGTATGTACTATAAATTCTGACGTACCTCCCTTCCTCAAAACCTAATAAGGTTATAAGGTTATAAGGTTATGAGGGGCTGCGCGACGGCCTCAAAACCTATTTAAGGTTATAAGGTTATAAGGTTATGAGGGGCTGCGCTGTTCCTGGGAGCGCGGGCGTCTCGCCCGCGACAGCGCTGTATAGAAACCTCCTTTTGAGCCTGCAATACCCGCGGGCGAGACGCCCGCGCTCCAGGGGGGCTGCGCGATGGCCTTAAAACCTCAAAATCTTAAAACCTCAAAACCTAAACTTAGTTTGTCTTCAAGGAAAGCACGTAGCAATCGCTCCCCCGCCGCACCACTCTTCTCAGGATGAAACTGCGTAGCGAAGAAATTATCACGCCGCATCGCCGCGCTAAACTCCACGCCACAATACTCGCATACACCCACCGTGTATTCGCAAACCGGCACATAGAAACTGTGCACGAAATAGAAAAACTCCATATCCAAGAAGCCCTTGCCCTTCACCGTGTTCCAGCCCATGTGCGGCACCTTGTCCTCTCCGCTGCGCGGACGAAACCGACGCACTTCCGTCTCTGGGAATATGCCAATGCACTCCGTCCCGCCGCTCTCCTCGCTCCGCGCACACATCAACTGCTGTCCGATGCAGATGCCTAACACAGGTTGGCGCAACTCCGGAATGAGCCAGTCCAAGCCCTGAGCACGCACGCTCAGCATCGTGTGACCCGCCTCCCCCTGCCCAGGGAAAACCACGCGGTCCGCACGGCGAATTACCGCATTGTCGTCGGTCAGCACCGGCTCCACGCCACAACGTCGCAGAGCGTGCACCACAGAGTGTACATTCCCCGCGCCGTATTTCACAATTGCCACTTGCATAAACTACCTTGTATTGATTCAGTGGCGCAAAGATACGGAATAGCGCGCAAACCGCAAGGGTAGGGCCACAGGCGATTATCTCGGATTGATCAAGGAGAGCAGCGGCAGCAGGTGCGAACGTATGTACTCGTTTTTCGCCTTTGAGAGCGCCTTAGCCGTGCCCGGGCCGCCGGTCATCTTGTCCACCTCGGTCCAAAAGCGTGCGCTGTGATTCAGCTCGCGCAGGTGCGCCAGTTCGTGCTTCAACACATAGTCCACAAAGCGTGATGGCAGCAACGTCAGCCACAGACTCAGGTTGATATTCCCGTTCTCCGAACACGATCCCCAGCGCGACGTCACGTCCTTCACAAACACACGGCGGAAAGTGTATCCATACTCTTGCGCGATGGCCGCCAGCCGCGGCACAATCACCATCTTCGCCACCCGCCGCAACGTCTCCTTCACCACCGTGCGCAGCCACACCACGTGAGCCGAGTTCGTGCCGTCGAAAGTGTCGGGCACAGTGATGAGGCACAACTTCGTCTCCTTGCTGAACGATGACTGCGCAACGCGAGCCCCCAGCCTGCGCTCTATGCGGAACGTAAGCAGATCGGTCTCAAAGGCGAAATCTTCGGGGAGGGAAATGGGCGGCGTCATATGCTTCAGGTTTGGTTCCTTCTATATGACACAAATCCCGCCTTCGCAGGCGGGACTTACAATTCTCGTCTCTGTTCTGTGTGTAGTTGTTCCACTCCGATTCGAACGGGGACTAAGTGAACCAAAATCACTTGTGCTGCCATTACACCATGGAACAAGTTCGGTCTTCTGTGTGCAAAAGTAAAACGAACTTTCGGAAAGCGCAAACGACAAGGCGTTTTTTTCCTTCCACCCGCTTCGGGCGGTGCGTCATTCCAGCACTTCGGCGTGCAGGATGTGCAGATCGGTGCGTGGACGGTCGTAACGGTCGGTGGCAACTGTGCTGATGGCTTCCACCACCTCCATGCCCTCGGTCACTTCGCCGAACACGGTGTATTGCCCGTCAAGGTGTGGCGCGCCGCCACGCTCTGCATAGTCTCTAGCCAGCGCCCCAGGAATGTTCACTTCGCCACGCGTCATGCGGCTGACGTAGGCGCGTATCTCCGACATGCGGCTGCTTGGCACGCGTGCGCCGGTCACCACATAGAATTGCGCACCGCTACTGCGCCGCTCGGGATTCGTCTCGTCGCCCTCGCGCGCCGCAGCGAGTGCACCGCGGTGATGATAGTGCAGGGGATAGACAATCTCTGCGGGGAGCGTATAGGGCACGTCTCGGTCTCCATAAACTGCATCGGGCACGGCATGGCGTGTGCTGCTGTCACCGGCCTGCACCATGAAGTTCTTGATCACGCGGTGGAAGAGCGTACCGTCGTAGTATCCCTCGCGCACCAGTCGCACGAAGTTGTCGCGGTGCTGTGGCGTGTCGTCGTAGAGCACCACGGTGAACGCTCCCTTGTCGGTGGTGAAGCGCACGTGAAACGTCTGTGCGCTGGCGGTGTGGGCTATAAGCAGCAGTAGGGCTGCGAGGATAGATGCGTGTTTCATAAGGTCAGTTTTATTGCATATCGCCGCCATCTTCAAAGTTCGCTTCAATGGGGTCGGCGTCCCCTTCTACCGCTCCGTTCGCGGCCTCAGCGTCCTTGCGCTTGCGAGCATAGCGGCTCACGCTGAGCATCATGCCCAGGCTGATACTCACAGAGAGGATAGAACTGCCGCCACGGCTGATGAGCGGCAGCGTCTGGCCGGTGACGGGCATCAGCCCCACAGCCACGGCCATGTTGAGCATGGCTTGGAACACGATGAGTACAGCCAGTCCCAGGATGAGGAAGGCGGGGAAGTTGCGCTCGCAGCGGTTGGCGATGCGAGCCGCGCGGAACAGCAGGATGATATAAAGCAGGATGACGAATGTGCCACCCGCCAGTCCCAGTTCCTCGAGGATGATGGCGAAGATGAAGTCCGAGAAGGCTTGGCTCAAGAAGTCTCGCTGCACACTGTTGCCCGGCCCCTTGCCGATGAACTTTGCCGAGGCGATGGCGATGTTGGCATGGCCCACCTGCGCGTTGTCGGCGATGGGGAACTTCGCGGCCTCGAGGCTGTCAATGTTGATGGTGCCGCTGTCGGCGGCCAGGGCTTTGGCCAGGGTGGTGTCCTCGGGGTGCTTGTCTTCCGAGAAGGAGATCAGGCGGTTCTTCCAGGTCTTGGCGCGTCCCAATCCAGGCAGATCAAATACAGCACTGTCGCGCGGCACAGAGAGCAGGATGAGGAACAGCAGCAGGACAGTGCCTACCACTGCCGCCGTCAGTTTCAGCATCAGGCGCGCCGGCACGCGCCCAATGATCATCATCATATAGACCACGCAGAAGATCAGCGCGGCGGTGGAGAAGTTCTGTGTGAGGATGAGACCGCACACACCAGCCGTTATCCAGAGAATCTTGTTGAATACCCGTGGGTCGGCGCTTTTCTCTTGTTGGTTGATAGAGAGGAACAGCGCCACGGTGGTCACAATGATGGGCTTGGCAAACTCCGACGGCTGCAACTGCACGCCAAACACGTTGAGCCAGCGCGCGCCCTCGTTGGAGGTCTGCCCGAAGAGGAGCGTACACACCAGGGCCACGCTGATAATGGTCAGTCCGAAGAGCGGCACCACCTTGAACCAGCGGCACGGGATGTTGTGTATGATCCACATCACGAAAAAGCCGAATAGGAGCATTGAGGCATGGTTGTAGAACACACCCCAGTAGTCTCCGCTCTTGTAAGCCAGGCTGCTGGCCGCGCTGAACTCCTCAACGAGGGAGATGGCCACGAGGAAGAAGTACACGACCCAAATCACGGGGTCGCCCTTGAATATGCCGCGCGTTTTGATCATCTTATTCTGCGGGTTTCTGATTAGCGAGTTCGCTCACGCCCTGCTTGAACAGGTTGCCCCGCTCGGCCATGCCGTTGAAGAGGTCGAAACTGGCGCAGCAAGGGCTGAGCAGCACGGTGTCGCCCTTCCTGGCTACCTTGCGGCAGGCTTCGAGGCACTCGGCCATAGAGCCAGTGTCGCTCACGGGCAGCCCGAGGGAGTCGAACGTGTCGTGGAGTTTGGAGTTGTCAGCACCGAGATAGACCAGTGCGCGGCACTTCTCCTTGACGAGCGGTATGATCTGCGAATAGTCGTTGCCTTTGTCCAAGCCGCCGAGGATAAGTATAACGGGTGTGGTCATCGCATCGAGTGCGTAGAAGCAGGCATCCACGTTGGTGGCTTTGGAGTCGTTGATATAGGTGATGCCATCGGCCTCGCCCGCTGGTTCGAGGCGGTGGGGTACGTGCGGGAAGTCGGCCAGCGCACTCTTAATGGCCTCGCGCGGCACTCTGGCGGCCAGGGCCGCGAGCGTGGCGGCCATGCAGTTGCGCACGTTGTGGCGTCCACGCAGCGAGAGGTCGGCCACGGGCATGAAGAAGGTGGAGGGGCGCTCCACGGTCATCACGCCGTCCTTTACATAGGCCACGGCACGTCCGCCGCGCGTGTCAGCAAAGACGAGTTCCTGTGCTGGAGTGGGACTTTTGCGCAGCAATGCCGGCACGTGTTCGTCGTCGCGCCAGTAGATGAGGCTGTCCTGTTCACGCTGGTTGCGTCCGATGCGCATTTTGGCTTCGGCGTAGGGCTCAATGCGGTAGCCATAGCGGTCCAGGTGATCGGGCGTGATGTTGAGCACCACGGCGATGTCGGCGCGGAAGTTGTACATGTTCTCCAGCTGGAAGGAGGAAAGTTCCAGTACGTACCAGTCGTGTTTGCCCTCGGCCACCTGAAGGGCCATGGAGCGTCCCACATTGCCCGCCAGCGCGGCGTCGTAGCCGGCGCGCGTGAGGATGTGGTGGATGAGCTTGGTGGTGGTGGTCTTGCCGTTGCTGCCCGTGATGCAAACCATCTTTGCGTCTGTATAGCGGCTTGCAAACTCAATCTCGCTCAGGATAGGGATGCCGCGCTGCGCTGCTTGTGCAGGCATCGGCGCGTCGGGCGGTATGCCCGGGCTCTTCACCATGGAGTCGGCGTGTAGCACGAGTTCGGGGGTGTGGCCACCCTCTTCCCACGCAATGGCATGGTCCTGCAGCATTTGTTTGTATTTGTCGGCAATGGGGCCGGCGTCTGAGACGAACACATCGTAGCCCTTCTTGCGAGCAAGTATCGCGGTGCCTGCGCCGGTCTCTCCGGCGCCGAGTATGGTGAGACGCATGGGGTTATCGGATTTTGAGGGTGATGATGGCGGCGGCGGCAAGCAGGATGCTGGTGATCCAGAAGCGCACCGTGATTTTGCTCTCGTGCCATGCCCCGCGCGGCCACTTGAACACGTATTTGCAGTCGGGGGAGAGCTGGTCGGGCAGCACGCGGAAGTTGTCGTGGATGGGCGTGCGCTTGAAGATACGCTGCTTCACGCCGCGCCGCTTGCCGATCTTGTAGTACCCCACTTGCAGCATCACGCTGAGGCTCTCCATCAAGAAGATGAAGCAAAGCAGGGGCAGAAGCAATTCCTTGTGTATAATCACGGCCAGCACGGCGATGATACCGCCGATGCAGAGCGACCCCGTGTCGCCCATGAAGACCTGCGCGGGATAGGCATTGTACCACAGGAAACCGATCAGTGCGCCCACCATGGCGGCGGTGAACACTACAAGTTCCTGCGAGCCTGGGATGTACATGATGTTGAAGTAGTTGGCGAAGACCACGTGGCTACTGAAGTAGGCCAGCACGCCGAGGGCCAGCAGGATGATGGCCGAGTTGCCCGCCGCCATGCCGTCCATACCGTCGTTGAGGTTAGCACCATTGCTCACGGCCATAATCACGAAGACGGTCATCAGCACAAACACTGCCCAGCCGCCCGCACTCTGGTGGTGCCCCAGGAAAGCGGTGACGCTGGAGTAGTCGAAGTTGTTGTTCTTCACAAAAGGTATGGTGGTCTTGGTGCTCTTCTCGGGCGAACTCTTGTGCACGATTTCTGTGCGCGTCGTGCCGCGTTCGCGCGTCACGTTCTCATGAATCACTGCGTCGGGGCTCAGATAGAGCGTCAAGCCCACGACGAGGCCGAGCAACATCTGAGCCAGGAGTTTGTACTTGCCGGCGAGCCCATCCTTGTTCTTACGGAAGATCTTGATGTAGTCGTCGGCGAACCCCACTAAGCCCAGCCACACGGTGGTGACCACCATGAGGATGAGGTAGATGTTGCGCAGGCGGCCCAACAACAGTGTGGGCACGAGCACCGCCACGATGATGATGATGCCACCCATGGAGGGCACACCGAGTTTCTTCACGCCGAAGGGGTCGATCTTCACGTCGCGCTGCGTCTCGGTGATGTGCTTGCGCTTCATGTACTTGATGAAGTGCTCGCCAAACCAGGCAGAGACCACCAGGGCGACGATGAGTGCCAAGAGCGCGCGGAACGAAATGTATTGCCACATTCCCGAACCCGGGATGCCGAATTGCTCAAGGAAGCGAAACAGGTAGTAGAGCATGGTGTGCGCAGTGTTACTGGTCTATGCCGAATGCTTTGCGGATCTCCTCGTGGTCGTCGAAGTGGTGCTTCACACCTTTCACCTCCTGATAGGGCTCGTGTCCCTTGCCTGCCACCAGGATGATGTCGCCGGCTTTCGCGAGCATGGCCGCGGTGCGTATGGCTTCGCGGCGGTCCACGATGCATACGGTCTTTGCCATCTGCTCAGCGTCGAGGCCAGCGGCCATGTCGGCCACGATGTCGGCAGGCTCTTCAAAGCGCGGATTGTCGCTGGTGAGGATCACGCGGTCGCTGTGGTCGGCGGCGGCGCGAGCCATCAAGGGGCGTTTCCCCTTGTCGCGGTTGCCACCAGCGCCGCACACGGTGATGACCGTGCCGCCGCGTTTGATTTCGTTGATGGCTTCCAGCACGTTGATGAGCGCATCGGGCGTGTGGGCATAGTCCACGATGGCACTGAACCCCTTGGGCGAGCGGATGGCTTCAAAGCGTCCGTTCACGGGATGGAGCGTGGAGAGGGCGCGCAGGGCGTCCTCGCGGCTCACGCCGAGCATGCGTGCAGCACCATAGACAGCGAGCAGATTTTGCACGTTGAAGCGACCAACGAAGCGCACACTTACCTCTGCGCCATCCATTTCGAGGAGCATGCCTTCAAGACTCTCTTCAAGGATGCGCGCCTTGTAGTCGGCGGCGGTGCGAACAGAGTAGGTGCGCACCTGTGCCGCGCAGTTTTGCACCATGACAGTGCCGTTGCGGTCGTCGGCATTGGTGATGGCGAAGGCGTCGCGCGAGAGGCCGTCGAAGAAGAGTTTCTTTGCATCGCGGTAGTTCTCGAAGGTCTTGTGGTAGTCAAGGTGGTCGCGCGTGAGGTTGGTGAAGATGCCGCCGGCAAACTCCAACCCACCGATGCGTCGCTGCTGCACGGCATGGGAGGAGCATTCCATGAAGGCGTATTCGCAACCAGCGTCAGCCATCTCACCGAGCAGAGCATTGAGCGAGACGGGGTCGGGTGTGGTGTGCGTGGCAGGTACTTCGCGCCCGTCGATGTAGTTGCAGACGGTGCTCAGCAGGCCGCACTTGTGGCCCAAGGCACGGAACATCTGGTAGAGGACGGTGGCGATGGTGGTCTTTCCGTTGGTGCCAGTCACCCCCACCAGTTTGAGCCGCTTTGACGGATTGCCGTAGAATGTCGTGGCCACAGGGCCGATGGCGGTCTCGGTGTCGGCCACGCGCACGAATGTCACGCCGGCGGGTGAATCGGCAGGGATCTCGTCGGAGAGAAGCACGGCGGCAGCGCCTTGTTCGATGGCCTTGGGGATGAAGCAGTGGCCGTCGGTTTGTGTGCCTTTCACGGCCACGAAAAGGCTACCTGGCCCGATGCGGCGAGAGTCGGCGGTAACGCCGGTGATATCTGATTGGAGAGAGCCGCTCACCGAGAGCGGGCTGACGGGTGCGAGAAGGTCTTGGAGTTTCATAGTGTCCAGATTTGGAGTTGTGCTGTGGTGAAACGCTGGCGGGTTGCCCGAAGGTGCCGCATGGGTTGTAGCTTAAACAATATCCGTGTGACTTTAAAGTCACACCGAGTGACTTTAAAGTCACACGGATGTAGTTTTGTCGTTGTGGGCCACAAGTTTTTTTCTTGTCCCTCCGCTCCATACGAAAGGGGCTTGGCCCACACGCTTATTTCTTCTTCTTGGCCGGCACAGCCTTGTCCTTGGCCGGTTGTGGTTTTTGTGCGGGTTCCTTTCCAGCCGGAGTGCTTTGTGCTGCGGCCTTGCGGGGTTTGGCTGGCGTGGTAGCAGCGGCGGCTTTCCTTTCGGGGGCTGGCGCGTTGCCGGCGGGCTTGGCGGGGGCTGGTGCAGTTTGTCGGGTGGCCTCGCGCCGTGCGGAACTGTCGCCCTGCGTGGGCTGTGCGGCATGGGCTGTGGAGTCGGTGGCCTCGCCCTCCAATTCTCCTGCCGCCAGGCTATCGGCCAACTGCTCAGGCTCGGCAGCAGCGCCGAGGTAGATATATATGGTGTCGCCACGCGAGACGGAGGCTCCGGCCTTGACGCTTTGCGCGCCAACATGGCCCACGCCTTTGGCTTTCACGTGCAGTCCGAGGCTCTCTAAGCGGAACACGGCGTCGCGCAGCCCATAGCCAGTGAGGTCGGGCATGCGGCCAGGGTCAGAGGTGGTGTCGGGGCTGCACGTCATACTCGATCCCACATCGCTGAATGCGCCCCAGCGAGGCAACGCGTCTTCGTGGAGCGTGCCGGGGAGGCTGAGGTTGAGCGCTCCGAGCACACGCCAGGCGGCCTGCGTGTTGCCTGCAGTGACAGCGGGAGTGTGCGAGAACGTGCTGTCGGTAGCCGTGGACAGGTCGTCGGTGCGCTGCTGCGACATCACCGTCTCGGCAATGCGTTTGAACACGGGACCACACGTGCTACCGCCGTAGATGCTGCCACCAGCCTCCACGCTGACTATCATGGTGTACTGCGGGGCTTCGCTGGGGAAATAGCCTACGAAGGTGACAAGGTGACGGCCCGAGAGTTTCTTGTTTTCCCAAATCTGCGCCGTGCCGGTCTTGCCAGAGACGTCGAACTGCTTGCTCCTGGCGTGTTTGGCGGTGGCGTGTGCACCTTTTACCACGGCAGAGAGGCAGCGTTGCACGTTGGCGATGGCCTCGGGCTTGGCCATGCGCTCGCGTATGGCGGTGACGGGGTATTCGGCCACCACTTCGTCTCCGCGTGTGACGTGGGTGACGAAGCGCGGGCGCACCATTCGTCCGCCGTTGGCAATGCCGTTGTAGAAGGTGACGGTGGTGATGGGCGGCAGTTGCGACTCGTAGCCTATGCTCAGCCACGCCAGTGCGGTGGCCGACCAAGGTTGGCCGGGCGCGGGCTTGTTGATGTGAGGCTTAGCATAGCCTCGGATTTGCAGGTGTAGGTCCTCGTCCACACCGATGCGGTGCAGACCATCAAGGAAGGCCTGGGGGTTGGAACGGTAGAGGCGGTCGATGGTGGTGCCTACGGCAACGTTCGACGAGCGTTCAATGGCTTCGTAAGCCTTTATCTTGCCTGGACCACCGCGTTGCCAGCCAGAATCCTTGAGCGGTATGCCGTGGAACATATATACGCCGCCATGTGCGTCCACTATGTCATCGGGCTTGAGTTTGCCATCGTCGAAAGCCACGAGGAACGACATGGGTTTGAACACCGAGCCCGGGTCAAGCAACTGTGTGAGCGCACGGTGCTCCATGTAGTAGAAGTTGCCATCGTTGGCCTTGGTGAGTGAGGCCATGGCCTTGACATCGCCCGTGGGCACATCCATGAGGATGCACATTGCGGCCCGCGGATCGTCGAGAGTGGCGAGCCGCTCGCGCAACGCGTCCTCCACGATGTCCTGCATGTTAATGTCCATCGTGGTGTGGACGTCGCAGCCGTCGATGGCGGGTTTGTCCACAATGCTGGCGTAGGTGTTGAACACGCGCTGACGGTGTGCGAGTCCGGGAGTGCCTTTCAGCAAGGAGTCGAAACTAAGTTCGAGGCCGGAGCGGGGCTTGTCGATGCCGCCGTAGAGTTCGCCCACGGTATGGAGGCCTATCTTGCCATAAGGGTTCTTGCGCTTGAAGAATCGCTCGGCGGTGAAGCCGCCCGCCCCAACGCTCTGACGCAGCACGGGCAGCGTCTTGATGCGGCTGTATTGGACGTGGCTGATGCGGCGGCTGTAGATCTTCCAATGGTGGCTGCCACGAGCACGCCCCTCGAGGATGCGATTGCGAAACTGCTCGGGCGTGGTGCCGGGAATAGCCTCTGCCAGTCCGTTGCAGATGGAGTCGAGCGAGGCTACGAGGGTGCTGTCGCGCGTGAATTGCTCGCGGGCGCGGCGGGCGGTGTCCTTCTCGTAGGACATGAAGTCCATGTACAGTTCATACTCAGGGATGCTGGCCGCCAGCACCTCGCCATTGGCGGCCAGGATGTTGCCGCGTGTGGCAGGGAGCGTGTCGCCCTCGCGCACGAAGCGTTTGTCCACCTCCATCCAAAAGCCGCGCCGTGCGGTCATCAGGTAGCCCACCTTGACTACCACGGCTACGCCGGCCAGAAGAAACAGGACGGCGAACACCATGTAGCGCGGTATTACTTTTTTCGATGGGAAATTCATGGCTGGGGCTGAGAATGGGTTATTCTTCCACTTCTAACTGATAGAGGGGCTGGGTGGAGGTGCCAAGGGTGCTGTCGCCCAGGTGGTCCTCCACAAAACTGCGGCGCGTCTTCTCTTTGATCTCGCTGGTGATGGTGAGGAGTTTCCAGCGACGGTCTTGGAGCGTGTCGAGCAGATGCGTCTGCTCAATAAACTCCTGCTGGCAGGCATAGCGGTTGCTGACGTAAACCACCAGCAGCACCACCATGAGCAGGATGAAGAACACATAGCGACGGAAGAAGCCCCCAGCCAGCACGTCGCCGCCGAGGACGCTGCGCCAAGTGATGCGTGAGCGTTGCTCGTTGTCGATGTCGATCAGGTCGCGCAAGGCGCGTTCCGCCCTGCGCTCGCTGTTGCTGCGCGACATTGTTTCCTTTTCCTTTCCTATTTCTTTGTTGTCCGCCATTGTCGCTTCGCTTTTCGTGTTCTTCGCGTTCGTGTATGCTTATTCTCCTTTGTTATCTCTCTTAGGTCATACGGCCTCGGTGCGCTCTGCCACCCTGAGTTTCGCACTGCGGCTGCGGGGGTTCAACGCTTGTTCGGCAGCGTTGGGAATGAGAGGCCGGCCAGTGACGGGGCGGAAGGGCGATGTTGTCCTGCCAAAGAAGTCCTGCTCCACATGGCCCTCCATGTTTCCGCTGCGCATCACGTTCTTCACCATGCGGTCTTCCAAGGAATGGTAGGTGATGACCACGAGCCTACCTCCAGGGCGTAGCACCTTGGCTGCGGCATTGAGCATCTCTGCCAGCGCGTCCATCTCGCCGTTCACCTCAATGCGCAGGGCTTGGAAGAGTTTGGCCGTCTCTTTCTTCTCCCTGGCACGCGGCATCAGCGGGGTGGTGAGCCGAGTGAGGTCGGAGGCGGTGAGCAGCGGGGCGTTGGTGCGCCCTTTCACCACTGTTGCAGCCAGGCGGCGGGCGTTTTGTAACTCGCCATAGGTGCGGAAGATGCGCGTCAGGTCCTCCTCGCTGTAGGTGTTCAGTATGTCGGCTGCCGTCTGTCCACCGCTGGTGTTCATTCGCATGTCCAGGGGACTGTCGAAGCGGAAAGAGAACCCGCGAGTAGCATCGTCAAGGTGGTGGCTGGAGACACCGAGGTCGGCAAGGATGCCGTCGGCCCCTGTAGCATCGTAGAAGCGAGCCCAGCGTGCCAGGTGGCGGAAGTTGCTGCGCACGAACGTGAAACGCGCATCGCTCTGTGGGATGTTGCGCTCGGCATCGGCATCTTGGTCGAAGCCAAAGAGCCGTCCGCCATCGCCCAAACGAAAGAGAATCTCGCGGCTGTGGCCGCCACCACCGAAGGTGAGGTCGAAGTACGTGCCATTAGGTTTCACCGAGAGTGCGTCCACGCTCTCACGGAGCAATACGGGCACATGATATTCCGTCTCTTTTGTCATAAGAGTTGCCGGTTTGCCTACAAACAGCGCCTATCGGTTAAGGCATCGCACCGCCGAGGACTTGTTGTACGGCATCGCTGTATTCCTTTGTGCTGACGAAACTCTCCACGCGCCCAGGCCAAATCTCAATGCGGTCGTCCAAGCCCACGAAAGTGACTTCGCGGTCAATGCCTAAGGCCTCGATCCAACGCTTGGAGAGCAAAATGCGACCGGAAGCGTCGAGCGCAATCTGCTCAGACTCGCCCACATAGCTGCGGAAGATCATGGCCTCGCGGGCGTCCCAGCGGTTCAAGCGCTCACGGAGCACGTCCACTTCTGATTCCCAAACATTCAGCGGGAATACAGTCAAGCAAGGCTGGTGCACGTCGCGGCGCAGCACGAACTGCTGTTCGCCTGCACCAAGACGCTTACGGAAGGCCGCGGGGAAGAACACGCGCCCTTTCGCATCCATTTTTGCTATGACAGAACCGCTGAATAACATCCCTCTTCAGGTTTTGCGCCCCAAAAGTACGCACAGTTCCCCACCTTTCCCCACACTCGGCTCTTCATTTTTTATAAAAACTTAAAAAGAAACCCATATTTGTTTGAAAAACAAGCAAAACTCCACGTCGAAAAAGTGGGGCGTTTTCTGCATTTCGCCAAGCAAGAATGCCAAATTCCTCTTTTTCTCCCTCATATTTCCCCACCGCTTCCCCTCATCTCCCAATCTGCGAAACGACCAGCAAGCAATAGCAATGCTGTAAGCGCCAGTTTTCGTAGTAAGTCGCTTCTTTCATACATTATATGACAGCCCCATCCAACTCTGGATGAGGCTGCCAACTAATAGTGTGTTTTTTTCCAAGCGCTAAACTTTCAAGATTTTCCGACTAAGAATACCATCTTCTGTCGTGACGCTGATGATGTAGATTCCCGCTGGTAAGGTACTCACATCAAGTGATACTTTCTTTGCAGGGATTGCAGATGAAGCAACCACAACGCCGTTCATTGAAGTGACGGCGACACTCTTGATGAGCTTGTCGTTTGCTGTCACATTCAGTTTGTCTCGCACAGGAAGAGGAGATATTTGAATCTGTCCGTCCAACGTTATATCGGAAATTCCCGTTGGATCTTTCACCGTATAAGTATAAACAGCCACGTCACTGTCGAACATATTGTCTGCTGTGGCCATTATCTTTATAACAGTGTTTTCATAGATGACAATAGGCGTACCATCATATATCTTGCGAGCGGCGGTGTTGTCACAAGGGCAGGAGCCATCAAGTGTGTAGTAAATGATAGAACCTCCCGTTCCACAAGAAAGTTCAATCTTTGTGCCTTTTTCAACTTCAGTGCCAGAAGCTATACTGGCTAACGGGGTAGCAACCATATGGACAATCTGTTCTACATTGGCTACAGTCACGGCTGTCTTATCTGTTCCCTCCACTGAGAAGATCATGGCAGCTGTGCCGGGTAGTTCACCCGAAATGGAGATTTCTGCTTTTCCGTCATTGCCTATGACTACTTGCTCCGTTTCCACGCCAAGAATCATGGGTGAGGATGTCTTCACAGTAAGCATCTTGCCCTTTGATGCCAAGGCGGGCAACACATTGACCGTGAGCGTAGCCTTTTCGCCGTATCCAACTAGCGTCAGCGAATCGCTGACAATCTGTTTGATTTCCTGTTCAATAGTGAACGCCTGTTGGTAGTCGTCCTGCATACGGATGCCCGCATAGCTCTTCACGCGGTTGCTCACCATCAGAGTTATCTCTTGCTCTGTGAATGGTTGGGCGGCATTGAAACGAATCTTTGATGCAAATGTTTCGCTACTCCCTTCGTAGGATGTTTCGTTGTTGAGCAGTTCTACGCTACCAGCAACGGCCTTGCTGCCCTGCATCACCATGATGTTATCTGTAGTTAGCAGTTCGGGCATCATGTACTTGTCAAACTCCACTTCCACGGCATCCTCGTATGCACGAGCCAACTTCACCGTTGGCTGCACGTTCTGCTTCATGGCAATGTTCACGTCAAGCTGCGGCGGAGGAACAGGTAACCACTCCGAATAAGTGGTTTCGTAGCCCTCTTTCTCAAACTTCACTTGCCAAAGGCCCTGAGGCACGTCCCAGCGGTAGAAACCGTTCTCATCCGTAAACAGAGGATTCTCTTGAGCATACTCCGATGCATCCCACTTCACAATGTTTTCGTGTAGGTCGCCATACATGTCCTCTACTTCTTCTTTGTAATACACAGTTGCGGTGGCTCCTTCTATACGGTTTGAGAACACACCCTCATAGACATAGCCAGAGGGGTCATGAATAGGTTTAATGGGTTTAAAGTCTCCCTCATTGCCACTATCGTCAGAATCATCATTAGGGGGAGGAGGACATTTCGTAGAATAGCCACTTTCCCCACATCTTTTTGAGCAGCTTAACTCTAAATACTCATTATAACGCATTGGATACCATTGCCTTGAAGCCGTCTGAGCCTTCTTGAACATAACTGAAGATATATTCGTCATGAAATCAGTAAGAATACCCACGACAAATTGTGCTAAGAACTTAGCACCCTTATTGGTCATCATATAGCCGTTGATAATGGTTGAAATGCCTGTTATGGCCACAGCTGGATAGTAGCCTTTTTCCCATGCAATATCCGTCCAATTATCTTCTGCTGCTGCTTTCAGCCTTCGTGCTTTTTCATCATCATCTGGACAGGGTAAAATATTGTCAATTAAACCATACCAATGCTGATGATCGTTTCTGGCAGCCACAGCATAATAAATCGTGGTATAAGCATTCTGGACCAAGTCAAGCGCCTCTTTAGCCTGTCCCAAAAAAGCGGCTACGCCAATAATCTTTGCATTCAGACCTTTAGTAAGTTTTTCCAAATTCTTTATTCTTCCATCCATCTGATCAATTTCCCCCAATAATCGTAAGCGTTTTGCCTTTAGCTCATTTATCTTAAATTGTTTGGTCTCACCATTCATTATATCAGAGAAATCATCTAAGCCTTTACTCTGCAATATTCTGAGTTCCCGCTCCACTGCTTCCATCTGCTGATGTGTTCCTGCGCTCCTGCCCAACAATATGGCTCGTTCGCTTTGTAAATCATCTAATGAAACTTTTAGTTTATTCAGTTCATCATTAGTTTCATCAATAATTCCTTTTAGAAAAGAATAGATGGAGTTGATAAGAAGTTCAATATTCTTCCGTGCCTCATTCATTGAGTCTACAAATCCTGCCCCTTTTTTCACTCTAAAAGCTTTGGAAAAATTCTGGTGAGCCATACCTTCAATTAGCTCTATCACCCACGCCGTGCGACTAATACTATCAATGACCAACATTTCGTTAGATTCATTGAACAGCACCATTATTGATGAACCATCGGTCATTTCCAACATGGCAGTATCGGCATCCACAATTGACATTCTTTCAGCAAAGTCAATGGCGATTCTTCTAAACTGGTAGATGCCATCTTTAGTCTCTATAGTCACGGTGTCACTCAATGCTGTTTTAAGTGATGACATGATGTCGATTGAGTCATTTTGCTCGGACAATAGGTGAGTGGCATTTTCCATCAAACTATCCACCTTCGTAAAGTCATTAACAACCTGGTTGTTGACTAACGAATCAATTCGGGCTAGCAAATCATCTACATATTGCTGCGTTATATCCTTTGGCAAATTAGGAGTGAAATCCTCAATAGAGACTGTTGATGACAGATTAGTAGCATTAAGATAGTCTACCAATTTTTCCAATGTTTCATCGTCATTATCTATGCCATTCAGTACGGACAGCAAAGCCAAGTATGAGTTATGATTATTCGTTTCCTGTATTTCGATATCTTTAGCTTCCGTTTCAAGATTAGATATGTTTGTCAGAACATCTGTTATGTTTTTTCTTTGCACATCTATTTCGGAAAAATAGGTATTGTATTTAGTCCTATCGGCATAGACAGACGACTTTGTAACGATATCAACATCAATATTTACTGGAAGATTCTTTGATTCAAAATGACTCACGGCAACCCAACGATCTGTTTTCTTATCGTACGTAGCCCGAAGTTTCCTCACTTCATGTTTGTCCGTATATACATTTATGGTTACACCTTGGACCATTGTCGTGTCATTATTTGTCAAATCAGCCATAAACGTTATATCCGTTCCTTTATAAAACATATATGAAGAAGTGCTTGTTGAATAATTGCTGAAATCAAAAACCACATACACATTATTTCTCAACCATGAATTATAAAAACTCATGGTTACTGTTTTTGGCTTAATGGCATTCATGTCGTATTGACAGCTCACCATTTCAGACTGTAGTTCAAGGGCTTGCTTTGTTGTCACTTTGGCGTAGATACCATGTATGGAAAGATTATACGGCTCATTCAGCTCACACGTTGTTGCCCATGTTCCATTAGCCAAAGAGGTCGTTTGGCCAATCAGCACACCATTGTCATAGATTTCAACGGAAGAGGTACCAATAGCCGTTCCGCTTACGGGGATGGAGGTCTTGTCAACTATTGATGGTACGGAGATAGACAAGTCCTTGGCTGTGTAATTTGCCGAACCAATAGGCTGCATCACTGTTTCGCCGTTGAGGTCGAACTGTGCAAATGCACTGGGAGCATACTCGCCGCCCAGCGTGGGAATGATGCAAAAGCGCACGCGGTCTGTGTAGCGCGTCATGGGGATGGTGATGCGCTTGCCATTCAGCGTATAGCTGCTGGTGCTGTTGCCAACCATAACACTATTCTCCACGAACTGGCACGACTCGGGCAGGTCGACTATCATCTGCACGTTGCTGACATTGGTAGCGTATGCAGGCTTAAAGTCGATGCGGCCAGTCAGCGTGAGGTAATTGCCAGCCACGATGCTCGGCTTGTTTACCGTGAACGATGTATTGTCACCTGTGTAATAGAGCTTGCTCTCGTCAAGCGTGGGAACCTCGTCAATACTTATCGGACTAATGGTGCCGCTCTTTACCTCTACCACGTTCTGCACATAGTCCGAACCCTCTACAAGTCCTGTCTGAGGCAGTTGGGCAAGGTCATAGATGGTGTTGAACAGCTGGCTGCTACCCATTGATACGAGTGTATAGATGCCGTCGGTAAGGTCGCTGATGGTCAGTTTGGCATTGGCATAGTCGTATGTCTTCACCAACTTACCTGCAGCATCGTACAGCGAACCAACCACCATCGCATTGCCCGTTTTGGAAAACAACGCCTCGATACGGCCCAGCTCCGTAATGGCAAATGTGGTCTCGGCTCTCTGCTCTGCAACGATAGCCGTTGTCTCCACAGACTTGAAGGCATTGGTGCGGCTTGTGGCGGTCAAGCGTAGCACGTCGCCATCCTCCACCTCCTCTAACAGTACAATCTGCGGATATTGCACGTTGAACTGAGTGATTGGTTTCTCGCGCGTGATATTATATAATGTATAGCCAACGTTCTGGTAGTCGCTATACCAGTTCTGGGTCTCGCCTTCAACAGTAGTGTAGGTGAAGCCTACGGAGATAGTAGCTCCTGTGATAGACTTTAAAGAAACATCGGGGACGATAAATTCGGTTAACTCGCTAAACTCGTTATTGGAATAGTCCAACGTCTGGCTGATATAATCGGTGGCAGCAATAGCTACAGAAGTAGGCACATTGAATATCTCCATCGTGAACACACCGTTGCCGTCAGTCTTTGCGTTTAGCGTCTTGCTGTACTTGCCTCCAAATGTCTGAGAGGCACTAATGACTGCTCCGCTTAATGGTAGTCCTGTCGAGGCATCTTTCACATTGCCAGAAATAGTCAGTTTCTTGATGGCTTGCAGCTGACAGGTAAGTGAATTACCTCCGTCAGCCAAGGTGTATTCTACTGCAGATGGTGTTTCGTAAGCCATTGCCAGCCCTTGCGAAAGCACCATGCGATAGTTCACCTGATAGCCTGCTGGCAGACCAGAGAGCGATGCGCCCTGTGCTACATATTTGCCCCGTGCATCAGTCCATGTCACTTGCACTTGGCTTGTAACATCGTTCCCATCGGGAGTAAGCACGGAGAGTGAAACGTTTTGTGGCTTTGAAAGCGAGGCAAACGTGACGGTGACATCCTCGTCCTTCACCTCCACATTGTCTATCTGTCCGAACACGTCGCCACGCTCGTTACGCAGGGTGACATTCCATGAAGTGTTGCGGATGATGTTGGCAAAGGTGTAGGTCTGTCGCTCAGTCATCACATAGTGCATGCGTTGTCCACTCTTGGTGTTGGTCAGTTCCAACCACATCTGCGCATAATCCTGAGGGCTTGAGCCATCGGGTAAGGAGATTGATATGCTGCGGATGTCTTCCTGAATGGGCAGAAGCGTAAAGTTCTTCCAGCCTGAAGCTTCCTGGTATTGTGCGATTGCAGCGGCGGGAACATAAACCACAAGGTCCTCGGACACATTAGTGAAGACATTGCTTTCAAGCGTCGGCGGTGTCATGGCATAGACGAAGAGCGATGACAACTGTTTACATTCATAAAAAGCGCGGTTGCCAATCTTCTCTATCGAGGCTGGTAGATACACAGACTTTATATTGGTATAGTCAAAGGCATAACTTGGCACCTGTGAGATACCCGAAACACGACTCAAATCAAGCAGTGTGCAAGCCGAATAGGTGTTGATGATACCGAAATCAGTAGTATTCATCACGCCGGCCACGGTAATCATTTGAACGTTGTTGGTGTTGTTGTCACCAATAACGCTCTTCACGGCATTTGCCAATGAGCCTGTGGTGAATTCATCCACGATGACCTCTCCCAAATCTTTGTTCCAATAATTGCGAGCGGGATTGGCGGGGTTCGCTGGATTATATTCAAATTCAGCCGTAAGTGTCACATCGCGGTCAGGCATTGTGAAGATAAAGTCAGATTGCTCTGACAAAGCATTGCCTTGGTCATCTGTCCATCGCAGGAATGTGAAGTTAGCCTTAGCATAAGCATATAGGTGAATGGTCTCACCTGCTTGCAATTCAGCTGCACTCGTGTTGAAAGAGCCAGCTATTGTGGGCTTAGCGGTTACGGCAAGTCGGTGACCACCGTCTGCCCAAGCGTCAGATGGCAACAGAGTACCCAACGTGAAAAGAAGGAATGCCCAAAGATTTAGTTGTATGTTTCTCATCGCTTTTTCTTACTTAATCATTATTTTCATAGTCTTTCCTTCAACATCTACAATATAGACACCATGCGAAAGACTTATGTTGCCTTGGTTCACTACTTTGTTGAATAGCGTACGGCCATCAAGGCTGAACACTTTGACGTGTTTGTCGCGCATGAAGTTGAAAGAGAGTTGGCCATGAGCTGCCTTAATTTCGCCATCATCCAACGCGCTTACTTGTGCTATGGCAGTTGCTTCGCCATTGAGCGATACAAGAAGCCGGGCCCTATGAAAGCCCTTTGTGGCGTTAAACACATAGTCACCATCTGCCAACAACCATACACTGCCTGTCTCTGAATCAAATACGGAGATGTTGTTTGCATCTCCTTCAACAGAGAAGCGGTATTCGCCGTCGGTAGAAGCAAATAGGGAGAACAGTATTTGTCCGTCGCTCATTGGCCTTTCGTTGATGGCATACTGTACACCACTTTCCACACTGAAAAGCTGAGGTGTCTGTGGCGTTGCTTCCATAAATTTCGGGGCGTCTTTGTCGTATTCGTAACCCAAAGAGGAGTGTTCGCTGATAACCACACGACTATGGTCCGTGTATGCCTCATCGCTGAGCATAAAATTCAAAATGCGGCGATTTTGTAGGACACCGGCAAACAATCCGCGACTGTTTTGGGCCTGAAGCACTTCATTGGTGTGCTGGCGACCTCCTTGGTTGAATGTAATAACATCGGCATTCAGAGGCTTTTGTATGAAGAAGGCCTCGAATGGCATCAGCACATAATTGTCGTCAGTAAGAGAGTATGCCCTATAACCATTACCATTCCAAACGATGATGTTGCCAGCCAGGGAGAGATGGCGTGTGTCATAGAAGCATGGATAGGGATTGCCCACAAGATTCCAACTACGGTTGTGCGCAAATTCTGCCTGATGTTCCTGCAAGGATGTTGTAACGTCCTCGGTGGTGAAGATGTTGTTCTTCTTTGTGTCGTTAATACTTTTGAATGTAAGCCATGACGTCTGCTCATCGCTCTCATTGGTCATCTGGATGATGTAGCCTTTCCCCGCTTCTATTTGATCTCCATTATGCAGGTTCTGCCAGGTTTCGTCCATTAGGCCAGTCGCCCGCGCTTCTCCATCGTAGCGGCGCAATGCCCAATAGGTACCCTTTGGCACATTGATGTCTTCAATGTTTGTGTTGAAAGGTAGCGAGAAGAAGTGCCAACGGTCACGGTATAAATTCAATTTGACCAGTACGCTGTCGGCACGCATAAAGCCATTGTTAAGCAACGTGGTAGGATGGTAATAATCCAAGCCCGTCTTTGTGTATTTGTTGGCATCGTTCTTACTCCCCCAGTTGGCTGTATGAACATATTTACCAAGAGACAACGTTGTGCCCTCGTCCACTGTCAGATGGCCGCGGATGTCCGTGCTATTCGGCAAGAAATGTAGCTTCAAATCAGGCCGGGAGGCAAACAATGGGTCGCTGCTGATGGTGCTGTCGGTATATTCCGTATCGTGGCTGATATAGATATCATAGATCCAGCGGTCTATGCTCGCAGACCGTACGGGAGATACCTGCCCATCATTGGTTATCACTTGATAACATAATGTATGGACACCCTCGGGCATGCTTGAAAGGTCGAGGATCGTAATCCCATCTTCGTATGCTGCTGACAGAGTGGTTGTCGCGTCGTTGTCAAACCAATATCGCACGCTCTCTACGGTGTAGTCCTTGAATGGCTCTTCCGTTGCTTTCAGCCGGAAGAACGGTGCGGTGCGTGCCGGCGACACCTCTCCCTTGCTGTCCACCACTTGGTAGTGCACCGTGTGGAAGCCGTCTTCAAGCGCGGAGACGTCAATGACGGATGTCCCTGCGGTGTATGCCGCGTTTCGGGGTGCATATTCGTTGTCAAACCAATACCGGATGCTTTCTACGGTGTAGTCCTTGAAAGGCTCTTCCGTCGCTTTCACCCTGAAGAACGGCGCGGTGCGTGCCGGCGACACCTCTCCCTTGCTGTCCACCACTTGGTAGTGCACCGTGTGGAAGCCGTCTTCAAGCGCAGAAACGTCAAACGTTATCTTGCCTTTTGCATAACTTGTCTGTTGGACTTGGTAGGAACTATCAAACCAATATCGGCAACCAGTTATGCTGTACGAAGACATGATGCTCTCTGTCGTTTCTTGAGCAACTATGGGGAGGTAGCCAAGCCCGAAGAGGAGCAATAGTTTTAATGTTCGTCTCATCTTGACATAATGGAATTACTTTTCATCCACATCCACTTCCACGTTCAGAATGCCTTGCTTATTGGTCTGAGCATCGACATTGAACGTTGTCACAATAGGATATTGCACGGTCGTTGAGAAGGGGTAGCTACCTCCTTGCATGCCAATTTGAGTGCCGTCAGTGCCAATGTAGGTTTCCTTTGCAGCCTCTGTCAATTCAAAAGTCTCTAAATACGACGGGTTTGATGTTTGTGTGGTAAAGGTAGCAAAAACAGAAGCGGCACTTGACGCAGTTTTGTTATTTCCGCCAGAGATGATATCATTAAATACAGAAGTATATCCAACGCCAAGACAATTTTGACACGTGCTACTGTAATGTAAACGGCCGCTATAGGTATTACAAAAAAAGATGCAGTTGTAGAAGTTCATGTTTTTGCTGTCGGAGTAGACGTAAGTGATAACACAATTGACAAAGGTGGCTGCTGACAGACTATTTCCTGAATTACTGATACTACCAATAAAACAGTTATATAATTTGAAGTCTGGATATGATTCTGAAAGGGAGAAAGAACCGGTGCTTCTACAATTATACATTCTTACGGCTGGACCTTTTACCGTAGAATAAGATGTTGCATTCGTGGTATAAAGACCATTGAACTGAGATTTTATAAATCTAATAGTCCCTTGGCCGGAGCTTGAAGCATCATTTACCACATTTGTGGTGGTGTTAAAAGTGATACCTTCTACAATGATAACTTTTGTGCTGTCATTGGGTTGAAAGTTCGTGGCGGTGGAAATGCGTGTACTTTCTGCTGTACCAATACCTACGCCGCGCAGGGTTATCGCTTTTGTTATCGTACCGGGCGAGGTGAACGTTCCAGCCGATAAGGTGATGATGTCACCATCTGTGGCCGCATTGTAGGCCGCAGCCAATGATGGTGTGCCATAAAAATGGGTAAGCTCACCCTCGTGCTGAAGTGTGGCGACGAAATTGGTTTGAGCGTGGCTCATAACGGCGCAACCAAAGAGGGCTGCGATTGCGAAAAAGATCCTTTTCATGGTTTTTGTTTTTTGTGATTATGTATATCCGTTGGTTACAGTTTTCCTGCCTACCATTCCTGATCGGCGGTTGATTTATGCGCACGAAAAAGCGCGGGACTGTATGCCACCGTAGTCCGAAGGTCGTAGGAAAACCTGATAACAAGAATGGGGTAAAGCAGTCCCACGCGTGTACACGCGAGAACCGACATGCCTACTTCTTGTTATTAGTCGAAAAGTTCCTACGTTCTCGGACTACAAGAAAAGCATAGCGCTTCTTCGTATTGTGTTGGAATGCCTTTATTATGAACATTCCGCTGCAAATATAGCAATGATTTCAAATATTGCTCATGTTGTCTGTGATTTATTTGCAGATTTCACCGACGTTACGGATTTGATTTTGTATTTCGTTTTGTTTTCAGCGGAATGGCTCTACGCTGTTGATGATTCCATATAAAACATTTCCGTCTCCTTGCCGCATAGAAAAAGAGGCAAGGAGACGGAGATGAAAGCGATGGTGTATAGGGGTATTCTATAAATTAGGCAGTCACATATTCTTTGTGATTAGGCTTAGGCTTGATGCTTTTTTGCGCTTGTTGTTATCTTTTGCTTTAAGTTCTTGCACCATAGCTCGCTATGCTGCTGCGAACTTAAATCAAAATCTAAGCAACAATCGCTAAAAAATCATTCAACCCTAATTTATAGAACACCACTATACTGACTGAGTATAATTGTTTGCTGAGAAACTATACCTTGATTTCTACGTCCACGCC
>JAFSWM010000029.1 GCA_017444485.1 Bacteroidaceae bacterium | reverse complement strand
CTTGTGCTCCTGCGCGGGAATCTGCGCGGGCTCTGTCTCCTTCTCCTCCTCCGTCTCCTCGTCGACGTCTGCGAGTTGGGAGAGTGCGGTGGCGCTCTCGTCTTCAAAAGCCTCCACAGCCGCTTCGGCCAGGTTCACAAGGCCGATGAGGGCGAAGATGGCTGCCACGAAGATACAGAGCGTGAAGAAAGCGTACATGTTGCGCTTACCGGCATGAGCGCGCAGGCGGTAGGCACCGTACTCTTTGTTGCGTCCCTCAAACACGAGGTCGCACCATTGCTTGGAAATAAGATCAATCTTTGCCATGGTTTCTTACGGTGTTTTACTGAGCCGCCCCGCCGCCTTCGGCAGCGTCGACGTAGCCTTGCTCCGTGTCGGTGAACTTGTCAATCACGTACTTACCGATGCTGCAAATCTGCATCTCGTCAAGGATACTCATCAGATTGTCGTAGGTGGCCGCGTCGCTGGGGCGAATGATGACGCTGGGCGTCTCCTTGCCTTCCTTGATCTCCTTGAGGGCGGCCTGGAAGGCCTCCTTGTTCTTGCGGAACGTCTCAGGGTCGGAACTCTGCTCCATAGCGAACTTGTCCTTCAAGGCCTGCACCTGCTTGAGGGCGTCGGCGTTCTGCTTCATGAGCACCTGCCGTATGCCATCCTTGCCGTACTCGGTCTTCTTGAAGGGCACCTCCGTGGGGTTACCTACGCAATAATAGAGGGTATTGTCTGCTCCGAGCAGGATGGTGATGGCTTTGTTGGCCGCCACCTGCGTCTGATTCTGCGCGTCTGTCTCCACATCGGAAGGCATGGCGATTTCCATCGTCTGCGGCTTGATGAGCGTGGTACAGAGCATGAAGAACGTCACCAGGAGCATTATCATGTCCACCATCGGCGTGAAGTCGACGCGGGCATTCATCTTCTTTTGTTTGCTACTACCTGTCTTTGCCATAGCTTACTCTTCGTTTTTGAGGGCGGTGATCAAGTTGTAACGGTTCTCGTGGATGCTTCGCAGCGAGTCCATCACTTTTTTGATTACTGCGTAGGACGTGGTCTTGTCGGCCTTGATGGCGATGCCCATGTCCTCACCGCAGACGGCGCGTGCCGCACCAACCCATTCTTTCAACTCGTCGTGTGTGCTATCGCAGGGGATGCCCGCCTTGGGGTTATCGTTAAGGTAACTGTTGCGCTCGGCGTTCTCGAGTTTGAGCCAAGCGGCCATCTGAGACTTGCTGCTGCCGAACATGGCTACATTGACGAATTCCTTCATCTCTGCGTCTGTCAGGCGCAAGCCGTGGCTCTTCCTCATCTCTTTGGCCAACTTCTCCATGCCCTTGGGGGAGTCCATATTCATGAACACTTTGCCACCCTTCTCTACGAAGATGGTCAGGAGGTTGGTTTCGGGGATTTTGATTTCCGACACGGAGCCGGGGGCCACGACCTTCACAGGCTCGTCCTTAACGAAAGTGGCGGTAAGCATAAAGAAGGTAAGCAGCAGGACCATGACGTCGCTCATCGGCGTCATGTCGATGAACGTGTCTTGTTTTTTGATTTTAAATCGTCCCATTGTCTTTCTTGTTTACCTTGCAGGTTTATGCTTATGCGGATTAGTGCGTAGCGTTGAAGGTCTCTACGATGCTGAAGCCCACCTCGTCGAGGCTGAACGTCAAGCGGTCGATCTTGTTGGTGAAGTAGTTGTAAGTGATGGTGGCTACTGCACCGGTGGCGATACCAGAAGCCGTATTCACAAGGGCCTCGGAGATACCCGTTGCGAGGGCTGCGGAGTCTGCACCACCTTCACCGGCATTCATGGCGCCGAAGGAGCGTATCATACCGAGCACCGTACCGAGAAGACCGGTCAGCGTACCAAGGCTGACGATGGTGCCGACGATAGGCATGTTCTCCTGGAGCATAGGCATCTCAAGAGCGGTGGCCTCTTCAAGTTCCTGGCGGATGGCAAGCAGTTTCTGCTCTTTGGTGAGGATAGTGTTCTTGTCCATCTCCTCGTACTTGTTGAGTGTGGAGCGTACTACGTTGGCCACGCTGCCCTGCTGTGCATCGCAAATCTGCTGAGCCTTGGCCATGTCACCCTTAGCAAGGGCAGCCTTGATCTTCTCAACGAACTTGGCGAGGTTCTCCTTACCATAAGCGGTGCGAATGGCGAAGAAGCGCTCAATGGCGAAAGCTATCACGGAGAAAAGGAGCGTCCAGATGATAGGCACCACGAAACCGCCTTTGTACACAGTACCGATGAGGTTGGCGGGGCTGAGTTCAACATCGCTCGGAGCGAATACGGAGAACGTTCCAGCCACTTTGTCGCCGCCCTGGAAGTTGCTCAGGTGGCCAAACACAAAGAGATAGATGCACACGGCCAGTACGGCGCAGGCGAGAATCACATAGATACCCTGCTTGATGCCGGTGAAGCCTTTGCTGGCCTTCTTGGCTTTCGGAGCTGCCTTGGAGGCAGCCTTCACAGCACCCTGAGGTGCAGTTGCTTTTGTTGTGTCCATGATTTGGATTTTGGTTGTTGTGAATAAATTTGATTGTTTGAAAAAGTTTGTTGTTCTGAGAATGCGTATCGTCTGTCGTGTCACCACAAGCGGCCACACCATTTATATATATTAGCAAGAATAGCAGAGAGGGGTATGGCCGTGCGCGTCAAACGTGCCACAAAAGTACACCCCGCCGCCAAAGTAGCAAAGATTTGCGAAGAAAAAATTGCGTTTTGTCCCCGAAACGCTCTGAGCAGCCGCGGGGGTGAGCGGTTTTTTGCGGGCACACGCGCGCCGCTTTGTTTCTTTTGCTACTTTTGCGCGCAAGTCATAAAACACGATCACGATATGCAGCAGTTAGACTGGGCGAACCTTTCCTTCGGTTACGTTCGCACGAACTACAACGTGCGTTGCTATTGGCGCAACGGCGCGTGGGGCGAGATTGAAGTATCCTCGTCCGAGAACATCAGCATACACATGGCCGCCACTTGCCTGCACTATGGCCAGGAAGCCTTTGAAGGACAAAAGGCATTCCGCTGCCCCGACGGCAAGATTCGCGCCTTCCGCCTTGAAGAAAACGCTGCACGCCTGCAAGCCACCAGCCGAGGCATCATGATGCCCGAGGTGCCCACGGAATTGTTTGTGGAAATGGCCAAGCGTGCCGTTAAACTCAACGAAGACTTCATGCCGCCCTATGAGAGCGGTGCTGCACTCTACATCCGCCCGTTGCTCATCGGCACAGGGCCGCAGGTGGGCGTGCATCCGGCAGAGGAGTTCTTGTTCCTCATCTTTGTCACACCGGTAGGCCCCTATTTCAAGGGCGGCTTTGCCACGAACGACTACGCCATCGTGCGCAGTTACGACCGCGCCGCGCCCCTCGGCACTGGCACCTACAAAGTGGGTGGCAACTATGCTGCCTCGCTCCTGCCCAACAAGGTGGCTCACGACGCGGGCTACGCTTGCGAGTTCTACCTGGACTGCAAGGAGAAAAAGTACATTGATGAGTGCGGCGCAGCCAACTTCTTCGGCATCAAGAATAACACTTACGTCACGCCGAAGTCCACCAGCATCCTGCCCAGCATCACCAACGACAGCATGCAACACCTTGCCGCCGACCTCGGCATGAAGGTAGAGAAGCGCCAGATCCCCATCGAGGAACTCAACGAGTTCGAGGAGGCCGGCGCAGTGGGCACCGCCGCCGTCATCAGCCCCATCGGTAAGATTGTGGACCTGGAGCGCGGTACGGAATACGTCATCGCCAAAGACGGGCAGCCCGGCCCTGTGAGCAAACGCCTCTACGAGAAGTTCCGCGCCATACAGTACGGCCTTGAGCCCGATACGCACGGGTGGGTCACCGTCATTGAATAATCCCGCAACCCACCTATGCGTTTCCGTCTACATACCATAGCGTCCCTCGCCGCCCTCGTCCTTGTCGCTGGTGTCTTCTCTGCCTGCCGTCAGAAGTCTGACAACGACAAGGCAGCCGCTATTGCCGACAGTCTGCGCAACGTCCACTCCGACAGCACCCAGGCCGAACTTGAAGAACTTCGTGAACTGGCCGAACTGGACCGCCGCGAGATGGAGAACGAATACGAAGAGTATGCTCGCCAATATCGTGTGCTCCGCGTTCAGGTGAAAGACACCACGCTTCGCCGCCAACTTGAAGCGAAGGAGCAGGAAGCCAACCGCCTGCTGGCCGAACTGCGTGAGGTAAAGGCAAGCGACGCCGCCGAAATCCGCCGCCTTCGCGAAGAACTGACTACAGTCCGCACCGTGTTGCAAGACTATGTGCGGCAAGTGGATTCCCTGCAACGCCGCAACGAGACGCTCATTGCCGAGCGCGACGAGGCCCGCCGCGAGGCCGCCGGTGCCAACAGCCGTGCCGAGGAACTCACTGGCGAGCGCAACCGCCTGTCGCAGCAGGTGGCCGTGGCAGCGCGCCTCAACGCCACCGGCGTGAGTGTGCGCCCCATCAAGAAGAATGGCAAGGAGGCCAAGAAGTCAAAGGACGTGACGGGCTTCGACGTGTCGTTCACCATTGCACGCAACAGCACCGCCCGCACTGGCAACCGCGCCGTCTATGTGCGCTTGATGAAACAGGACGGCACAGTGGTGGCCCCCGCCGGTTCGTTCACCTATCACGACAAGAGCATTCAGTACTCCGCTAAGCGCACCGTGGAATATGCCGGCGAGGATCTGCGTGTCACCCTTCATGTCACCGCAGAGGAATTCATCACACCTGGCAGGTATTCCGCCTACATCTTCGCCGACGGCCAGCAGATCGGCAGCGGCAGTGTGGCGCTCGACAAATAAACCACCTTTCTCCCCACAAACATTATGCCCAAAGTAATACTTACCGGCGACCGCCCCACAGGCCGCCTCCATATCGGCCACTACGTCGGCTCGCTGCGCCGTCGCGTGCAGTTACAGAACGAGGGCGGCTACGACAAGATGTTCGTGTTCATCGCCGACGCACAGGCCCTGACCGACAACGCCGACAATCCCGACAAGGTGCGCGACAACGTCATCGAGGTAGCACTCGACTACCTCTCCGTGGGGCTCGACCCACAAAAGACGTGTATCTTCATTCAGTCGCAAATCCCCGAGTTGTGCGAACTGTCGTTCTACTATATGAATATGGTGACGGTGTCGCGCCTGCAACGCAACCCCACCGTCAAGACAGAGATACAGATGCGCGGTTTTGGGGGCGAAAGCATCCCTGTGGGCTTCTTCACCTACCCCATCAGCCAGGCCGCCGACATCACGGCCTTTGAAGCCACCACCGTGCCCGTGGGCGAAGACCAGAAGCCGATGCTCGAACAGACGTGCGAGATTGTGCGTCGCTTCAACCACATCTACGGCGAGACGCTCGTGGAGCCTTCCATCCTGCTGCCCGACAACGCTGCCTGCCTGCGCCTGCCTGGCACCGACGGCAAGGCCAAGATGAGCAAGAGCCTCGGCAACTGCATCTACCTGAGCGACGACGCGCCAACGCTGAAGAAGAAGGTGATGTCCATGTACACCGACCCCGAGCACATCCACGTAGAAGATCCTGGCCACCTCGAGGGCAACGCCGTCTTCACCTATCTCGACGCATTCTGCAAGCCTGAGCATTTTGCCGAATACTGGCCCGAGTACGAGAGCCTTGATGCGCTCAAGGACCACTACACCCGTGGCGGTCTCGGCGACATGAAGGTGAAGAAGTTCCTGCTCAAGATTCTTGACGCCGAACTTGCCCCGATCCGCGCCCGCCGCAAGGAGTACGAGCAAGACATCCCCGCCGTGTACGACATGCTACGCCGAGGCAGCGAAGAAGCCCGCGCCACCGCCGCCCGCACCCTCGACAAAGTGCGCTGCGCCATGCGTATCAACTACTTCGACGACAAGGAACTCATCGAAGAACAAGCCAAGAAATTCAAACAATAAGGTGTCACACACTATGAAAAAAGCACTCATCCTCTGCCTTGCCCTTCTGGGTGCGGCAACCTCGCGTGCCGAGGTGGACCCCGTAGAACCTGTCACAGAGACAACGTCCGACAGCGTTTCGGCCTCCGAGCCCAAGACCTCGCCCATCGCCAATGCCGTGACTGCTGTGCAGAACGCTCTCGCCGCCACTGGCAGCGACATCAAGTTCGGCGGCTACATCATCGGCAAATATAGTTTCAGCGATCAGGACGGACTGAAGAGCAACAGCAGTTTCGACCTCCGCCTCGTGCGTCTCTATGTGGACGGCCACGCCTTCAAGGATTTCTACTACAAGTTGCAACTCCAGGTGAACGGCTCGCCCGGTGAGGACAAGGGCGCACGCATCGTTGACGCCTTTGTGGAGTGGCAGCGCTTCAAGGAATTTCGTGTGAAACTCGGCCAGTTCAAGCGCAGTTTCGGCTACGAAAATCCCATGAACCCGCTCGACGTGGGCTTCGGCGCTTACTCCCAGGCCACCACCAAACTCGTGGGCTTCAGCGACCGCGTGGGCGAGCACGCTTGCAACGGTCGCGACGTGGGCTTGCAGGTGCAGGGCGACTTCTTCCCCATGGCCGATGGCCATCGCTTTCTGCACTATCAGATTGGCTTCTTCAACGGCCAAGGCGTGAACCATACCGACAAGGACAACTTCAAAGACCTCATCGGCGGCCTCTGGATCTCTCCCGTGAAAGGCATGCGTATCGGCGGCTTCGGCTGGAACGGCAAATACACCTATGAGAAATACAATGGTGCCCCGAACACCCTGCCCAGCACCGACCGCATTCGTTGGGGTGTCAGTGCAGAGTATATGGGCGACTGGCAGGTGCGCGGCGAATACGTATGGAGCAAAGGCCGCTGCGTCACCAACGCCGCAGCCCCCCAACATGCTGATGCCTGGTACGTGCAGGGCGCGCTGCCCAAGTACAAGGGTTTCCAACTGATGGGACGCTGGGACTGCTATCGCAATGACCAGTCGTGGGGAAGCCTCAAGCAGATTTACGAGATCACCCTGACGTACTATTTCAACAAGAACCTGTTCATCCAGGCCGAATACGACTTCACGCACGACAAGACCAGCGCCGACCGCAACTACAACACGCTCGGCTGCCAGGTATATTGCCGCTTCTAAGGCGCATTCGTTTTCACTTCCCCCCCTTATCAACCGAGGACGACTGGCTGGTCTGTCCTCGGTTGTCGTTTTGGGCTGTGCTGAAGACGCAGAAAACGAGGGCTTTCTTTGCCCCATTGCGCCGCGCTGACTACTTTTGCCGCACGAAAATCACCCGCATTCCTCTCTTATCCCAGCGCCGATGAGCCAAATACCCCGACTGAAAGATGTGGCGATGAAGGACACGCCCTTCGCCGACCTGATGAACCGCCGCATCTACAACATTATGCTGCTTTCCTCGAAGTACGATGCCTTCATGCTCGAAGACGACGGGCGGGTGGACGAGGAAATCTTCAACGAATACACCCACCTCGGCCTGCGCTACCCCCCACGTTTCACCCAGGTGACCACGCAGCGCGAGGCATTGGAACTGCTCGGCGAGCGCAACTTTGAACTCATCATCGTCTTGCCCAACATGGACAAGAAGGACATCTTCGACGAGGCGAAGGAGATCAAGAGCCGCCACCCGTCCATCCCTATCGTGGTGCTCACGCCGTTCAGTCGCGAGGTGACCAAGCGCATTCAGCAGGACGACCTCTCGGGCATTGACTATGTGTTTTCGTGGCTGGGCGACCCGCAACTGCTTGTAGCCATCGTGAAACTCATCGAGGACAAGTGGAATGCGCCGCACGACTGCGCCAGCGTGGGCGTGCAGATCATCCTGCTGGTGGAGGACAGCGTGCGTTTCTACAGCAGCGCCTTGACCCACCTGTTTCGCTATGTGCTTGAGCAGAGCCAATTCTTCGCTGGCGAGGCTCTCAACGAACAACTCAAGACGATGCGTATGCGCGGACGTCCCAAGGTGATGCTCGCCCGCAGTTACGAAGAGGCCGTCGGTCTGTACGAACTCTACAAGGACCGCATCCTGGGCGTGGTGAGCGACATGAGTTTCAATCGCGGCGGGGAGAAAGACCCCGAGGCCGGCTACAAACTCGGACAACACATTCGTCAGTCTGACCGCTATCTGCCCATCATCATTGAGAGCAACGAGGAAAGCACACGCCACCTGGCTGCCGACCTTGAGGCCGACTTCATCAGCAAGAACAGCAAGACCTATCCACAGGACCTGCGGCGCGCCGTGCGGCGTGGCTTTGGCTTCGGCGACTTTGTTGTCATCGACCCCGAGAGCGGCGAGGAACTGATGCGTCTCAAGACGCTCAAGGACCTCCAGCACAATGTCTTCGCCATCCCCGACGAGGCCATGCGCTATCACCTCCGTCACAACCACTTCTCCCGATTCTTCTTCTCCCGCGCCATGTTTCCGCCAGCAGTTATCCTCAAGCACGTGGACGTGGACGAGTACCAGGACATGGCCGAGGCCCGTCAGTTGGTGTTCGACCTCATCATGAACTACCGCCGGCTGAAGAACGAGGGCGTGCTGGCCAACTACCGTCAGGACATGTACGACGAGTACAGCCACTTCGCCCGCATGGGCAGGGGCTCTCTCGGCGGCAAGGGGCGTGGCCTGGCATTCATCGCCCAGATGCTTCGTCGCTACCCCACTTTAGAGACCGACAAGATGACCGTGCGCATTCCCAAGACGGTGGTCATCTGCACCGACTACTTCGATACGTTCATGGAGAGCGGCAACCTCTACGAGATAGCCCTTTCCGATGCCTCCGACGAGGAACTGCTCCAAGCCTTTGAGCGTGTGCCACTGCCCGACATGCTGGTCAGCGATCTGCGCTCCTATCTGCAGTTTGTCAGTCACCCAGTGGCCGTGCGCTCCAGCAGTGTGCTCGAGGACGCGCACTATCAGCCCTTTGCCGGCGTGTATGCCACCTATATGGTGCCCGTGGGCGAGGACAAGGACGTGGCCCTCGAAGCCCTTTGCAAGGCAGTCAAGGCCGTCTATGCCAGTGTGTTCTATCAGGACTCCAAGGCCTATATGCAAGCCACGCAGAACGTCATCGATCAAGAAAAGATGGGCGTGGTGCTGCAGGAGGTGGTAGGAGCGGCTCACGGCACGCTCTTCTACCCCACCCTCTCGGGTGTGGCACGCTCGCTCAATTTCTACCCCATCGGGGAACAACGTGCCGAGGACGGTGTGGCCAGCGTGGCCTTGGGGCTAGGCAAATACATCGTTGACGGCGGTGTGACGCTCAAGTTCTCGCCGGCCCATCCGCGTCACATCCTGCAACTGTCGAGCACCGACATGGCGCTTCGCGAGACGCAGCGCCGCTTCTGTGCCCTCGACCTCACGCTGAGCGGTGTGGATCCAGGCCGTGACGACGGCTATAACCTCAAGTCGGTTGCCGTCAGGGATGCCGATGCCGACAAGACGTTCAAATATGTGGTGTCCACCTACGACCCCGACAGCGACATGCTCTGGGAAGGAGCCACCGGACGTGGGCGCAAGGTGGTTTCGTTCGCCAACATCCTCCAGCACGACGCGTTCCCCCTTGCCGCCACCGTGGCGCGCTTGCTCGAAATCGGGCAGAAAGAGATGGGACGCCCTGTCGAGATTGAGTTTGCCATGAACATACGCCCCGACGCACAGCGCGCCGACTTCTACCTCCTTCAGATACGCCCCATCGTGGACAGCAAGCAGCAGGTGGAAGAGGACCTCTCGCTCATCCCCGACGACCAGACGCTCATCACCAGCCACAGCGTGCTGGGCAACGGCATTGCCACCGATGTAGATACCGTGGTGTATGTGCGCAGCGACGGCTTCGACGCCGCGGCTAATCCACAGACCGCCGAGGAGATTGCCGCCATCAACAACCGTCTGCTCGGCGAGGAGCGCGGATATGTGCTCGTAGGCCCTGGACGCTGGGGAAGCAGCGATCCGTGGCTGGGCATCCCTGTGAAGTGGTCGCACATCTGTGGTGCGCGCGTCATTGTGGAACAAGGGCTGAAACAATATCAAGTGGACCCGAGCCAGGGTACGCATTTCTTTCAGAACCTCACCAGTTTCGGCGTGGGCTACTTCACCATCAACCCATTCCGTGGCGATGGGCATTTCGATGAGGCGCTGCTCAACGCACTGCCGGCGGAGGAAGAGACGGCCCATGTGCGTGTGGTGCGTCTGCCCGCCCCTTGTGTGATAAAGATGGACGGCAGGCGGCAACGCGGCGTGGTGATGAAACCCGAATAAGGCACTGCCACACGCTACTCAACCAACACACAGCCCACGCTGAACATCATAGCAGGGCTGACCTACACCAACGGGTGGACGCAGGGGCGTTCACTCGTTTTCTATTCGCACAACAAGCGCACCTCGGTGCTTCATGTCGTGGAAAGGTCGGTGCAGGGAGTCGGCAGCGGCGGCCCACAGGCGGCGGTAGCCCTCTCCGAGCGACGCATCGAGCACCACCAATCCGCGACGGTAGCGTTTGAGAGATTCGGTGGGGCTGCCGCTGTATCCCCTGGCCACGAAGAGATAATCCACCTCCACCGCAGGCCCTTCGTCAACCGACTTATGATGTGGCAAGCGGGGCTGTTTCTCACACAAGATTGCCACGCGTTGTCCGCCGAACGAAAGCAGCGGCGGGGCATACAGCATCAAACTGTCACGATGCGGACGCGTGAGGCTGTGCAGCGGAGCGATGCGTTCCCGCCGGTGAAAGTCGCGCGCCACATATTCGAAATCGGCGAATGCCCCCTCGCCGTGCGTCCACAAATAGGCTTCGCCGTCGGCACGCACAGCCTCCATCGCGGAACCATGCCAGAGGTTGTAGAAAACCAGTTGCTGCCCGTGCCTTCCCGGGCGGTGTGCCCATGCCTCCTCCGCCACCAACGAGCAGAGCGTCAGCACACAGACCATGGCGTAAGCCCTGTTGCGCCGTAGGCGGTACAACACAAACGCGTCGAGAGCGGCCAGCGTGAGCCACACGGCAGTGGCTGTGGGATAGAGTTCAAGGGTGCTGCCCGGCAGGGCCGAGAAGAAATCCAGCACATTCGTCAACACATTGAGCAAGAACCTCATACAGGGCACCAACAAGCCCGCCGCAAAAGGCAGAGCGAAGAATAGCGCACACAGCGCCAACAACGCCGTGACCACCGCCACGGCAAGCAGATTAGCGGGCAGGCTGGTCAGGCTCACGGTGTGAAAATAATACGCCACTACGGGCAACGTCCCCAGCCATGCGGCGAGGGAGGCGAGCAGAGAGGAATAAACTACCCGCACCACGGAGTTGAATTTGGTGGGAAGTTCAGGAAAGAGGGGTACGAGCGTCATGATGGCCGCCACGGAGAGAAACGAGAGTTGGAAACCCACATCATAGAGCGCGAGGGGCGCACACAAGAGTATGAGCAAGGCCGCCACGAGCAAGCGGTCGAGACCCAGTGTGTTGCGACGCGCAATTTGCATCACCTGTACCAACGAGAGCATGGCCGCCGCGCGTTGCAAGGAAATTGGCATCCCCGCCACGAGAGCGTAGAGCCATACCAGGCACAGCCCTACTGCCACGGCAACGATTTTGAAGCGTCGGCGGTGGAGCCTTTTTAAGACAAACAACTGATAGAGGCCGAAGAGGATGCCTAGGTGGAGGCCGGAAAGGGCAAGGATGTGGCTGGTGCCGGTACGAGCAAACGCCTCGCGCACCTCGGAGGTGAGTGCACGCTTGTCGCCCACGGTCATCGCCGCAAGCATGGCAGATTCGCTATCGGGGAAGTGCGTCTGCAAGCGCCTCACTGCCGCATCCTGCACACGCAAAGCCCACTGCCGCAGCGAGAAACTGTGCTCCTGGGGCAACGCACACCAATGCGCGGCATAGGCTGTCCCACTGATGCCCAGCGTGAGCAGATACGCGGGGAAGTCAAAGGCATACGGATTTCCTGAGGGCCGTGGTTGCTGAATTTCTGCATGAACGAGCAGGCGCTGGCCGGCGACGGGGTGCGAAGCGGCGGGCAGATAAAGACGTATGCGTTTGCCCGCGAAATCTCCACGAACGACCTCGGCCTCGACACCTGTGCTACGCACCGCCGCACGGGGGAGCGACACCACGCGCACCACATAGTCGCGCGCCTCATTGGGCCACGCGGTGCGCACACCACCGATCTGCGACATGACGAGGAGGATGCCGCCTGCAGTTATTGCCGACATCAGGCAGACAGCGGCCACCATACGCGCAACGTTGTGTCGGCGAAGATGCAACAGGAGCGAGAGGAGGAGAAGCAATGCGCCGCTCAATGCTACCCACGGCGTGTAGGGCGAGAGTGTGTCGCAGAACGTGCGGCCCGCTACTATTCCGGCGCAGAGCGGCAAAAGAATTCGGAGTTGCGGAAACGTGGCGCGCCGCAACAATCCCCCGCCCTCAGCGCGCATCGGGCTGATCGGGGTTTTCCACATAGTAGTCGCCGCGCAGCCAAGGAGTATGCGGCGTTTCCTCCTGCAAGGGGTAATGGCGCACATACCTGCCGTTGTGCGTCTCTACCACCTGGCGCATGAGCAAGGTGCCGTCGGGCAGGTGCAAGCGCAACACGGCAAAGCGCACCGAGCCGGTGGGAGAAACTATATGGGACTTAGAAAAAACCATTGGCTTGTGACTTTAAAGTCACTCCGTGTGACTTTAAAGTCACACGGACCTTGTTTTCATCACGTCTGTGGGGCTAAAAAATAGATGCTTGATTGCGTCTCGTGAAAAGGGTTAGTTAGGTGGCTCGGGGCATACTCAGAGTACCTCATTGGAAGTGGGGCTGACGTCCTCGTTCACGCACACGGATGCTGTCGAGAATGCGGCGCTCTCCTTCCTCGCGCGAGAGCCTACGACCAGGTGTGGGCGGTGGAATAGGCGCGGCAGCAGAATCCTTGGCGAGTTTCAGCCCTTCCGCTCTTGGCGAGGCACTGTCGGCAAACGCAGGTGGCGTGCGTCGGCGCGAGAGGGTGTCGGGCAGACGGGTTGGCTCCGTGTCGCCAGCGGGCTTTTCTATTACCCGCAGCGCCACGTCGGAAACCATCAGTAGCCTCACCTTCTTGTCCCACGGGCAGTCTTGATAGACAAACCCGCTGACGCTCTTCGGAATGTCTTTGCCTACTGTCGCAACGAGCGTCTGGAGGCCTGTGCCATAGAGGGGCTGCGAAAAAGTGGCGATACTATCGTTGGCAAAACGGAGCACGATCAGCGCTGTTCCGTTCTTGCGTCCCTGCGAGTAGACCCAGCGCAGGCTGAAAGTCCACTCCAGGCGGTCGCCGGCCTTAAGGCCAGCCACATCGGGGATGTCAAAATCGTAGCGGTTGTTGCCCTGTGAGGAAAGTACGAACTGGCGGGCGGCGGGCCAGATATCCCTACCCTTGCGTTCATCATTGGCCGCGGCTGTTTGTCCGGCACGTGCACCGCTCTCGCCGTTGAAGCGTTCGTCGAGGTTGGTATAAATTTTTGCAAACTCCTTGGGGTGCGCCTCGTAGTAGCGGAGCGAGGCATAGAACTCGTCGGCTGTGACACCATGCTTGCGGAACACGGCTTCTTCGTATGCCTTGTCGCGCTCGGAGCCTGGCGGCGTCTGACTCTGCACGATGGCATGAGCGATGTGGTAGTCGTAGAGCACATCCTCCATCTTACCAGGACGCATCACGCCATCGGGGCGATTGCCGCACGACGTAAGCGCGAGGCAAATGCCGAGGAGTGGTGCGAGGAGGGTGTGGCAGCAACGCATAGAGGTTTATTCTTGGCCGACGTTAGTGACAGGTTCGGTTGTTTCCTTTTCCGAACGTCCTTCACGCCATGCACGCAGATAATAGACCACTAAGAGCGCTATGGCGCCGCAGGTGATTGCGGCATCGGCCACGTTGAACACGGCATTGAAGAACACCTCCCCGCCCAGCAGCGGTAGCCAGTCGGGCCAGCGCCACAAGGGGAAGTAGAACATATCCACCACGCGCCCCGAGAGAAACTCGCCGTAGCCCTGCCCCACAGGTACGAGCGAGGCCGGGCCTTGGAAGAGGTAGGCCTCAGGACTTTCGGTGAATATCAGTCCGTAGAAGCAATTGTCGATGACGTTGCCGAGTGCACCAGCGATAACCAGCGACAGGCAGACAATGGTGCCCATCGGTGCCGCACGGCGTATGAGCCTCACGAGGTAGTAGATGAAGAAGCCTATGGCCACGGCGCGGAACAGGGCCAGCGCCATGGTGCCCACAAAGTCCATACCAAAGGCCATGCCCTGGTTCTCAGTGAAGAATATCTGGAACCAGGGGGTTACGGCGATGTGTTCGTGAAGGGGCATCGTGGTCTTGACGATGAACTTCACGACCTGATCAATACCGATGACGGCGAAGATGACCGCCAGGGCGACGACAGAGCGTTTGCGCACGGGTAGGAGTTTATCTTTTGTGGTCACGCATCTGCTTGGCCTCGATGCTCAAGGTGGCGTGGGGCACAGCGCGCAGACGCTCCTTAGGGATGAGTTTGCCTGTGACGCGACACACGCCGTAGGTCTTGTTCTCAATACGCACCAATGCGGCCTGCAAGCCCTGAATGAACTTCTGCTGGCGCACCGCCATGTTGGTGAGTTCCTCCTTGGACTGCGTGAGCGAGCCTTCCTCCAAGGCCTTGTAGGTGGGCGACGTGTCGCTCACGTCGTTGGTGTTGCGACCTGTGAGCGTGTCCATGATTTGGTCGTACTCGGCGCGAGCCAGTTCAAGTTTTTGCTGAATGAGTTCTTTGAATTCTTGCAACTCTTCGTCGCTATAACGAGTTTTTTCAGCCATAATAAGTATAGATTTTAATTAAGGTTTTGTTTTATTGATGATTGAACATTGACCATTGACCATTGCCAATACAGGCAAGGTGTGGTTTCATTAATGGTCAATGGTCAACTGTCAATGAAGAACGTTCTACGTTGACTAGGACTTTCAATCCGTCGAAGTCGAACTCGGTTCCATCTGCAAAAGCGTCGAAAGTGATGCTCTCGGCAAGTACCTGCGAGGCAATGTACTTGTAGTGGGTTTCTACAGCAGCAGCAAGAGTAGTGTTGTGATTGAAGACCACCCTGATGCGGTCGGTGATGTCGAAGCCCATGTCCTTGCGATAGGTCTGAATGCGCTTCACCACCTCGCGGGCGAGGCCTTCGCGCTTGAGCGCCTCGTCGAGCGTGATGTCGAGGGCCACGGTCAACGCGCCGTCGTGGGCTACCGACCAGCCGGGGATGTCCTGCGAGAGGATTTCCACATCGTCGCGCTCCACCATGGCCTCCTGACCTTCCACTTGCAGCAGGATACGCCCCTCGCCTTCTAGACGAGCGATGTCGTCCTGACTGAGTGCGGACACAGCTACGGCAACGGCCTTCATCAGCTTGCCGAACTTTTTGCCCATCACACGGAAGTTGCACTTCACGGTCTTTTGGAGCAATCCGGTCTCTACAAACTCGAGTTCCTTGACGTTTACCTCGTCGAGTATGAGGCGGCAGACCGACTCGATATCGGCTTTCAAGCCTGCGTCGGTGGCGGGGATTGCGATGCGATGCAGGGGCTGGCGCACGATGACGCGCTCCTTCTTGCGGATGGCAAGGACCATGGAGGTGATGCGCTGTGCCAACTGCATGCGACGTTCCAGATCCTTGTCGATGAGTGTATCGTCGGCTACGGGGAAGCGATCGAGGTGCACGCTCTCACATGCGCCAGGTTTGCCAGCCGTCAAGTCCTTATAGAGGCGGTCGGCAAAGAACGGGGCGATGGGAGCCATGAGTTTCGACACGGTGAGCAGGCAGGTGTAGAGCGTCTGATAGGCCGAGAGTTTGTCTTGGCCCATTTCGCCGGCCCAATAGCGCTTACGGCCCAGGCGCACGAACCAGTTGCTGAGGTTCTCGGTCACAAAGGCAGCAATCATACGCCCGGCGCGTGTGGGTTCGTAGGCATCGTAGGCTGCGGTGACGTTCTTGACGAGTGTACCGAGCTCAGAAAGCACCCAGCGGTCAATCTCAGCGCGGCTGGCATGTGGCACCTGAGGGAGGCTGGCGTCGAAGCCGTCCACGTTGGCATACATCGTGAAGAAGGAGTAGGTCTGGAAGAGTTTGCCGAAGAAGCCGCGTGCCACTTCCTCCACACCACTCTCGTCAAACTTGAGGTTGTCCCAGGGCGAGGAGTTCGTAATCATGTACCAGCGCAAGGGGTCGATGCCGTGCTTGCTGATGGCAGCGAAGGGATTGACAGTGTTACCCAGGCGCTTGGACATCTTCTCGCCTTTCTTGTCGAGCACCAGGCCGTTGCTGATGACGGCTTTGAAGGCCACGCTGTCGGAAACCATCGTGGCGATGGCATGGAGCGTGAAGAACCAGCCGCGCGTTTGGTCCACGCCCTCGGCGATGAAATCGGCAGGGAAGGCGGTGCGGGAATCAAGTTTTTCCTTGTTCTCAAAAGGATAGTGTATCTGTGCGTAGGGCATGGCGCCACTATCGAACCATACATCGATGAGATCGGTTTCGCGATGCATCGGCTCGCCTTTGGCGCTGATCAGCACGATGCGGTCCACATAGGGGCGGTGAAGGTCGATCTTCTTGTAGTTCTCTGCGCTGTAGTCGCCTGGGGTGAAGCCAGCCTCCCTCAGCGGGTTGGACTGCATCACGCCTGCGGCCACCGACTTCTCGATCTCGTCCCAGAGTTCCTGGATAGAGCCGATACACTTTTCCTCTCCACCTTCGCTGCGCCAGATGGGGAGCGGCGTGCCCCAGAAGCGGGAACGTGAGAGGTTCCAGTCGTTCAGGTTCTCGAGCCACTTGCCGAAACGCCCCGTGCCAGTGCTTTCGGGCTTCCACAGGATACTCTTGTTGAGTTCCTGCATCCGTTCCTTGACCGCCGTGCTACGGATAAACCACGAGTCAAGGGGGTAGTAGAGCACCGGTTTGTCGGTACGCCAGCAGTGGGGATAGTTGTGGACATGTTTCTCAATGCGGAATGCCTGCCCGCGAGCCTTCATGTCCATGCAGAGGCTCACGTCGAGCGTCTCGTCCCTGTCGGAAAGAGCGGGGTCGTAGGCGTTCTTCACAAAACGACCAGCAAACTCACCGTAGCGGGCCACATTGACACGCTCGCGCACAAAGGCATCGTCAAGGTCTTCTATGCGGTAGAAGCGGCCTTGCTGGTCCACCATCGGCACTTCCTTGCCGGCCTTATTAACAAGGAGCATGGCGGGCACACCATTCTGGCGCGACACCTGCATGTCGTCTGCACCAAAGGTGCCAGCGATGTGCACGATGCCGGTACCATCCTCCGTGGTCACATAGTCGCCGGGGATGACGCGGAAGGCGCCCTCGCCGGGGTTGACCCAAGGCATGAGTTGATCGTAGTGCAGGCCGAGCAATTGCTCGCCCGTCCAGGAGGCCACCACTTCGTAGGGGATCACCTTGTCGCCTTTCTGATAACTTTCCAGGGGCTTCTCTGCACCCTCTGGACTGAGGTAGGCAGAGAGGCGTGCCTCGGCTAGCACCGCACTGACCTTCTCGGCAGTATAAGGATTGTAGGTGCGCACGCAGACGTACTTGATCTTCGGTCCTACGCACAAGGCACAGTTTGACGGGAGCGTCCACGGGGTGGTGGTCCATGCCAGGAAAGCCGCCTCGCCCCAGCCTTGCATTTCGGGCAGCGGGTCGAGGATACGGAACTGTGCCGTCACGGTGGTGTCCTTCACATCTCGGTAGCACCCCGGGAGGTTCAATTCATGCGAAGAAAGACCAGTGCCAGCCGCCGGACTGTATGGCTGAATGGTGTATCCCTTATAGAGCAATCCCTTGTCGTAGAGTTGTCGCAAGAGCCACCAAAGGGTTTCAATATATGCGTTGTCGTAGGTGATATAGGGGTGCTCCATGTCCACCCAATAGCCCATCCTGCGGCTCAGGTCCACCCACTCCTCGGTGAACTTCATCACGTTCTCACGGCAGGCGGCGTTGTACTCCTCTATGCTAATGGTGCGTCCGATGTCTTCCTTGGTGATACCTAATTCCTTCTCCACGCCGAGTTCCACGGGCAAGCCGTGGGTGTCCCAACCCGCCTTGCGCTTCACTTGGAAGCCCTGCATCGTCTTATAGCGGCAGAACACGTCCTTGATGGTGCGTGCCATCACGTGGTGGATGCCCGGATGCCCGTTGGCAGAAGGTGGGCCTTCGTAGAAGACGTAGGAGGGGCAGCCCTCGCGCTCACTGATGGATTTATGAAACAAGTCTTGTGCGTCCCATTCGGCAAGCACCTCATCGCCCAACCCTGACAGGTCAAGACGGTCGCGCTCTTGGAATTTCTTTGACATAAATATAAGGATGTGTGTTTGAAGCGCGGCACATAGTTTTCCGCGCCCGTTTTCAATAATTTCGCGCAAATTTAATGTACTCGCTTTGCCCGCGAAAACGAAACGCAAAGTTTTTGGCACGCGGCGTGTCCGCGTGCGGCGTTTTGCGAAGCGGGGTGTTAGGTTACGAGGTTATAAGGTTTTAAGGTCGTAAGGTTTTATGGTAATAAGGGGCTCAAAACCTTAAACCTCGAAATATTTAGGTTGCAGGCTCTGTCGATACTTGCCAGGCGAAATGCCGAGATGCTTGGTGCAGTAACGGCTGAAATACGAAAGGGAATTGAAATTCATGCGGTCGGCAATCTGGGAGAGCGAAAGGCGTTCGTCGGCCAGATATTCCTTTAAAATAGGTATGGTGTGACGATTGATGTAGGAAGTCACATTATGCCCCGTCATGCGACGCACGGTTTCAGACAGATATTTGGGAGAAACGCCGATCCGGTTGGCATAATAGGCCACCTCACGCTCCGTACGGCTTATTCCCGTGGAGAGCAAATCCATGAGTTGCTTGACAATGTAACCTGCACGGTCGGTATGGGGTTCCGTAGTGTCGCGCCGAGCATGGGCCTCAAAGATGTCGTATATCAAGGTCAGACACAGGCTACCCATCAGTTCGCAATAGAACATCAGATGGTGCTCCCCCATACGACTGCACAAACGCTGGAAATCCTCGCGGATACAATCTGCCTGCGCAGCGGTGAGCGAGATAACAGGATTTTGGTTTAGCGAAATGCTACCTCCGATGCTGTAATTGTTGGAGGGAAGGAGTGCTTGCAGGAACTTATAGTCGGCTGCAAACCACTCAACCAGGAGATCCGCACCTGCCTTCAAAACTTCCAGTTTATTGGGCATAGGTATCACCACCAGGTCGTTTTTCGTGATGCGATAAGGCTTTTCGTTAAACACGAAGCTACCTTCGCCAGCCGTACACAACAAATGCAAACAGGTGTGGCTCAATGTAGGCGAGTTTGCCGCATAGAAGTCGGTGGAATACTGAAAATCTACTTTCATGGCGCAAATCTACAAAAAATTGAATGACTGCGGCAGTGTCGTTTTACGCATAGAGTAAAAAAGTAGACGCTTCTTGTGAAATGCACATTCGGGCGGTTCGCCGTACTTTTGCACCGTCAAAACAATTACACCTATACCCGTTGGCGGAATTAAACAGTTAGCAAAATGTATAAGGAAAAGTTGCATATATAGAAGATTTTTAGTAACTTAGAGTTCTCAATCTTTAAGTTATACAATCTCGTTATGTGCAACTTATACACAAAGTTCGTCAAATTTCTGGAGATATGCAAGGATTTCTCCGAAGATTTAGTCACGGAGGCGGGGAATGTTCGTCGTCCGGGTCCTGTGCCTCGTTTCTCTGATTTGGAAGTCATCGCATTGAGCATGGCTGCCGAGTCAGAGGAGATAGATAGTGAGAACTGGCTGTTTGAAGCGAAGTTGAAGGAGTGCCGTTCTTCCATCCCTAACCTTATCTCCCGCTGTCAGTTCAACGACCGCCGCAAGTCGGTTAGTGGTCTTTGTGAGCAAATACGCAGCCGCATTGCCAATCATATAGATAGCGGCGAGGATTACTTCTGCATAGACTCCAAGCCGATAGAAGTGTGTCGAGTATCTCGTGGTAAGAGATGTAAGATGGGGCGGACTGGTGCTTTTCACAAAGCCCCTGACTTCGGTTACTGTGCATCCCAAGGCAGCTACTTCTTCGGATATAAACTCCACGCACTCTGTGGATTGAGCGGTGTCATACATTCCTACGACCTGTCCAAGGCGAGTGTCCACGACATCAACTATCTGAATGACATCAAGCCGTTTTACCACGATTGCAGCATATTCGGTGACAAGGGATATATCGGAGCGGAAATACAGCTTGACCTCTTCGAAACGGCCAACATCAGGCTTGAGTGTACCTACAGGCTCAATCAAAAGAACTGGAAGCCGACCTTCATTCCTTTTGCAAAGGCAAGAAAGAGGGTTGAAACTCTGTTCTCACAACTTACTGACCAGTTCCTCGTCATCAAGAACTACGCCAAGGAAACTTACGGTCTTTTTGCCAGAATAGTGGGCAAAGTCAGTGCGATGACCGCATTACAATACATCAACTGCATTAACAACAAGCCCATAGGCAGGATTAAGTACGCACTGATTTAATTCCGCCAACGGGTGAAGTAACAATATGAAGAAGATTCTAACTCTGGCAGCTATGATGCTGCTGACCGTAATGGGACTAAGTGTCTGTACGGCAAAGACAAACAAGACCAACCAAAAGGCTGGTGGAGCAACAAATGAAACAACAAAGAAAGAAATGACAAGCTTGAAAGGAAAGAAAACACTGGTTGCTTACTTCTCATGGAGTGGCAATACACGCGAGGCGGCACACTACATCGCACAAAAGACGGGTGCCGACGAGTTTGAAATCATCCGCGAAAAGGCATATCCCACGGAGTATAACGCCTGCGCTGAGGATGCCAAGGCCGAGAAGGAGGCAGACGAGCGTCCTGCCATCAAAGGAAAGGTTGAAAACATGGCACAGTACGACGTGGTGTTTGTCTGCGTCCCTGTATGGTGGTACACGGCTCCGATGCCCGTCTTCACATTCTTAGAGCAGTACGACCTGAGCGGCAAGATCGTCATCCCGTTCTGCACAGCCTACAGCGGTCCGTCATCGACACTGCGCGACATCGTGAGTGCCACACCTAAGAGCGACCATCGCGATGGCATCTGCATCGTGACCAAAGAGATGGGTGGCAAGGATATGGTGGGGAAGCATGACAAGATTGACAAGTGGCTCACCGAAATAGGATTTTAAGCATATGAAGAAACTGTTTGCAATCATCGTGGGCGGTCTGCTGCTGGCTTCGTGTGCCGAGCACAAGCAGACCACAACGGGAGTGACAAAGGAGCAGATTGCCTTTCCCATCGGTGAGCGGATAGACAACCCCGCGTTTACAGGCGAGGCTTATTTGAAGCCGCTGATTAGCGTAGATTCCGTGTTTAACTTCCCACAAACCAATGTCGTGACGTTCGGCCCTGGGGCGCACAGCAGTTGGCATCGTCACGGTGGCATGGTTGTGCTAGTGACTGATGGTGTAGGACTCTATCAGGAGGAAGGCAAGCCCGCTCAGATTCTGCGTCGCGGTGACGTATTGCAGATTCCTGCAGGAGTGCGCCATTGGCACGGAGCCACGAAGGACAACTGGTTTTCTCAGGTAGTGATTTACGATTCGTCTTGGAAACCTTCCGAAACATCTGGTGACAGCGACAATTCCATTTCAGACGAATACTACAATGGATTAGATATGGTGGAGTATGCGCACCAGACCACGACTGACAGCCTGATGTTTGCAGCCCCGGACACGACGATGACGCTGCCGACATTCAACGGGCCGATTCGTCTGGCAAATACAGTGGATGCTCCAAATGTGGCAGGTGCTCCCGGACTGCACTACGTCGTGTTCGAGCCTGGTGTCATCAATGCCTGGCACACCCATCCGGGAGGCCAGATACTGATAGCAACCGACGGCATCGGATACCACCAGATTGAAGGTCAGCCTGTAGAGGTGTTGCATCCAGGCGATGTTGTGATGTGTCCGCCGGGTGTGAAGCATTGGCACGGTGCAGCACCCCATTCGCGCTTCGCCCATCTGGCTGCAGGCACCAATCCCGAACGACCTGCCGTGGTATGGACTGACGAGATGCTGAGTAATGAGGAATACGAGCGGCTTCCAAAGGAATAGGAATATGATAAAATCAATGACTACGATGATGATGATGACTTCGATGTTGGCTTGTGCAGCCTGTCCATCGGACGGAGCTTCAAAAGAGACAGCAGATGTTTCGGCTAATGACAACGTGCCAAGGGAGTTCCAGATACAGTACACCACGCCAGTGCCGTCGGAGTTTTTTCAGGCGGCAACGCAGCAGGGAACGATTGAGCTGGTTGAGTATGATTCAAAGGACTACACCCAAAGCAATCGTCCCGCGACGAGGAAGCCTGCCTACGTGTATGTGCCATACGGTTACGACCCGTCGAAGCAGTACGACGTTATCTACTTGCTTCACGGCTGGACAGGAGTAGCCGAGGAGTATTTCCTTGGTCGTAACGGAAACAGCCGCACAGGGTTGGTAAACATCTTCGACAACCTGATTCAGCGTGGACTCTGCCGTCCGTTCATCGCCGTATCGCCCACATGGGATAAGGACAATCGTTCTAAGGACTGGGGTGAATCGACTCGTGAGGCAGCTGTATTCTCACAGGAGTATGTGAACTATCTCATCCCTACCGTTGAGACGCGCTACAGCACCTATCTGACTGAGGCGACACCCGAAGGCATTCTTGCCTCACGTGCCCATCGTGCCATCGGAGGCTTTTCGCTTGGCAGCATCACTACGTGGTATGTCTTCGAGCAGGCATTCCCCTACAGCCGCATGTATCTGCCCATGAGCGGCGACAATTGGAGCCAGGGAATGTATGGCGGAGCCTACTATCCCGATGCAACTGCAAAGTTCCTGGCAGACCTTGTTAATGCCTCGTCCTACAAAGACGACTTCTATGTGTGGTATGCCGTGGGCACCGAGGATGTGCGCATTGACCAGACCTACAACCAGGCTCTGGCTATGGCCAAACTCACCGACACCTTCAACGCCAACACCTTCTCCTATCACATGAAGGAGGGCGGTCGCCACGACTTCAATGCCGTATGGGAGTTCTGCTATCATGCCCTACAGTTCTTCTTTCCCGCCAATGAGACGAGTGCCATTCATGGTGTGAAGCGTGAGAGCGCAGCCACTGGAAGAGCATATACACTGGGCGGAATGCAGGCCTGCGGAGGCCGAGGCATACAAATCATAGACGGCAAAAAGATTGTCAAATAACTTACACATTATTTATTATATGCAGAAGATTCTATTTACAGCAGTAATGATGGCGACCTTGTTGACCGCTTGTTCGAGTGACGATGACAACAACACTCCAACCGAACCTATCGACAATCCGAACGGGAAGACGCTGGTGGTGTATTTCTCCAAGACCGTTCCCGATGGCGTGGATGCTTTGACGGGAGCAACACAGGTTTTCAATTACCAAGATCGTGAGTTGGGTGCAACCCAATGGGTGGCACAGCAGATTGCAGATCGCACAGGAGCCGACATGCACCGCATTACCGTGGCTGATGGCTACTATCCTGTGACTTACAACGAACTGGCTGATTTTGCACGCAATGAGAAGGAGGCTGGCACTCATCCTGCACTGACCTCGACGCTGACAAACCTCGCCGACTATCAGAACATCATCATCGGCACCCCCGTATGGTGGTACACCGTGCCGATGCCCATCTACAGTTTCCTCGATGCCTATGACCTGAGCGGCAAGAATGTAATGGTGTTCACCACCCATGAGGGCAGTGGATTGGCCGATGCCATCAGCGTCATCCGTCAGCAAGAACCACAAGCCAACGTCAATGCCACAGGATTCCAAACCCGCGGCGCAAATGCGGGCAGCCAGTCCAATGCCATCAACGAGTGGCTAAATGGATTGGGATACAAATAATCAACAACGTAATCAGAATATGGAACAGAGAACATTAGGACAGGGATTGCGGGTATCAGCCTTGGGGCTGGGCTGCATGGGTATGAGCCACGGCTACGGGCCGGCGCGTGACAAACAGGAGATGATCAAGTTGATTCGACGGACTCACGACGAACTGGGCGTGACGTTCTTCGACACGGCAGAGTGCTACGGGCCTTACACCAACGAGGAACTGGTGGGTGAGGCACTGGAACCTATACGAAACGAGGTAAAAATCGCCACGAAGTTCGGCATCGCGCTGAGGGACTTCAAGCAAGCACTCGACTCACGGCCAGAGACCATCCGGCAG